>JBFILW010000142.1:0-7257 GCA_041612005.1 Gemmatimonadota bacterium
CGCCCCTCCCCGAATAGATGGACGAAGGCGCCGTCCCGGAGCGTCGTGACTTCCGCGCCCGCCGCGACTCGCGGCGAGAGGAAAGGACCGTTGGGGTCGATACCGAACCAGGCGAAGGGAGCCGCCAACAGACCGGCCTCAGTGGCGCTCTCGGCGTTTCGGACCAGAACCGGATCATCGGCGTTGAGAACGATCCGGCCGCTGCGCGGAATCGCCCGCCCGACCACCAGCTTCACGGCTGCCAAGCCGTCCACGTCGTGGACGCCGAATTCCCCCAAGTGGTCCTCTGCCACGTTGGTGACGATCGCCACGGACGCCCTCGGTAGCACGACGCCGCGGCGCGCCATGCCGCCGCGCGCCGTCTCCAGCACGGCCAGCTCGACCCGCGGGTCCCGGAGCACCGCCCTTGCACCGCCAGGCCCGGACCAGTCGCCGGCATCGAGCAGCGTGCCGTCCACGTAGATACCGTCTGTCGATGTGTTTCCGGGTGTCAGGCCGGCCGCTTTCGCCATTGCCGCGAGCAGGCGAACGGTCGTCGTCTTCCCGTTGGTTCCGGTCACGAGGGCGACGGGAATGTCGTGGATCGTGTCCCATCCGATCCGGTCAGGGTCGGGAAGCTGTCGGACAGGCCAGGTACGTGATCCTTTGCCCAGGCCAACGGAGGCGTGATCGTCGTCCGACAGGAAGGTGACGCCATGCTCGCGAGCAGCATCGCGGAGGCGAATGAGCTCGGAATTGGACTCGTTCTCGATCTCCGCGCGGAGGCGCACCGTCGCGTCCGCGGTCGCTTCGACATTCGATCCCGGAGCACCGGGCTCGACTCCCGCCAGGTCACACGATGCGGCTGACCAGGCCCATTCGTTCACCTCCGTGGCGGCATACAACGCATCGATCGGCGCCCCGAAGCCGAGGCTCAAGCCTCCAGGAAATCGCCTCACCGCCGGCACTGCGGAGGCCCATCCGACTGCGGAGAGGATCTCGGCGACCCGGACACGCCACGCTTGCTCGGCGCGATCTGAGTCCGCGTCGGATAAGGAAATTTCGACAACGGCGCCCGCGCCGGGCATGAGGATGTTCGGTCCCGTGAGGCGGCGTGAATCGCGGAGCTCGATGGTCGCGGGCCCGCCCTGTGCGGAGGTTTGGGTCTCGGTCAACGGGCGTTAGCAGGTTGCTAGAATTGAAACCGACCGGCCGCCGGGGCTTGAGTATCGTAGCCCAGCGAGACCACTCGCCAGCGTCCACCGAACCGTACGAGGGTGAAGGCGTTGACGCCTCCCCACTCGTTGACGTTCACGTCACCGAGCCGCACCCGGTACCGAGCCCACACCTGCGCCAGGTTTCCGCGCACAACGACCTGGGCGGTCCCCATCCGCACCTCGAAGATCGGCTCCCGCTCGAGAGTCCCGCGAACAGCGCCGACGAACTCGGGCACCGTCATCGCGACGGCGCGCGGCGCATTCTCGCCAACGGGCATCCGCACGGCGCTGATCGTAGCGTCGGTCCAGAAGTGCGTGGCTAGGCGCGTCCAGTTCCGGGCTGAAAAGTCGGAGTAGTAGCGCGCCAGCGCCGTGAGTATGGACTGCCGCGACCCTCCCTCTTGAAGTGGGCTCTGGACGGCATCGGCCTGGTATGCGATGGAAATGATCTTCCAGTCATACCCGACCCGAAGCAGCGTGATCGCGTCGACGCCTCGGATCTTGTTGGGGTCGGCCGCCTGTCCGATTTGCGTGGCCGACGGTGACCAAGCCATGGCCAGGCTGTGCTCGACGAACACGGCCGGCGACTCGAGGCTGGCATCGAAGACCGGCTTGGACGCGAGTATGGGTGCCAGATCCGCGACGCGGGCCGGTACCTGGCTCACGAAAACCTGAGGGTCGCTCGCCGAGTCGGGGCGGCGGATGGCGCTCGCTGTCGCGCCCGGCCAAAAGAGTTCGAGGAAGTTCTCCCAGTCCTGCGCCGATAGGGTCTCGGAGTAGGCCTGCAACACGTCGGACACATTGTTGCGCCGCTGCGCCTCGGCATCGAGCCGTGAAGGCTCCGGCTGCCCGCCGCACGCGGCTGACGTCGCCGCGACCGCTCCAACTAGAGCGGCCGTCACGACTGCTCGTGGTCGCGCACAACGAAACATCAGTCGGCTTCCTCTCGGGCCAGGCGGACGCCCCGTTCGTCCCGCACGAGTGTCTGGCCCCTCTCAAGCTCAAACGCCGGCACGTTCGTGGGAATGCTTACAGGCTCGGCCGCCTTCACTGGTACCCTTTCGGCGGCGACCAGTTGCGGGGCGGCGCTGAAGCCAGTGATCTGGCCCCAGGTTCGGGCCAGCTGGTCGCCGAAGATGAGGACGAGGTCGCCGGGCTCCGCGCCCTGAAGTGCCGCGTTGACCGCAGTCTCCTCGTCCGGGATAACCTCTATGGCCTGAAGCTCGACGCCAGCCGCGAGGAGCTCCCCGCGCATCATCATTGGCACCTCGTCCGACTCTCGACCTCGCAGGTTGTCGTCTCGGCGGCAGACATAGCGGTCGAAGCCGCCCGCGACGATGCCTGCGATTTCCCGGATGTCCTCGTCGCGACGATCGCCGGGCGCCGAAACCACGATGATCCTCCGGCCCTTCACCTCCAAACCCGAGACGAGATCGACCAGCGCCTGGACCGCCGTCGCGTTGTGACCGTAGTCGAGGATCACTTTGAACGGGTGCTCCGTGTAGACGTTCATGCGGCCCGGCGCCTGGAAAAACGTCGTGTCGAAGGTGCGGAGACCGTGCCGGATGTCGTCGAGACTGATGTCCATACTGTAGGCGAGGCCAGCTGCAAACATCGCGTTCTGCACGTTGAACAGTGCGCGTCCTTCCAGGGTCGCCGGGATCAGGTGCGTCCACAGAAGCGGCATGTGAGCGCCGTTGTCGTAGAGCGTGATCATGTAGCCGCTGATGCCCTGCTCGAGCACGACGGCGCGGCCACCCGCCGCGACGTGCTCTTTCACGAGCTCGTGTCCGGGGTTGAGCGTGACGTAGCAGACGATCTCCGCCTCGGTGTAGTCCGCCATCTTGAGGCAGAGCGGATCGTCCGCGTTGAGCACCACGGTGTTCGTGGCCACCTCCACTACGATCCGTTTCACCTCGGCGAGCTGCTCGAGCGTGTCGATGCCCCGCAAGCCGAGATGGTCACTCTGCACGTTCAGGCACGCGGCCACATCGCAGCGGCGATATCCCATCCCGGCCCGCAGCAGGCCGCCGCGGGCGGTCTCCAGGACGGCCGTGTCGACTTTCGGGTCCCGAAGCACCATGCGCGCCGCCAGCGGTCCGGTCATGTCGCCCTCGACGGTGAGCTCGCCGTCGATGTAGACACCATCCGTTGTCGTCATCCCGACGTGACGACCGGTCAGCTTGAGTATGTGAGCCAGCATCCGAACGGTCGTCGTCTTCCCGTTGGTCCCCGTGACGGCGGCGATCGGGATACGGCGCGGCGAACCCTCGGGAAACAGCATGTCCATGACGGGCCCGGCCACGTCCCGCGGCATGCCCTCGCTCGGCGCCACGTGCATACGGAAGCCCGGCGCGGCGTTCACCTCGCAGATCGCTCCGCCGACTTCCTTGTATGACCGCGTCACGTCCGGGGTCAGGAAATCGACGCCGGCGACGTCGAGCCCGATCGCTCGCGCGGCCCGAACCGCCATCTCACGATTGTCCGGATGAACCACGTCGGTCATGTCGATCGCGGTTCCGCCGGTCGAGAGGTTGCCGGTGGAACGCAAGAACACGACGTCGCCCGCCTCGGGCACGCTGTCGCGCGTCATGCCGCGCTGGGCCAGGAGTCGGTCGGCCTGGTAATCGAACTGCATCCGGGTGAGCACCTTTTCGTGCCCGATTCCACGCCGCGGGTCCGCGTTGACCTCATCAAGCAGCTGTTCGACGGTCTGCACACCGTCGCCCACGACGTGACCGGGCATGCGCTTGGCGACCGCGATGAGCTCGCCGTTGACGACCAGCATCCGGTGGTCTATCCCGGAGATGAAGTTCTCGATCAGAACCGAACGGCTGTGCTCGCGAGCCTGTTCGTATGCGGCCCGCACCTGCTCCGGCTCGGTCAGGTTCAGGGAGACGCCGCGGCCGTGGTTGGCGTTGAGCGGCTTGACCACGACAGGATAGCCCAGCATTTCCGCCACCTTCACCGCCTGGTCGTCGCCGTACACCAGGCGTTGGCCGGGGACCGGCAGCCCGAGGTCGGCCAGAATGCGGTTTGTCTCGTCTTTGTCGGACGCAATGTCAACCGCGATGTGGCGGGTCTCGCTCGTGATCGTGGCCTGGATCCGCTGCTGGTACCTGCCATGGCCGAACTGGACCAGGCTGAAGTCGTTGAGCCGGATCCAGGGGACGCCGCGCTCCTCGGCGGCTCGCACGAGGGCGGCGGTGCTCGGACCCAGCGCCCGCCGCTGCGCAAAGCGAATGAAGATGTCTCGCTGTTCGGCCCATTCGAACTCCTTCGGGGCACCCGGGGGCCGCAGCTCCAGCGGCAGGAGGCTGAGCAACAGCGAAAGGGCCAATTTGCCGGCGGCCAGCCCCTCCTCGCGCTGGCCGTACTCGTACACGACGTCGTACTGGCCGTGGATGCCGTTCGAGCGCGTCTTCCCGAATGTCACGTGTACGCCGGCCTGGTTCTGAATCTCGATCGCGACGTGTTCGAGCACATGACCCAGCCAGGTGCCGTCGCCCTCGGTCAGCCGTCGGACGAACCCGCCCGGCTCGCCGAACGAGCAGCCGTGCTCCTGCAGGCCGGGTAGCGCATCGAGGAGGCGATCGGTGAACTCCGGGCCGAGGCGAGCTGTCGGCCATTCCTCCAACGGGCCGAGGTCGATCGTGAAGCGGATGACTGGAAAGTGCGCGTAGAGACTGGGGCCCAGGTATACCGATGTGGAGAGGATCCGCATCTGGGAATCAGCCTTTGGAATTTCCGTCCCGGGATTCTCGATTGGGCGGGCGAGCCATTCTCGACCTGAGGTCGAATGTCGCACCGTCCACCAGGATATGGACTTTGACGCCGATGAGACAAACCGGATCATGCTCGTGGGCCGAGTCCATCGACGAGTGCTCCAGCTCCGCCGGATCCACGATCGTGATCGCGCCGCTCCCGACCACCCGCAATATGTCGTCCGCATCGATGAAGGCCGCGGTGTCCTCGTCGAGCCCGATACCGACCGCGAACGGATTGTAGGCGAGCGCCGTCAACAGGCGCCCGAGCCGATCTCTCTGTCGGAAGTGCTGGTCGATGATCACGCGGCGGATCAGCCCCAGACCGGGCGCCAGCGTCACCATATCGGCCCGCGGCGATGACCCTTCCTCCCCGAACGCGATCATGTGCTCGGAGATGAACGCGGCACCGGCCGACGTGCCCGCGACGGGGACGCCCTTGGCGTTCAGCTCCCGGATCAGTCGCGCCACCGGAGTGCCGCCCAGCGTGGTCGAGAGCCGGAGCTGATTACCGCCGGTGAGGAAGACGCCGTCGGCCTTCTCGAGCCGCTTCAGCCAGTCCTCGCGACGGCAATCCGACCGCGTCTCGAACGGCAGGTCGACCGTTCCGCCGGCGCCGAGCTTCCGAAATAGCGAGCGGTACAGGCGGCCGGTCGTCTTCAGCCTCGAGGCGGTGGGGATGACGGCGATTCGGCCGTCCTTGCCGCCGGACAGCTCGACGAATCGGTGCAGAATATCGGGGT
This sequence comes from Gemmatimonadota bacterium, assembly GCA_041612005.1. GTDB lineage: Bacteria > Gemmatimonadota > Gemmatimonadetes > Palauibacterales > Palauibacteraceae > JBFILW01. Next base: position 5,704 of record JBFILW010000142.1, read on the forward strand.
TGCGCAGCTTCCTCTCGGCACCACCTACCGGGATTATGAAGCCGCGGCCGTTCTGGGGGTCAGCGGGTGAAGGAGTCATGGAAGGACAACGTCCGCAAAGTCACAGGCTCCGTCAAGCATCGGCCGGCCGGGGTCGCAGGCTCCGGCGCGGGACGCAATATTGACTTCGGCGGCAACCCTGGCGTCACTGGAAGCACGCCTCGCACCACTCTCGTACGGAGGACTCGATGTACACGCGGCGACAATTTCTCGGAGCCATCGGCGTACCCGCCGCGGCCGCGGCAGCGGGTGTCACAGTTCCCGCTTTTCGTGGCTCTCGGGCGGTTGCGATTGCCGCGGAGCTTGCGGCTCATCCGGGTGCCCCGGACGAGATCGCCGGGGATGAGGACTTCTGGTTCGAAGTCCAACGCGCCTTCACGGTCGACCGCAGCCTGGTCAATCTCAACAATGGTGGCGTGAGCCCGGCGCCGGCGTTCGTGCAAGAGGCGATGAAGCGGCATTTGGACTACTCGAACGAAGCGCCGGTCTACACAATGTGGCGGATTCTGGAGCCGCAGCGTGAGGGTGTGCGTCAGCGCATGGCGCTCGAGTGGGACGTCGATCCGGAAGAGGTGGCGCTGACGCGAAACGCATCGGAGAGTCTCGAGATCTGCCAGTTCGGCTTCGACCTCGAGCCGGGCGACGAAGTCCTCACCACGACGCAGGACTATCCGCGGATGCTCTCGACCTTCAAGCAGCGGGCCGTGCGCGAGGGAATCGTTCTGCGCCAGATCCGGATCCCGGTGCCCGCAGAGGACAACGGCGAGGTCGTGCGCCTGTTCGAAGAGAATATAACACCTCGTACGCGGCTCATCCTCGTCTGCCACATGATCAACCTCACCGGTCAGATTCTTCCCGTCCGGGATGTGGTGGCCATGGCCAGGGCACGCGGGATTCCGGTCATCGTGGATGGCGCGCACGCCCTGGCGCATTTCGACTTCAAGCTCTCGGAGCTCGAGTGCGACAACTACTCAACGAGCCTTCACAAGTGGCTGTTTGCCCCGATCGGTACCGGTCTCCTCTACGTGCGACGCGACAAGATCGGTGGACTGTGGCCGCTGATGGCCGGCAATCCGGGCCAGGAGGAGGATATCCGCAAGTTCGAGGAGATCGGCACCCATCCGGCCGCGAATTACCTGGCCATCGGCGAAGCGCTCACGTTTCATCAGGGCATCGGCGGCGCCCGCAAGGCCGCGCGTCTCATCTATCTGCGCAACTACTGGGCGGAGCGTCTGTTGGCTCAGGACCGGGTGCGTCTGCACACCAGTCTCAAGCCCGGTCTCGCCTGCGGGATCGCCAATGTGGAGGTGGAAGGCATCGACCCGGCCGATCTCAACGCGTGGCTGTGGAACGAGTACCGCATCATCACGACGGTCATCAAGCACGATGAATTCCAGGGGCTGCGCGTCTCGCCCAGTGTCTACACGACACTCTCGGAAATCGACCGCTTCTCCGACGCGGTCGAGACCGCGATCCGGGAGGGGCTGCCATCGTGAACCGGCGTCGTGGCGCTCC
>JBFILW010000143.1:0-7200 GCA_041612005.1 Gemmatimonadota bacterium
CCCACCTCGCCGAGCCGGCCAGTCAGCGCGCCGATCTCGCCGTCCCTGGCCCCGAGCAGGCTCTTCAGCTCACCGTTCTGCGCCTTCACCGAGTCGAGCAGCTGGCTCATGTCGCCGAGCCGGCCGGTCAGGGAGCCGATCTCGCCGTCCCTGGCCCCGAGCAGGCTCTTCAGCTCACCGTTCTCCGCCTTCACCGAGTCGAGCAGCTGGCTCATGTCGCCGAGCCGGCCGGTCAGGGTGCCGATCTCGCCGTCCTTGGCCCCGAGCAGGCTCTTGAGCTGTCCGTTCTCCGTCTTGACCGAGTCGAGCAGCTGGCTCGTGTCACCCAGCTGCCTCGTGAGCGCGCCAATCTCGTTGTCCTTGTCGCCGAGCAGGTTTCTGAGCCCCGCGCTCTCGGACTGTGAGTTGGTTAGCTTGCGCGCCAGATCTTCGGCCGGGCTCCCGGTGGACGGCGCCACCGGCGGCGTTGCCGGCTCGCGAGGTGTCGGCAGCTTCGGTGTTACCGCCGGGGGTGACTTGGGCTTCGCGGCGTCGCCGGACTGGTCTCCGAGGGACTTGAGCTTGTCGCCGAGCAGCTTGTCGAGCTGCATGCCCTGGCCGAAGGCTGGCGAGGCGACGAGCAAGCTGATGGCAGCGGCAATCGACAGTGGCCTGAGGACACGGGACATGGAAGACCTCCTGCGGCGGCGATGGGCCAGGCGATCCTCTTCTGCGGGGACCAGTCTGGCCGGGTGGCCGCCAGAGCGGCACGAGAGACGAGATCATACTGTCCCTCGCCCGGGCCCGGTCTGACAAGGGACGAGGCGTGCGCGGTGGCGGCGCGCGCACGGCGCGGGGTCTCGATGTGGACGAGAATGGCGACCTACGCTAGGGCAATCGAATGACGACCTCGGTGAAGCGGCCTGGCGCCGACTTCACCGAGAGCTCTCCCTGGTGCTGCTGCGTGATGATGTCGTGGCTGATCGACAGCCCCAGCCCCGTACCTTCGTTGGCCGACTTGGTCGTGAAGAACGGTTCGAATATGCGGCCTTCCGCATCCGGCGTGATGCCTACCCCGTTGTCTCGAATGCGGACCTCGACGGCGTTCTCCAGACGCCGCGTCGTGACCCGAAGCGTCGGCGCATAGTCTTCGCCCGCGGCCAGCGCCTTTTCCCGAATCGCCTGTAAGGCGTTGTGAAGGATGTTGAGAAACGCACGGCCGATCTCCTGAGGAACGATGTCGACCTGGCCGACGTTGCGATCGTATTCCGTCTCCACCTCGCCCACGAATCGTGAATCATTCGCTCGCATGCCGTGGTACGCGAGACCCACGTAGTCACGCAGCAATCGATTGAGGTCGGTGGGCTGGCGCTTTCCGGATCCGCCCCGCGAGTGCAGCAGCATGCCGTGCACGATCGCATCGGCTCGGCCACCGTGCTTGAGCACCTTCTCCAGATTCTCGCGCAGATCTTCCATCAGTAGCCGGATCGTTCGACGATGAACTTCACCCAGTCGGTCCGCCTGCTTCTCGTACTCCTCCAGCACATCGTCCATGAGCTCGATTGACAGCTCGGCGAAGTTCTTCACGAAGTTGAGGGGATTCTTGATCTCATGAGCAATTCCCGCAGTGAGGGCGCCAAGAGACGCGAGCTTCTCCTGCGTGACGAGCTGATCGCGTGTCGCGGCAAGCTTTTCCAGGAGCTGCTCGAGCTCGACGTTGTGCCGCTGAAGCTCTTGCTCCGCCCGCTTGCGCTCGACGATCTCTCTCTGGGCAGAGCTGTAGAGCTGCGCGTTGTCCAGCGCAAGCGTGGCGAGCCTGGCGAATCGCTCGAGCAACACGATCTCTGATGCGCCGAACTTGCGCTCGGGGTCAAGGTGCGCAAGCCCGATCATGCCTACGACTTTGCGGCCAGACTTGAGCGGGACGCCCACGAGGGCGCGAAACGGCTCGAACTCGGGCGCACGAACGCCGCCTTCCCAGGCGTGAAAGTCGTCGACGACCACAGGCTGTCCCGATTGCCAGACTTGACCCGCGACTCCTTCGCCGCGCTGAAGCGGAATACGCATGACCTTGCTGCACGCACCGATTCCGACCTTCATGACCATGGCATCGAGCTGCGGGTCGTAGAGTCTGACGAAGCCGTGCCGGGTGCCCACGAGCGCGCCTGCGCGCGAGACGATCGCCTCCAGCAGCTCGTCGACGTCCATTCGCTCCATCAGGCCCAGCGTCGTCTCGTGCAAGGCCGCCAGATATTCGCTCTGCTGGCGTGCTTCCTTCTCGGCGCGCTCGCGTTCTTGAACCTCTTCCAGGGCCTTGCGGCTCGCCAGCCGCAGCTCGAGCTCGTCGACGACGATATGGGCGAGATCGAGTAGAACCTGCTCTTGCTCGCTGGTCAGCTCGCGGGGCACCCGATCGATGGCGCACAACGTGCCCAGCCGGTAGCCGTCTCTGGTCGTGAGGGGGCACCCGAATAGAAACGGATGTTGGGCTGGCCGGTCACCAGCAGATTCTCCCTGAACCGCGGGTCGCTGATTGCGTCAGGGACGGTGAGCACGCGGCTATCCATGATCGCGTGGGAGCAGAATGCGATGTCGCGTGGAGTCTCCTCCGCCTCCAGGCCGTATCGCGATTTGAACCACTGGCGGGTCTCGTCCACGAGGGAGACCAACGAGACGGAACCCCGAGATAGGCAGCCACGACGCGCGTGATGCGGTCGAAGCCGGTCTCGGGCGGCGTATCGAGAATCTCGTAGCGCTGCAGCGCCGCGAGCCGTCCGGCTTCGTCGTCTGGAATCGGAATTTCCACCGTCTTACCGCCTCACGTCCACGCTCCGGCGCCGGGGTGCAGATCGGATCGAATCGGGCCGATCGGATCTGGTCAGCGGCCGTGGACGACAACCCGGAGCTTAGCAGCTTGTGGACCGGTGCGCGCCGCTGCGGACGGGGATCCCGGCTCGATGAGACGTTGCCGGCGGGCGATGGCACGTGCATGATTCGAGCAATCCAATAAAGGTGCAAAGCTGCACGGACATCGACGTACTTCTGACCGATATCAACATGCCCCACCTGGACGGTCTCACGCTGCTCGGGCGAATTTCAGAGCTGTCCGACCCACCGCGAGCCGTTGTCGTCTCGGCCTATGGCGACATGGCAATCATTCGCACTGCAATGAATCGCGGTGCGTTTGACTTCGTCACCAAACCCATCGATTTCGAGGACCTCGAAGCCACGCTTGCCAAGACGGTCAGGGACGTCGAGACGGGGAGTGAGCTCGAACGCCGGCGCAGCGCAGCGGAAGAGGCAAAGGCCAACCTTGCCCGCTATTTCTCTCCGAATCTGGTGTAGCACCTGTCGGCGGACCTGAGCGCCCTGGACCTCGATGCCCGACGCCGCGAGCTGACTTTCCTGTTCACCGATCTCGCCGACTTCACCACCCTGATCGAGCGCTGTATTCCGGCGACCATCGTCGATCTCATGGACGACTACATCGAAGGTGTGTGCCAGATCGTGTTCGACCATGAGGGCACGGTCATCAACGTCGTCGGAGACGCGGTGCACGCAATCTTCGGTGCACCCGCACCCCAGCCGGACCAGGCGGCGCGTGCCGTAGCATGCGCGCTCGATGTCGACGCATTCACGAGTGAATTCGCGACACGCCGGGCGGCCGAAGGAATACCGCTGGGGGTCACCCGGATTGGAATCCACTCCGGACCGGCGATCGTCGGCGACTTCGGCGGTGGAACGTTCTTTCGTTACACGGCTCACGGGGACGCGATCAACACCGCATCGCGCCTCGAGGACGCGAATCGCCATCTGGGAACTCACATCTGCGTCAGCGCCGCGACCGTGGAGCGCGTCGACAATTTTGCCGGGCGTCCAATCGGCACTCTGCGGCTGCGCGGGAAAGAGCACAGCATCGACGCGTTCGAGCCTCTGCGGGAAGAGCAGACGAAGACCGCGGCCTACGAGGCGTACCTGAGAGCGTTTTCGCTTGCCGCGAGCGGCGATGCATCAGCGGTTCAGGAGTTCGCGGCATTGGTCAGTTCGAACGGCGACGACAGGCTCGCGACATTTCATCTCCGGCGCCTGCTGGGCGGGGAGAGCGGCATCGAGATTCGAGTCGACTGAACGTCGCTCCGCCGGGGCCGCGCGCCCGCCTTCTAGGCAGCTCCGTGACGGAGAGCAGGGTCGCGCACCCGGGACGACAGTCCGCGCCCACGGGTCAATGCAACTGCAGCAGTGCGAAGTTGCCGGTCCACGGCGACTACTGGCAGTAGCGTAGCTGTACCGCCCGGTCGTTCGGGAACACCGCTGTGAGCGTGTCGCACAGTCGTCGCCGTGCCCGCTCTTCGATCTCCCGAGGGGCCACGCCCAGCAGCTCGGCGCGAAGGGGAAGAGAACCGGCGTCGTTGTTCTTGGCATATTCGTTGGCGGCGACCTCGAAGATTGAGAAAGCCTCCGTTCCGGCGGTCTCGGACTGCAGGATCGCATGTGCCCAAAGAAGGTAGCGCAGATGTAGCTCGTCGCTGCTGGACAGCTCCTTGTCGTCGAGAATACTTTCGAGCAGTTGCCTGTAGCCATCATCCGACTTCATCGTCTCCGGGGTTCGCCGCATGAATGCCTCCTCGATCTCGATGAGGAACTGTGAGATTGGGGGATTGCCGGGGCTGAGCCGTCGGATCGCATTGTAGAGATTCAAGGCGGTGTAGTACTTCTGCTCTTCCATGTCACTGCGCCAACGAGGGAGAAAGACGAGGTGGGCAGCCTTCTCCGCCATTTCGTCAAGCAGCTCTTGCTGCGCCTTGAATTCCTTGACGTCCTCCTCTCTGAGCAGCCGATCGAGCTCGACGCGTAGCAATTCGGCTTTGCTGGCAGTCTCCTCGGCGAGCGTGAGCGTGTCGCCGACCTTGTTCATTCGCGTGCTCAGGAGATCGATTTCCCTCCAGCCAAACAGCCCCAGAACGACGACGACGGTCGTGATCACTCCGCTGATCGTGGAAAACAGCCACGTCGCTCGGGTCCGCCCCCGCTCGGCGCTCTCGATGATTTCGTGGGCCCGCACGTCGATGTGGTCGAAGATGACGCGCGCGCCCTCGAACTTGCTATCGATCTTGGCGTCGAGGGCGACCAGCTTCTCCTCCAGCTCGTTGAAGACGACCTTGAAGGTCCGCTCGTTGACGTCCCTCAGCCGGCTGCTCACGATGGAAAGAACCTGAAGCGCCATCGGCGGATAGCGTTGCATCAGCTCGATGAACTCCGCACCAGATATCTCCAGAAGAAGACAGCGCCCCGATGCAATGACCGTCGCGGACCGCATCCGAGAGGGCTCGATGACCGCCATCTCTCCGAATATCTCCCCCGCACCGAGCGTGGTCGTGCGTATGTTCTGGAGATCGGTCCACTTCAGGAAGATGTCGACACGGCCCGAGCCGATGAGAAACAGGGACTCACCGGGCACCCCCTCCTGCACGATGACATCCTTGTCGCCGAACTCTCGTTCAGCGGAGGTTTTCACGAGCCGATCGATCTCGTCGGCATCTATGAGCGAGAAGACGGGGTGCCCCCTGAGGATGCTCGTCCAGTCTAGCTGCATGCTGCGCCCTCCCGGCCGTTTGCCCTCATCCCTTTGAGCGTCGTCGCCGGCGAGCCCCGGAAGCCCTTCCATGAACTTGCTGCGGGACAGTCAGCGACCCCTGCTTGCAGCTGAAGCAGGCCTCCCGGGCGCCGATCCGGCCGAGCTACAGCCGGCAGCGCACGTTCCACCAGACCAGGCCGCTCTCGTCGAAAACGTTGTCCCGGTCACGCTCGTTCCGACCGCGACATTCCTGCAGGGGTACGCCTCGCAGCGGTCTCCACGCGGCGTCGAGTGAGGACCGTTGCATGCAACAACCTGCTTGCGCGAGGGCGTCGTTTCCGCATGGCAGCATCGCCGACGATGCCGTGATTGCCGCGACAACGGCCAATGCGAGTGCCATCCTTCTCATGAGCTTCTCCTGCAGCGATCGCCGTGGCGAGGTGCCGGGCCGCCTGGCCGCATGCGCCCCACCCCACCCTCATAGGGCACTGCCGCCTGCATCAAGAGCACGAATCGACTTCCCCATCCGGGGAGGTTGAAGCCTACCCAGCGCGAACCGCGAAGTCTTGATCTGGATTGGATTGGCGGGCCGAAAAGGAGCTGCCACGGGGCGCGTCAGGGCCGATGCGCCGCCCGCAGAGGCGCCAGCCGGCGCGGCAGGAACGTCCGACGAGCGGGGACGATGCACGCGGTATCGGCATGCCTGCTGCACTGCAGCATGCAGGGCTCGGGCTCCTCACGGCGTCGGGGGTGGACGCCGGCTGGTGTCCGATCGCCGCACCGTGCACGCCGCCGGCGCCGGCCCGCGAGCGCGGGCACGCATCGCGCGGCAGATGACGCTGCACCGGAGCAATAGCCGTAGCTATTGCGACGAGTTACAACACCGCCACGCGGTGCGGGGGTCGGCGAGAAACACAAGGCTTCTGGGGGACGGGGCACTAGTCAGCAGACACGAAGAACTGCTTTTTCTCTTTCTTCGTCAGCGCCGCGCGAGGCACCGTCGCGTACGCGCGGGCCCGCAGCTCGGTGACGCTCTCCACGTCCCACACACGCGCAGTGTTGTCGCGAGAGGCGGTCACCACCTGGCTGCCGTCGCGGCTGAACGCGGCGCTGACGACCACGTCGCCATGGCCTTTGAGGACGACGAATCTTCCACTCGCCACCTCCCACACGCGCCCGGTCTTGTCGGCGGAGGCGGTCACCACCTGGGTGCCGTCGGGACTGAACGCCGCGCTCCAGACGCCGTCCCGATGGCCCGCCAGCACGGCGACCTCGGCTCCGGTCGTGGATTCCCACACGCGGGCGGTCCGGTCGCGAGAGGCGGTCACCACCTGCCTGCCGTCGCGACTGAAGGCGGCGCCCACGACCACGTTCTGGTGGCCCTTCAGGACCTCGGAGCGGCCGCGCGCAAGATTCCACACCCGCGCGCTCTCGTCGTCGGAGACGGTCACGATCAGGTTGCCTGCGGGGCCGAATGCGGCGCTGCGGACGGTGCCGGTGTGGCCCTCGAGGACGGCGATTGCATCCTCGCTGGCCACGTCCCATACGCGCGCCGTATTGTCCGAGGAAGCCGTCACCACCCGGCTGCCGTCGGGGCTGAAGGCCGCGCTCCAGAGCATGTTCTCGTGGCCTTCCAGGACGGCTAC
>JBFILW010000144.1:0-7152 GCA_041612005.1 Gemmatimonadota bacterium
GACGATCGCGCAGCCCCAGTTCTCGACATCCTTCCAGCCCGTGGCGATGCGCACGTCGCGCTGCTCGAGCGAGCGCACCCGACTCAGATCCCCTCCAAGTGACGTTCCTGCTAGAAGTTGCGTCTTAATACGGTTAGCGGCGGACCGGGTACGCGACAGAGATCTGGCGGATGGGCGACGGCGACTTTCGAGAACAGATCGGGGCGGTGGAGAGCTTCGTGGCGCGCCTTCACAAGGCGCTGCGCCTCTACGCCAGTTATCCGGCGTCCAACCCGCTGTGTGAGGACGCGGCCCGGGAGTGTCACGCCGCGCTGCGATCCGCCACCACGTCTCGCTCCCTGACTCTCGACGTTGGCCACGAGGAAATCCTCTGGGAGGGCGATCCTTTGCTGGCCGAGCAACGGATCGGCTCCGAATTCGCGGCGCTGTTCCATCGGCTGAATATCGGAACGATCCTGGTCGAGGCGCACGCCACCGTGGGCGAAGTGGGCGCGTTCTGCGAGCAACTAGCCGCCTGGGAGCAACGCCGGGACGAGCGTCCGGCCTCGGGACAGCCTCCCGTGCTCAATGGATGTCCCAGCATTCGGATCGAGCGGCTCCAGCGGCTCAAGGTCCTCGACGCCCGGTCGCTTTCCGACTCCCGCCTCATGCTCGCGGCGCACTACGGACGCTCGGGCGGGGAGCAAACGCCGATTCAGAGTGGCGGCTACCTGTATGCCGCCGGGCGCGCATGGGTTCTGGTCGACTCGACCTCGGACATCTCCCGCATCTCGATGGTGGACCTCGCGTTCGTTCTCGACGATCCGCCGGCCTTCGCGCAGGTGCTCGAGAGTCTGTCCGGCAGCGAGGACTCCCCGGAAGTGAGTCAGAGCGCAGCCTTCGAGCGGAATTTCCGCGAGATCGCGGGCCTGTTCGCCGTCCTCGACGGCTCGCTCAAAGAGCGAATGCTGGCCCGGCTCGCGTCGTCGCTTCTGCAGCTGCCGCCGGACCGACGCCAGCGGCTCCTCACCGACCACGTGGTTCCGTCACTGATCGAAGGTCGCTCCGATGCCGCGGTTCTGCGACACCTGCCCGATGGCGAGCTGGCGGGAGCCCTTGCCCTTGCGCACAAGGCTCGCGGAACCACCGAGACGCTGGGCCGGGCCATCGAGCACTTGGATGTGCCGCCGGAGCGCTCGGATCGACTCTTCGACCTCGCGGTGGACAAGCTCCGCGAAGCCGAGTCGGGTGACGCTGAGGAACTGGCGCCGGGTGAGATTCGCGGGCTGGACGGACAGACAATCACGCTCGAGCGAGATGGGGTGCGCGACCTGCGCCGGTTCGAAGCGCACGACCTGTCGATGGATGCACCGACCGAGGCGCGGCTTGGCCAGGTCAACGCGGCGATCGAGGCGTCCGACGGGAACGCCGAGCGGCTGCGCTGCATCGGGAACGTGTTGTGGCGCGAGACGAGCGGTGAAGCGGCGGGGGCCCTGCTCGAGCAGGTCTTCTCGGTGTTCGCGGACCTCAACGCATCGCGACGGTGGCTGGACGTGGCCCAGTGGACGCTGCGCTTCATGGAGATGGCGCAGGCGGACAGGAAGTTGGATCCGAGGGTCCAGGCGGCGCTTCGCGAAGGTCTCCGCGGCATGTGCTCGGTCCCGCTGGTCGTCGGACTCCTCGAGAATGCGGCACGCGACGACGCGGAGAGCCGTGCCGCCCTCGAGGCTCTGGTCGCATCACTCCCCGAGAACGCCACCGAGACTCTGGTCGAGCTCCTCCGTCAGCGGATCGATCCTCCATCCGTGATCGACCTGATGTCGAAGAACGCGACTCTCTTCGCCGAGTCCATCCACGCGCACCTCAACGACGACGATCCGTTCGTCGTTCGGAGCCTGCTGCGAATTCTCGGTTCGGCCGACGCGGGCTACGAGATGGTGGTGGCTGCCAAGATGCGGCACCCCGACTCGATGGTGGCGCGCGAGGCGTATCGAGCGTTGGCCCAGATGCGAACGCCCAAGGCCGTCGCGCTGGTCGGTGACCGGCTCCGCAAAGGCGACGCGTTGGAGAAGCGGCTGGCGGCGGCGACCCTGGTCAAGTTTCAAGCGAAGATGGCGGATCAGATCGCTCTTGGCGCCCTTCGACAGGAGAAGTTCGTACGCGGTGATCCGACCCTGGCGGCTCTGCTGCTCAAGAACGTGCACGCCCGGAGCGAGCCACAGCTCGGCGTCATCCTGAAGCGACTTGCCCGCTACCGATTCCACATCTGGCGCCCTGACCTGGCTCGCCTCGGTCGGCAGGCGCGAGCACTGCGGGTGGCATGATGGCACGCGTGCGACGCACCGGAGGCAAGGCCAGCCGAAAAAGGGCGCTGGCGGCTCGCGCGGCCGAGGAATCTGTTGCGGCGGCCGATGGAGCCGGCGTGGACGACCCGCGATTGCCGGTGGCACCCGAACGAGCGGCGGTTGACCCGCTTCCGGTCGTACGGAGCCTGGTCACCGCCTTCCGGCTGGAAGGGCTCTACCCGGACGGTCACCCGCAAGTCGATTCGGCGATCTCCGACCTGGACGCGTTGATCCGGTCGCGTCTCGACGGGGACGGCATGATCCGGATCGACATCGTCGAAGGCCAGGCGCACTCCAACGGGCTGCCGTTCTATCAGCAGAGTGCCGCACACCGATCGCTGCTCGACGAGATGATGCAGCTGGATTTCAACAGCATCCGGATCCGAAACGGCATCAGCCGCGGCGAGATCCAGACCCTGGTCCGGGTGCTCGCAGAGCGACGAGCCGGCATTCAGTTGTCGGGCACCCTTCAGGAGGAGCTGGTCCGGCGGGGAGTCGAGAGCGCCACCGTCGGTAAGCTGGTCGAGCTCGACACCCGCTGGAGCCAGCACGAGTGGGGAGATCGGCCGTCGGGTGTTCTCGACGATTCGTACGCCGACGCCCTCGAGCAGGCCCAGGGAACATTCGAGCGCATCAGCGAAGGCCGGATGATCGAGGCAGCGGCGGTCCGTCAACTCCTCGCGCTCCTCGCGACCGAAGTAGTCGGAAGCCAGGCGGCGCTCGGACACATCCTGGCCCTGAAGCAGTTCGAGAACTACACATATTGCCACTCCGTGAACGTCACCCTGCTCGTGCTACTGCTCGGACAGCGGGTTGGTCTAGATGACGCCGCCCTCGCACACGCATCCGAGGCGGCCTTGCTGCACGACGTCGGAAAGACCCGCATTCCGGTGGGTATTCTCAAGAAGCCGGCGCCGCTGAGCGAGCGAGAGCGTGAGCTGATTGAGCAGCATCCACGCTGGGGCGCGGAGACGCTCCTCGCCGTACCCGGTCTCTCGGCGCTCTCCCCCACGGTCGCGCTCGAGCATCACGTGAGCTTCGCCGGCGGCGGCTACCCCGAGCTGGCAGAGGGAGAGACACCGCATCTCCTCAGCCAGCTGGTTTCCGTGTGCGACGTGTACGAGGCGCTGACGGGCGCGCGCGCGTACCGGGCGCCGGCCCCTCCCGACGAGGCGTGTCTGGTTCTGGCCGAGAAAGCCGGAACAGACCTCCACCCGGATCTCGTCCGGGCCTTCGTCAACATGATCACGTTCTTTCCGATCGGTTCCGTGGTCCGGACGGATCGAGGTGAAGTCGGGGTCGTGGTCGAGACGGACTCGGCGGATCCGCTCCACCCGGTCATCGTCCTGGTGCGCTCCGAGGACCCACGACAGGATGCCGGTGAGCGCATCGACACGGCGGAGCGTGATGGTCGTGGCGAGTACGCGCGTCACGTCGTCGAGACGCTGCGTCCGACGGACGAGCGCATCGATCCGGGCGAGATTCTGGTGCGCGAGAACGCCGGAGCCGGCCGGCGGCTCTAGACGGGATCGAAACATCGACAGGGGCTCCTGCGTATCTTTAGATGCAGAGGAGGAGCCATGTTCGAGATTATCGGTCTGTTGGTCGCGGGCGGAGCCGCAATGGGCGGCTACCTGAAATCCAAGCAGTTTGTGCGCGACCGATTGCGCTTTGTCGACAGAGTCTACAAGCGATCATCCCCCTGGATGGCGGGAATCGGCGCGGGTCTCCTGGCCGCCCCACTTGTTGCGTTCCTTCCCATCGTCGGCGGAGGAACAGCCCTTCTGTTCGGGGTCGGCGTCGGCCTGGGAGTGCGTTCCGGCGTGCGCGACCTGAAGCGGCTGCCGGGATCCTGAAGGGCCGCGGCCGGCCCCGCATGGGGCGTGGCACGCATTGACCGACCCTATTCCCACCTACCTATCGCGGCTGTAAGTTCCGCCGCCACGTCATACCAGGAGCTCACTTGCCGGACTCCACAACGATTGCGCCAGACCACACAGCCAACCGGGTGCGCGCCTATCTCGAGGAGCGGCGGGACGAGATGGTCGACCTGCTGGGCCGGCTCGTGCTGGCCGAGTCGCCGTCGCTCGAGCCCGAATCACAGCATGCCGTCCAGTCGATCCTCGGCGAAGCGTTCACCGATATCGGCTACGATGTCCGCCATCTGCCCGGAGAAATAACCGGTGGCCAGCTCCACGTGCTGGATACGAGCCGGGAGGGCGCCCCGTATCAGCTGATGGTCGGCCACTGCGATACGGTGTGGCCGCGCGGGACGCTCGATCGTATGCCGATGACTGTCGAGAACGGTCATCTCCGCGGACCCGGATCATTCGACATGAAGGGTGGACTGGTCCAGATCCTGTTCGCGCTCCGGACATTGCGGGCGCTGGACCTGGAGCCGGAGGTGGCCCCGTCAGTCCTGGTGAATTCGGACGAAGAGATCGGCAGCCCGGAATCGAAGCCCCACGTCGAGCGCCTCGCAGCCGGCGCTGATCGTGCACTGATCATCGAGCCGGCGATGGGGCCCGAGGGCTTGATCAAGACCGCCCGCAAGGGCATCAGCCGATACACGTTGAACATCCGCGGACGTTCGGCGCACGCGGGTCTCGAACCCGAGCTGGGCGTCAGCGCGATCCGTGAGCTCGCGCACCAGATCGAGCGCATCTACTCGCTGAACGAGCCGCGCGAAGGGGTCACGGTCAACGTCGGCGTCATCGACGGCGGATCGCGTCCCAACGTCGTGGCGGAGGGCGCCCGGGCGGAGATCGATGTTCGAGTGCTGAGCGACGAGCAGGCAGCACGAATCGATCGCGCCCTGCGGTCGCTGACGCCGGTCACCCCCGGCATCGAGTTGGAGCTGAGTGGTGCGATGGAAGCGTCGCCGCTGGAGCGGACGCCTCGGAATCGCGCCCTCTGGCATGCCGTGCAGGGCGTCGGACGGCGGCTTGGATTGGCGCTGGACGAGACGATTGCAGGGGGCGCCTCGGACGGCAACACGACGAGTATGTTCACCGCCACCGTGGACGGCCTCGGAACGCTGGGTGACGGCGCCCACGCCGATCACGAGTTCGTGGATATCACGACCATGCCCGAGCGTGCCGCGATGCTCGCCCTGGTCGTACTGGAGCCACCGCTTACCGTGTAGCGGGACCCGAGTGAGGTGGTTCAGCGACCTGCTAATCCATTCCCGAGCAGTCGAGGCCGCGGCCGAGCACCGACCCACGGGCTGCGGCGGGCGGAGCGCCGAGCGCCGCGTCGGCCTCGGCCGCTGCTTCATCGGCACCCGCCAAGGCGGGTGCCACGGCTTGCGCCACTCCACTCAGCTCACCGTCCGCGACCTGAAGCCGCAGCTCCATCACACCCGCATTGCCCGGAAACACGATGAGCACTGAATCGACCGCGAACGGAAGCCAGTAGGGCACTTCCGCGGTGGAGGCTGGGTCGGTGTTGAGCTCGTAGAACCGGCCTGCCCCATCATCGCGGAAGTATTCGGCGCCAGCCGGCGGCGGCGTCGCGGCAGCAGCGAGCAGCCGGACGCGGTCCGGCAGCGGCGGCGCGTTCGTCTGGCTCCACTCGACCTCCAGAGCGTAGCAGCCGAGCGCCGCATGACCGGTTGCGGGCCCGTTGCGGTAGTTGTCCACGTCAGCCTGGCCAACGATGTCGCGCGCCACCAGCGGCGACGGTTCGCGCGCCGCTTCCTCGTCCTCGCCGTCGCGACGCTGCGCTTCGGCCCGGACACGAGGATCCTCGGCCGCGATCTGACGGCGCGCCCGCTCGCCGGTTACGGCCTCAGCCACCTCCCCCTCCGTGACAACGACGCTCTTGGCCGCCGCACGCTGGTCCGCGGCATCCGCGAGACCCGCCGCCCGATCGGACGGCAGCTCCTGGTTGTTCGCGAACCCTGTCTCGTTCGCGCGGCCGACCGCCAGCTCGTCATCGACCTTCGCTTCGAGACGATCCAGACTCTCCTGTTCCGCCACCGCGGTCCGGGTCTCGCCGGGCGCGGCCGGCGTCTGTGCCGACTCCAGGACCTCCGCCGCGGGCCGCTTGGCGAGAGAGCCGAATTCGGTCGAGCTCATGGTGACCTGGCGCGCCATCCAACCGGCGCCGACGGCGACCATGATCGTGGCAGCCCACGCGAGCGGGAAGTTGCCGGAGCGCCAGCCTCGCTTGCGGCTCGCGGTCGGCGGCGCTGCTGACCCTCCACTCGTCTCACCGCGGCCTTTCCCCGCGGACTGCGCCAGCAGCGACTCGAACGGCGGCACTTCGATCTCCGCCGGACCGACCCCGGCCAGGATCTCGTGCGCGCGATCACGAATCCGCCGCGCCTCCTCGAGCTTCGCCTGGCAGTCCTCACACAGAGCCAGGTGGCTCTCAAACGTGGCCCACTCGGACACGGTCGCATCGCCGGGACCGCGGTCCAGGTAGGCGTGCAGTTGGCCCTCATCCACGTGCGGCATAACTCTCCTCCAACTTCTCGTAGGCATCCGCCAAGCGGCGACGCGCGCGCGCCAGCGTGGTGCCGATTGCGCCGACCGACAGACCGGCCTGCGCGGCAATTTCATTGTAGCTCAACCCCGCGTCCCACAGCAGCAGGACATCCCGATCCCGCTCGCTCAACTGCTCCAGCGCCTCTCGTACGGCGCGCACCTGCTCCTTCGCCTCCAACTCGCTATCCGGGTCTGCGGCCGAGGCGTCCTCGGCCTCGTTCTTGATCAATGCCAGGTGCTTCTTGCGCCGAATCGCCGTGCGCGCCTCGTCCCGAGCCAGATTCGCGGCCACGGTGAACACCCAGGCGCGCGGGTTATCGGGCTCCTCTCTGAGCGCC
>JBFILW010000145.1:0-7101 GCA_041612005.1 Gemmatimonadota bacterium
GCCGCCGCCGACATGAGCCTGGCGTACGAGGTTCTCCACCGTCATGGCATCGAGCCGGAGGACCGGTTCACGATGGAACCGGGGTTTCGCAACTTCCAGCGTGTGTCTGCGGGCGAGGTCGTGGGCCGCGATCGAAGCGGCCCCGTGCCGGCCCCGATCAAGGGCCGCATCTTCCTGCCGCTGTATCAAAAGCAGGGTGACGACGGATTTTTCATCGCCCGCGAAATACGGCCGGTGTGGCTGAGACTTTCAGCCGTTCTGCGGCGTCTCCATGCCGATCGAGTCGTCTCCAAACTGCCGGGCGTCAATCCGCACCCGACCGAAGCAGATGCTTACGTGGTCAATCGGAGGGTGGCCCGCTGGATGGTGACCGAGCTCTTCCACTTGCTCGGATTCCGCCGCGAGACGGGCCTCAACGGCGAAACGACATTCCGGCGCCGGAAGGCGACCATCGCCGACGGCACCGAGTAGCCACGACCCTAGGCTCCTGCAACAATGCTCAGCAGCCACGCAGCTCCCAGCGCCGCGTAGATGCCGAGGACATAGCCGGCCACGGCCATCAGGAGTCCCACCGGAGCCATTGCCGGGTGGTACACCCCGGCTACGACCGGCGCGGACGCGGCGCCCCCGATGTTGGCCATACTCCCGGTCGCGAAGAAGAACAGCGGCGCCCGAATGAGCCGGGCCACGATCAGCAACAGCGTGGCGTGGACCGCGATCCAGACCACGCCGGCCGCCAGAAAGAGCGGCGCCGCGAGAACGGCCTTCATGTCGGCTTGTGCACCGATTGCGGTGAGTAGCAGGTAGAGCGCCACGTAGCCGATCTTCGATGCCCCAGCCTCCTCCAACTCACTCACGCGGGTGAAGGAAAGCAGCAGTCCTCCCGTCACGACGACCAGGACAGCCCAGGTCGTGTGACTGATCACTGTCGGGTCGCCAAGAACCGGGAGTCTGGCGCCGATCTCCACAGCCGCTACCGCTCCCGCAACGCCGAGGCCCACGATCATCGCTGCGCCGCGCACGTCGATCGGCTGGCGGTGTGAGTCGAAATCCGCCAGATGCGCGTTCGCCTCCTCGATCGCCTCCGTCCGGGCGCCGATCCGGCGATCGAAGCGGGCTTGCCAGGCGCTGAAGAAGAGCAGCACGCCCATCCATCCGTATCCGACCACAGTGTCGACGACGATGATCGGCCCGAAAATCGAATCTGGTGTTCCTACGCTCTCCGCGATCGCGACCATGTTGGCGGTCCCGCCGATCCAGCTTCCCGATAAGGCCGCAAAGCCTGTCCACGCATCTGGCGGCAGGAAGCCACCGAATATCAGGTAGGCGATCGGAGCCCCGATTACGATCCCGACCGTGCCCGTGACGACCATGATCAGGGCCATGCCCCCGAGGCGACCGATCGCCTTCAGGTCAACGGACACCATGAGTAGCAACAGAGAGATCGGCAGCAGATACCGCGTCATCCACTCGTATGCAGGCGACGAGGCGGGCGTGATCCCGAACGTCGTCGATAGTGTGGGCACGAAGTACGCGTAGATGACGGCCGGCGTCACCGTAAAGAACTTCTTGAGGCGCGGAATTCCGCTCGCCCAGAAGATGAGGGCCAGAACTCCGGCGAGATACCCGGCCACGGCCATCGGTTGCTGGATCAATCCGGCGGATTCGCTCACGACTTTCTCGTTCCCGAAGGCTCCAGCCTCCCCAAGGTTCTCAGGTTGCGCGCCACCCGGACCAGCAGTAGCCCGAACATCACCACAAAGGTGAGTGCTCCAACGATGTCGTACATCGTCGCTGGCACGCCTTCGACACCGAACGGCAAAGTTCCCCACAGCAGCGCGGTCGTGTTGAGTCCGATCAGCACAAGGCGGACCTCGGTCGGGCCGAGCAACCCATAGCCGAAGCTGAACTCACCGAACACGTGTGTCTCCAGATACACATTGATCGACATCACCAGGTAGGCGATGACGTTGGCGAGCGCGATGGAGAGGAGCATGTAGGGAGACAATCCCAGCCCCAGTCCGATGGCGAAAGTCGAGTAGGCATCGGTCAGGTGGTCGAGGTAGAACCCGTAGCGCGGTCGCTCGATTCCGCGCACCCGCGCCAACGTGCCGTCCAGGCTGTCGCCGAACCACTGTACCAACAACAGCGCACTGGCGAGCCACAACCAGGCCGGGTTCCTGTTGGTGAGGATGTAAGAGATACCGATCCCGGTCGAGGCGAGAAGCCCCAGGATAGTGAGGTCATCAGGCAGCACCCAACGCGGGAGGGCCGCCGCCAGGCGTGGCAGCGCCCAGCCCTCGAAGCGGGCCAGCACGAAGCGATACTGACGCTCGTGCACGCCCTTGGTGCCGCTTCCGGACCCCCGCTGGCGCCCTTCGCTCACGCCGAGCGCACGGCGGCTTCTACACTCTCGTAGTCGGGCTCGAGGTCCGAATCGTCCGTGACCCAGTCGTACACGACGGTGCCGTCACGGTCGATCACGAACACGGAACGCTTGGCGACACCCTTCAAACCGAAGTACTCCTCGTACAGAACCCCGTACAGCGAAGACACCTCGCGATTGAAGTCCGATAGAAGAGGGAAGGGGACGTTCTCGGTCTGACGGAAACGCTCCGTCACGAAGGGGCTGTCGACCGAAATCCCGAACACTCGTGCCCCCATGCCACTCCATCGGTCCCATGAGTTGCCCAAGGTCTTCATCTCTGCCGCACATACCGAGCTGAAGGCGAGCGGGAAGAACACCAGCACCACGACGTCCCGGCCGATGTAGAGGCCGACATCGACGTCTTCGCCCGGCTTGGCCGGTAGCGTGAAGGGGGCCGCGAGATCTCCGGTCCGGATCGCCATCAACTCTCCTTTCGATGTGGAGGCGAGCGTGTTCAGAAGGCGCCACCCCCACCGCCGCCGAAGCCACCGCCCGAGAATCCACCACCACCGCCGCCGCTGAACCCGGAACCGCCCTGGCTGCGGGGCGATGATGACATGGCGGCCGCCGAGCGGGTGGACATGTCGTTCAGCTCGGCAACGAAAAGACTCGGATGAAACCCGCGCACGTCGCCCCCGTGGTACCACTGCGGTGGCTCACGGTAGATGTCGGCGAATGCCGCCGCCCACTTCTTCTCCACCCCGAGCGCCATGGCGAAGGGGAGAAACCGCTCGAACTGTTCCGGCCCCGTGATCATGCGCTTGAAGCGGTCTTCCTCCACCCGGTCCAGGAACTCCTCGAAGCCGAGCGCGTGCTCGAGCGCCCGGGTACCGGTCACGGTGCGTGCCGGCATCAGGTTGCCGAACGTGATCACGATGCCCAGGGTCAGTAGGCCTGCGATCACGAGCGCGACGAATGAGAGGCCGAACGCTGCGCTGAGAACGCCGAGGCCGATGAAGGCCGCGATCGAGACCGCGATCCCGCCGCCGATCCAGGCCTGCTTCACCTTGTCGGGCCGCGCCCGGTAGTAGTGACGCTTCATCAAGTGCCCGAAGATCCGGTCCTTGATCCCCGGGAGGTCCCGGTAGAACTCGTTCTGGAGATCCGACAGCGCGACGCTGCGACGGGAGCCCCCCTCGAACAGCGCGTCGAGCAGCCGCCTCTCGTGTGGTTTCAGGGTGTCCTCACCGTGCCAATCGCGCTGGAGGGCGAACCGGAACTCCTTCTCCGAAAACAGCCCGAAGAGCTGCTTCTTCTCGATCTCCTCAATGCTGAGGAAGCCCCGCACGGCGAGGTCCACGATCGTTGCCGTCACGTCTCTCATGTCGGCCGAGGCGTCGATCAGCGTTCCAAGCTCGGCCGGTGTGAGGCCCTCCGGCGGCTCGTACCGCGGCGAGACGGAGCCAAGCTCCGGATCTCGTCCCCCGCGTCTCCAGAAATTGTACATCAAGAGAAAGGCGACGACCGGGAACAGGAGCACCATGTTGCTGCGGATCAGGAACCCCGCCTTGTCCAACATCGTCGGTCGATCGACCGTGCCCGGGTCCCACGCGACATCCACGGTGAGTCCCTCGCGGAAGCCGAGCTCCCGCAGCGCACGCACGGAAATGAGCCGGTTATCGATCTCGACGCGGGCCGCCTGCTCGCGTGACCCGTAGCTGCCCGTGAACGCTTGAGCGCGAACCCCGCTGACCCCCTCCGGAAGCCAGACTCGCGCACTGGCCGACTCGATCGGCACCGGCCACTCGTCCCCGGTCGCGTTCCAGTACAGCTCGTCGTATTCGTCCTCGAACAGCAACGCGTTCCGCACCCGATATTCGATCACGACCGTGCGCACGGCGTTCTCTGCGCCTGGCACCCAGATCTTCAGTTTGCGGAAGTGGCCTTCGCGGCTGGACTTGTACTCAAGAGCGTTCCCGGCGCCATCCGTGACCGCACGCACGTCGAGCAGGATCGACTGATTGAGGCCGCTCGGGAGGCGCACCTCGATCGGGATGAGACGGAAGATCCCGTTGTACTTGCCCTCGAAGCGCGGCCTGATCGTCTCCGTGATCGAAATCGCCCCGCTGGGCAGGACGCGGACCTCGACGTCGAAGCTCTGGATGACCCACGAGCGGTCGGGCGGCGCCCCCGACACCGGAGCGGCCGTCGCCGAGGCGGGGTAGGCGACAGAGAGAAGCGCCGCCGCGAGACCCGTCGCCAAAAAAACTGCCGACGCGCGAAACGCCACGAGTGCGCCAGTGCGACGTGGCCGCTTCACGGACGGGGGACGACCGATCACGGCCGTCCTACGGGTTCTGATCGAAGCTCACCTTGGGAACTTCGCGCTCTTCCTCGCTGGTGAGCTCGAAGAACTCCTCCTGCTTGAAGTTGAACATGTTGGCCACGACGTTCGACGGAAACTGCTGAATCTTGGTGTTCAGGTCGCGCACGACCGCATTGTAGTAACGGCGCGCATTCTGAACGGCCTCCTCGATTTCGTTCAGGGTCGCCTGGAGCTGATTGAAGCTCTCGACGGCGCGCAGCTGCGGATACGCTTCCGCCAGCGCGAACAGCGACTTGAGAGCGCCGGTGAGGATGCCTTCCGCGGCGGCCTTGTCCTTCGGGCCCTGGGCGCTCATGGCCCGGTTCCGCGCCTCGATGACCGCCTCCAGCGTACCGCGCTCGTGGCTGGCGTACCCCTGGACCGTTTCGACCAGGTTGGGGATCAGGTCGTACCGACGCTTGAGCTGCACGTCGATGTCGGCCCACGCGTTCTCCGATCGTACGCGCAGCCGGACGAGCCCGTTGTAGATGGAGATCGTCGCGAACACGATGACGACCAAGATGGCGAGAAATACGAGAATGCCTGACATCTGACAGCCCTCCCTGAGATGGGTACCGCCTCCTCCGGCACGGGGTTCAAACGAATATGCTCGGCCTGCCGCCCATGAACAACGTCAGGTTTCAGCTACCCGCGAGGCGGAGCACTGTCTCGAACTCTTCCTGGGTGACCGGCTGAACCGACAGGCGCATGCCCCGCTTCAGCAACCACATGTCCGAGAGCTCGGGTGCCGTCTTGAGGCGTTCCCGCGTCACCGGCTCGTCCAACGTGCGAACGTGCCGGATGTCCACACACCACCAGCGGGGCTCTTCGGGAGTCGACTTCGGGTCGTAATAGCGATCATCGACCTCGAACTGCTTTGAGTCCGGATGCGCCGGGGTGGCGACCTCGGCCACCCCGTACACACCAAGCGGCTTGCAATTCGAGTGGTAGAAGAGCACCTGATCCCCAACCGCCATGTCGTCCCGCATCAGGTTTCGGGCCCTGTAGTTTCGTATACCCCACCACTCGGTCACGCCCTCCGACTCGAGATCATCGATCGAGTACACGTCGGGCTCGGACTTGACGAGCCAGTAGTTCTTTGCCATATGTGATACACTCGTCCAGGGTGATGGCCGTGCCGGGCACGGCTGTCGGATAGGGTTGTTCGCCGGGCGACCGGTGCCCGTATGGCGCACTGCCGGCGTAACTTAGGGGAAGTGGGGGTGTGACCCAAGGGGGAGCCCAGCCGTCTTTTCCTCCAAAATGTGCTATCCCTGAGTCCGTGAACGGGTTGCGCCGCTTCGCGCGTCCCGGACACGCCTCAGGATCTGCGTCGCAAACGGGCCGTCAGGACGTCGATTCTCGTGTATCCAGGCGGCAATCGACCCGCGACTGCACAAGGAGCACCGTCTTATGCATGCACGAGTCGCGAAGCTCTCACTCGCGATAGCGGCCACCGCGCTGCTCGCGCTGCCGGCGAACGCGCACGCGCAGGGCAACGGCCCCGGCACGTGGCAGTTCGAAGCGGGGGGCGGAGCAGCCATTCCGCTCAGCACGGCCCTCAAGGACCTGACGAAGACGGGAGCCGACTTCGATGTCCTCATCGGCTATCAGGTCCATGACCGGATCGGCCTCAACGCATACGGCGGGCTTTCGCTCTTGAAAGGTGAGGCGGATTCTGACAACGTCACGACGGCTTCAAACCTGCCGGACGCGGACATCTGGCGCTTCGGGGTGGGCGCCGAGGCAAGCCTGACGAAGCCCGGAAACGCGTTCATGGCGCTGCTCGGCGTCGGCGTGGGTGCGGCGAACGTGAAGTTCAGCGCGACCGAGCTTGCCGGGCCGCCGCTGGTCCAGATTCCCGCCAGCAGCAGCACGAGCTTCAGCGCACTTACGTCCCTCAAGCTGCTTTACAAGGTAAACCCCAACTTCGCGCTCGGCGCTGGTGCCGAGTGGGTGCTGGTGTTCAGCGCTGACACGTACATCCCGAACACACAGGGCGAGACGTTCAGCTACCTGCCGGTCAAGATCTTTCTGCGCTGGATGCAGTAGAGAAACACTGTCGGCGCAGGAGCACGATAGGGCTGAAACAATGGTAGATAACGCGGGAGTGATGCCGCGTTCACAGCGGAGGAGGATCGTCCTCTCCGCGCAGTCGCTTGAAAGGAGCGATGACCATGAAGAAGCTGAGTCGTAAGCTCGGAACGCTGGCCCTGGGCGCGATGATGAGTGGCACTGCGCTGCTCGCCACGCCCAAAGACGCCGCAACCCGACGCCTGCGCAGCCGCGGAACATCCCCACGCACGCGCAACCGGACGTGCACAACACACCGGCGCACGAACCGATCCCGTTCCCGTTCGACCCGCGC
>JBFILW010000146.1:0-7067 GCA_041612005.1 Gemmatimonadota bacterium
GACGTCCGGGTCTCGAGGACCCAAGACCCGGACGACCTCTCCCATGGCCCACAGCGCGCGAGCCGCCCAGTAGGAGAAGGATTTTCGGCTGGTCGGGGCTGCACGGTTCGGCGTCCCGTCTGCATGGACGAAGTTGAGGAACTCGCCGTCACCTTGCTCCATCGCCGTGACGAACGCCAGGAGACCCAGCGCCTCCTGTTTGGAGCTCGGGTCGGCGGTCTGCTCGAAGTGCCGCAGGTAGACAACGGCAGCGCGCGCCGCATCATCCACCGCGGCGAGTCCCTCGAATCCGTCGCGAGCCGGAGAGCCGATCGGGCGGTAGTCGGGCGCTTCTGAATAGAGTGCGACCGCGCGCGCGGGCCGACCGGCCACGGTCACGTCGATGCCGAGGTGACGCAGGTGGTCCAGGCGCAGCTCAATGGGTTTCGCACCAGGCGGAACAGCGACTGGCGGCGGGCCCTGTGCGCAGCCGAAAATCACCAAGGCTGCCGCGGCGACCGCTGATCTCACAGGTGTGCCGCGGCTTTCACTGGGGCGGCAGTCTGTCTAGCAGGAAGCGCACGGCAAGATCGGTGATGTTCCACAGCTGGATGTCGGAGCTCGTGCCGTAGCGTACGGGGCGGAGTGTTCCGCCATCGATGCGGTAACTCCACAGCTCGTTGTGTCGGAGGCCTGAGGTCTCAACCGCCTGTCGCGTGATCTCGAGAATATGGCGCAGCCCCTCCACGTACGCGCGGACCGCCTCGCTGTCGTCTCGCAATCGGTCGGACGCGTCGAACGCAGCCTCGATCCGATGAGCGAGGCCGAGGAACAGCAGATTCACCTCTCGACCCCAGACCACTCGCGGCGAATGGTAGGGGTCCTCGCGAAAGCGCCGCTGCACGACGGCGCTCGCGTAGGCGTCGTTGACGACGAGTGGCCCCAGTCCCTCGACAAACAGCCCGACCGGGTACGGCCGCTCGAACACCTCGAGCATCTGTAACACGGCTGCGGGCTCGACCGTCCCTTGCAGGATCTCATCGGTGTAATCCTCGATGAAGACGTCGGTCGCCGGGTCGCTATTCGCGGCCGGGATCGGCTGGCCGACGCTGTCGAGCGAGAGCGCCAAAAGCGACAGCGGCCGCGCAACCAGGCTGTCCTCCTGGTAGCGTTGGCGCCAGTAGTCATACTCGGCGCTCGGCAGCGATGCGAGCAAC
Source organism: Gemmatimonadota bacterium (assembly GCA_041612005.1). GTDB lineage: Bacteria > Gemmatimonadota > Gemmatimonadetes > Palauibacterales > Palauibacteraceae > JBFILW01. The sequence goes on from JBFILW010000146.1 coordinate 1,197, forward strand.
GCGTCGACCTGCCGGCGTATGGCGTCCGGATCGAGACGCACCTCGAAGTGCCGGCGGGCTCCGCGCCATGTGGCGATCGCCGAGCGCAACGTGCCAGGATCACGGAGATAGGTCTCGAGCGCCGAGGCGTCGGAGACACGCGACACGGCCTCCTCCGCTGAGAGGTCGAGGGCATCCAGCGCGTGCAGGATACGCTCGAGAGCCTCCAGTGCCTTGGGAACCCACACGACATTGACATCCATTGCGAAGCGACCGTTGCCGTACCCGACGCGGCTGTCGCGCCAGCTTCCGGGGAGCCAGCCTTCGTCGTCGCGGTAGAGGAAACCGACCAAATTCGTAACCGTCGGCTCCTCGGCGTAGGGGCGCGCCAGTTCCGCGACGAGCGCGAGGTTCCGGACGAGAGCATCCAACCGCGCCATGCCGTTCGGACCTGGCTCGCTCAAGAAGTGCCGCTTTCGGGAAGCAGCAACATCGGAGCGCGAGAGGTATCGATCGATCAGGACCGCGAGCTGAAAATCATCGTCGATCATGCGATAGTTCTCGCGGACATCTTGCAGGTTTTTGAGCAGCTCGCGAGCTCGTGCGAGGTGCTCGGCAGCCGCCGCCGCATCGGTTCCACGCCCTTCGTCCCAAGCCCGGACCAGTGCGTTGTACTCCGCACCATTCTCCCGGATCGCTTGGCCGCCCAGTGCTTCCTCGTGACTCACATCACCCGAGGGTGCGAGCTTCCCGAGCACACTCGCGATCACGTGCTCTTGTAGGCCCACCGACGAGATCGGCTCGAGCATGAGCGCGGCCATCATCATGTCGCGACCGAAGTATGTCGCATAGTTGGGCATCGACGCCATCAGCTTCTCTTCGAAGCTCAGCAGTCCGAGGGCGCGCACCTCGCGATCGAGCCGGCGAAAGGTGGTTACCCGATCGTCACCTGCGTGGTCGGCCGACGGCAGTGCCTGGCGCATACTGTCGGCCACGTTCTTCTGGCGCGCATAAAAAGCTTCGAACGCGTCGTTGAAGATCTCGTTGCGATCGAGCGGCGTGAGGACCGGGGCATCCGTGGTGGCCGTCACGTCGAATCGGATCCCGTCGCCGGAGCGCTCGCGAAGCGAGATCACGTCGCCCGCAAGGCGAGCGGTCGAGGCATTCAAGTCGCCACGCAGCTCGAGTGTCATCTGGTTCCGGCCATCGAGGCTCGCTTGCTCGACCACGACGATCCACGCGGCGGCGTCCCGTGTGAGGGTCACACGCGGTTTGAGGCGGGACCGCAGCTCACCCATATCGCGGGCGTTCAGGAGCGCCAGATGCCGCGCACGCTCATCGGCGGGGAGACGTTTGAGACTGCCGATCAGCTCGGTCAGCTCGGACAAGACGAAGACGGCTTCGCCGTAGGGCCTCCGGTGCCACCCCCAGGACTGGAAATCCCGCTCCTGCCGCATGGTGCCGAGCACGAACCATCCAATCTCGAGGGCACCCAATTCCGACGCCAGACGGTGCCGCATGGCACGGCGACGGCCGTCAGAATTTGCAGCAGCGCCCGTACCGCCCCACACCACCGGTGCCGCGTTGCCCAATGTGTCGCGCACCGTGAGGGCAGCGCTCGCGTTGGAGGCATCTCCCCAGACGTGGACAATGCGCCCACTCCTCGAGTCCAGGTAAACCTGAAAAGCGTTGCGGTGGGAGTCGCGGAAGAAGCGCGTCGAGTACCCCTCGTACGCCGCTGGATCGTCGAGTCCCGACTCCGGAAACTCGAGGACGGGCGTCTGCACCGTCTGGACCAGCAACTGAACAACCAGGAGAGACGCAAGTACGTTCATCCGTGAACCTCTGGGATTGGTAAGAGAGCGTCTTCGGGCCTCGTAATGTACGCGAGGCGTTCGACCTCCGCGACACGCGAATAGAGCTCCTCTGTGGTCGCCGTGGCCCGGGGGGGTGCGACATAGACAACCGAATGGGCAGGGAGTACACGAAAAGCTATTCTTGTCCGGAGGCTCGATGAGAGCTACGTTGTTCGCCCCGAAGGAACCGTGATCCACCGGAGGTCTTCGTAGCATGCCAGTACTCCGCAGCCCCATCGTCACGCTCATCGCCGCGCTGTTCGCTTTCCCCGCCCTGGCTGCTGCGCAGGAGGTAAGTACCTCCACGCCACATGCCTGGAAGCGCGGGGCGGTCTGCTACGAGATCTTCGTCCGCTCGTTTTACGACAGCGACGGCGACGGCGTCGGTGACCTGCAAGGACTCATACAGAAACTCGACTACATCAATGACGGCGATCCAGACTCGCAGCGCGATCTGGGCGCCCGATGCATCTGGCTGATGCCCGTGGCGCAATCGCCGAGCTATCACGGCTATGACGTGACTGACTACTACCGCGTCGAGCGCGATTACGGCACGAACGATGATTTCAAGCGTCTCGTCGCCGAGGCACACCGGCGAGGGATTCGTGTGCTGGTGGACCTCGTGCTCAATCATGCATCCAGCGAGCACCCCTACTTCAAGGATGCCTTGCTCAACCCCACCTCACCCTACCGCGACTGGTTCATCTGGTTACCGTCACATCCGGGCGTCAAGAACCCCTGGGGTGGTGACAACTGGCACCGCTCGCCCGTTCGTGAGGAGTACTACTACGGGTTCTTCTGGGGTGGTATGCCCGACCTGAACTACGAGACGCCAGCCGTCCGCGAGGAAGCAAAGCGGGCCGCCACCTTCTGGCTGGAGGAGCTTGGGGTTGACGGCTTTCGCCTGGACGCCGTCAAGCATCTCGTGGAGGAAGACGACGGGAGGATCGTCGAGCACGTGCCCGAAACCCACGCGTTCCTGCGCGAGTTCGCCGCACACGTGCGCCGCATAGCACCCGATGCGTTTACGATCGGCGAGGTATGGGACAGCATCGGCGCGATGCTGCGGTACTACCCGGATCAGCTTGACTCGTATTTTGCTTTCGAAGCGTCAGAAGCGATCTTGGAATCGGTACGTTCTGGTTCCGCAAATCCCCTCCTCGCTCCGTTTCTGCGGCTGCAGCGGGAACTGCCTGCCGAGCGGTGGTCACCCTTCCTCCGGAACCACGACCAGACCCGCACCCTCACAGCGCTCGGCGGGGACGCCGCCCGCGCCAAGCTGGCGGCGACCCTCCTCCTCACCCTCCCGGGTCTACCGTTCGTCTATTACGGGGAGGAGATCGGGATGACAGGCGACAAGCCCGACCCACGGTTGCGCACACCCATGCACTGGCGGCTCGCCCCGGCAGCAGGATTCACCACCGGCGTTCCCTGGGAGCCCCTCCGGCCAGACTCACTGACCGCGAACGTGGAACTGCAAGAGGCCGACCCCAATTCGCTGCTCAACTGGTACCGCCGTCTCATTCACCTGCGGGCGGAGCACCCCATGCTTGGCTCCGGTGAACTGCTGCCGCTCACCGCGAGCACCGACGCCGTAGCGGCATATCTCCGGCGCGAGGGCGATCGGGTGATGCTGGTGGTTGCCAACCTCGGTGTCGCGCCGCTCACCGGGGTGACGATTTCCTCGGAGAAGCGGGTGCTTCCGGCAGGTCGGTATGAGGTGCTCAACCTTCTTGGTGGTCCGCTGGGCGAGCCACTGAACGTCGGCAAGAACCGGCGTATCGAGGGTTATATCCCTCTCCGATGGCTCGGTCCGCTGGAGGGTCACCTCTTCGAGTTGTTGGAGGTCGGCGGCTAGCTCCCGGACTCGTACACTCGACCGCGTCGAGTCCCGCATGACGGAAACCCTGCCATGCGGGGCCGATCGGCCCGTGTCAGCAGTTTGCGGGGATGCAGTCCGCGGTCACACCGTGCACAGCTCGACTGCGGCACGCAGGCTCGCGATCGGGCCCCCTGTCGGAATGAATTCGTGGGCGAACCAGCCGTCGAAGGGGAGATCCGCGATGGCTCGAGCGATGCCCACGTAGTGTAGTTCCTGCGTATCGTCCAGCTCGTGGCGGCCGGGCACGCCGGCGGTGTGGAAGTGGGCGATGTGTGCACCATGTGTACGGATCGTGCGGATGACGTCGCCCTCCATGATCTGCATGTGATAGATGTCGTAGAGCAGCTTCACGCGCGGCGAGTCTACTTGCTTCATCACCTCGACGCCGAACTCGGTGCGATCTCCCTGATAGTCCGGATGATCGACCCGGCTGTTGAGCAGCTCGATGCAGACGGTTACTCCTTCCTGTTCGGCGAGAGGCGCGATCGTCGACAAGGCGGCGACACACGCGTCGATTCCGGCGGCATTGCTCCTACCGTTCCGATTGCCGAACATGCCGATCACGTTGGGCACGCCGTGCCGGGTGGCGAGCGGGAGCGCACGCTCCAACTCGCCGAGGATTAATGAATGATTCGCCGGATCATTCAGCCCGCGAGTAATGAAGTCGCGGCGCACTGCGGGATACCCCATCGAGCAGATCAACCCATGGTCGGCGGCCACCTTCCACTCTTCCGGCGCAAGCAGGTCGATGGCGCCGAGACCGAGTTCACGGACGCTGCGACAGAACTCTCGAAGCGGGATTTCGGAGAAGGGCCAGCGGCAGACGGACTGGCGCAAGCGGCCGGGCCCGGTGGTCCTTGCGGCGCCGTCCGCGCGCGTGCCAAGGGGCATGGCGGCGCCGGTGATTGCGCTCGCGCCGAGTGCCTTCAAAAAATCACGTCGCCCGGTCACCGGCTCCCAGTCGATTCGATGGCCCGCCGGAGGGCCGCTTCGGACGAGGCCGGTGCATCACGAAAAGTAGATCCACACCAACCCGACACCGACCACCAGCAGCAGGCTCAGCAGCAGGTCCCTGCGGCGCCAGCGACGGTCAACTTCTTCCTCGGTCACGGGCTCCTGATCGGCGAAGGTCAGACCGGCCACCTTGTCGGCGGGTGGCACGGGAGTCAACAGACTCACGATCACGAGGACGGCCGTGCAGGTCACGAACAGGACAACCGCGAAGTGGAGGAAGTTGATGTCGGCGTACGCGAACAGAATGCCGTCCAGGTGCGCCTTCGAGAGCTCCGCCACCAGCCGGCCCATCCCCAACACGAATCCCGTGACCAGGGCGGCGATCGCGCCATTCGCGTTCACCCGGCGCCACAGCACGCCAATCAGGAAGACCGCCGCGATCGGGGGCGAGATGTAGGCCTGCACGCTCTGGAGGTACTGATAGAGTTGCCCCGAGATGAGCTTCATGAATGGGATCCACGCCAGGCCGAACACCACGAGGACCCCAGTGGTCACCTGCCCGACGAGGACGAGCCGCCGTTCCGATGTTTCCGGGCGAAGCTTCTTGTACACGTCCAGCGTGACCAGAGTCGAGGTGGAATTGAACACCGACGAAAGCGAGCTCATGAGCGCCGCCAGCAATCCGGCCACCACCAGCCCGCGCAGCCCAATGGGCAACAGCACGGCGATGAGCGTAGGCAGCGCCTGGTCCGGCGTTGCGAGCTGGAGCCGGTCCTGCTGCGACAGCGCGTACGCGATCACGCCCGGGATCACGAAAATGAACAGCGGCAGGAGCTTCAGGTAGCCGGCGAACACCGTCCCGCGACGGGCGTGACCCGGATCGGCCGCCGCAAGCACACGTTGCACGATGAACTGATCGGTGCACCAGTACCAGACACCCAGGATCGGCGCCCCAAAGAGAATGCCTGTCCAGGGGAAGTTCGGGTCGGACACCGGCTTCCATAGACTGAGGAACCCGGGCCCCACCGTCTCCGTCATCGCACCCCAACCCCCCAAGGCGCTGAGTCCCAGGAGCGTGACGGCCACCGCTCCTCCGATCAGGACGAACATCTGTAGCAGATCCGTGTAGAGCACCGCGCGCAGGCCGCCGAAGATGGTGTACACGCCGGTGACCACCACTACCACCAGCGCGCCGGTCCA
>JBFILW010000147.1:0-6965 GCA_041612005.1 Gemmatimonadota bacterium
AGGAGCCGGAGGAAGAGGACCGCTCCCATCCACTGGGCGACGACAGTCGCCCACGCCGCCCCTTCGAGACCCCAGCCGAGCCCGAAGATGAGGATCGGGTCGAGTACGAGGTTGATCACGTTGAGGCCGAGCGTCACTACGAACGGCGTCCGCGTATCCTGGTAGCCCCGGAAAATGCCGTGTCCCGCCATGATGAGGAGGACGGCCGGGCCGGCGAGCGCCCGGATCCTGAGATACGACAACGCGGGTCCGACCAACTCGCCCGTCGCCCCCATCACCGAGACGATGACCGGCGCGGCCAGCTCGAGCGCCACCAAGGCCACCAGGCCGGCCACCGCTCCCAGGGTCAGCGCCTGCACCGCACGCTTTCCCGCCAACTCGCGGTCCCCCTCTCCGACGGCCCGAGCCACGCGAGGCGTCGTGCCGTAGGCGAGGAAGTTGAAGACCACGAAGGCGAGTGCGAAAATCGCCGTGTTGACCCCGAGCGCGGCCAGCGGCGTCACGCCCAGCCGGCCAACGAACATGGTGTCTACGATCGAGACCAGCGGATCGGCGGCCAGCGCTCCCAGGGCGGGAAGCGCGAGCCCGGTGATCTCGCGGTCGAAGCGGCTCAAGAGGACCCTACAGGTATCCCGATTCGCTGGCGTCGGCAACGGCCCGCTCGAGGGCTGCGCGTGCAGCGACCCTCACGCCGCTCCCCGACTCAAGTGAACGGCCCGCCACAGATACCAGCTTGCGACGCTGCGGTATGGCCGCCACCCGTCCCCGAGCGGCTCGAGCGCCTTCGGGGACGGCATCTCATCCAGCCCGTATGTAATCATGTAGCCACGCCGAATCCCGAGGTCGTGGACGGGGAAGACATCCGGTCGTCCGAGTCGCGCGAGCAGCAGCATCTCGACCGTCCAGCGCCCGATCCCCCGCACGCCCGTCAGCCGCTCCATGATCTCGTCGTCCTCCATCGCATTCAGCTTCGCGAGGCCCGGGACGACGCCCTCGAGCGTCTTCTCGGCCAGGTCCCGGGCACTCGCGACCTTGGAGCGGGACATGCCCGCGCCCCGCAGCTCATCCGGATCTAGCGCCAGCACCCGCTTCGGGGTCGGGCGGGCGCGGCCTGGAAACAGCGCCAGGACCCGTCCCCAGATTGCCGCCGCGGCCTTGGTCGAAAGCTGTTGGTATATGATGGCACGCAGGAGCGCCTCAAACGGACTGTGCTGAACACGCTCGGGCTCGAGCGAGAAGGGGCCGGCCCGGTCAATGAGCTCGGCCAGCGTCGCGTCGGCCCGGCGGAGGGCTCGAACGGCCTCGTCCGGGTCGTAGCGGAGGGTCGTTTCGCTCAATTGCGGCTTCGATCGACGGTTGGCGGATTCTGGAGCGCCGGCTAAGATAGCACCGTTCACCAGCTTCGTCGCCAGCGGCTCTTTCGCCCCGGAATCGAGACAGACGATGACGATTCGCCCCCTTCTCACAGCCGCTGGAGTCTTCGCCATCACTGCCTCGGTCGCGGTCGCCTCGGCCTGTTCCGGTTCCCCTCAGCCCGTCGTTCGTCCCAACCCCTCGCCGACGCTTACGCCGCAAGCGAGCGGCACCTCGGTGCTCCTGCAGGCCGTCAGTCCGGTCAGCTCGAGCGTGGTCTGGGTGAGCGGCCAGGGCGGTACCGTGGTCCGCACACTGGACGGCGGTGCGGTGTGGAACGCCCGGGTCGTTCCCGGTGCCGATTCGCTGCAATTCCGGGACGTGCACGGCGTGGACGCGAACAGGGCGTATGTTCTGAGCGCCGGTGCCGGGGAGCTGTCTCGCATCTACAAAACGCTCAACGGCGGCGACAGCTGGGAGCTCCAGTTTAAAAACGACGAACCCGAGGGCTTCTACGACTGCTTCGACTTCTGGGATGAGCAGCGCGGGGTCGCGTACGGAGACGCGGTGAACGGGGAGCTGCGAATCCTTGTCACCGCCGACGGCGGTGCTACCTGGACGCAGGTGCCGGGCGAAACCCTGCCAGCCGCCCAACCGGGCGAGGGCGGCTTCGCCGCCAGCGGCACGTGTGTCGAGGTCTGGGAGGGCGGTCGCGCCTGGATCTCGACCGGCAACGCCGAAACGGCCCGCGTTTTGATCAGCGAGGACTGGGGCCGGTCGTGGCGCGCCGTCGAGACCCCACTGATCAGCGGAGAGGCGGCGGGCAGCACCACGATCACCTTCCGCGATCACCTCAACGGACTCGTCCTCGGCGGAGACCTGGCGAACCGAAAGGGGCACACGGACAACGTTGCGGTATCAAGGGATGGCGGGTTTACATGGTTGCTGGCCGGACGCCCGCAGCTTCCCGGTGCCGTATACGGGGCCGCGTTCATGCCCCACTCACCGGCACCCACCGCGATCGCGGTCGGTCCGGGCGGCGCCGACTACTCGGTCGATAACGGCCGCAGCTGGGTGAGCCTGGACGGCCAGGAATACTGGGGAGTCGCCGCCGTCTCCGGGAGCGCCGCCTGGATCGTCGGCCCGGAAGGGCGCATCACGCGCGTCGCCATCTGGCCGTAGCAGGTCGCTGAGACCGTAGAGGACATGAACCGAAAGAGGACATGACAAGTCAATCAGGAAAGAGCGGACGAGGACGAGCCCAATACGAAGAGGTCGAGCGGCTTCTGAAAGAAGAACTCGGGCCCGAGCTGCAGATCACGCGCTTCATCGGCTACGGAGCGATGGCGGGCGTGTTCCTGGGACGCGAGACCGCGCTCCAGCGGCTCGTTGCCGTCAAGGTGATGTCGCCCGAGCTGGCGAAGGACGAACGGGCCCGCAAGCGCTTCGAGCGCGAGGCGCAGTCCGCCGCCAAGATCTCCCATCCCAACGTGGTCGCGGTCCACAGTATCGGACGACTCTCCAACGACGTTCCGTACCTGGTGATGGAGTACGTGAAGGGGAGGAATCTGGCCGAGATGCTGTCGGCGCAGGGGGCCTTCTCCGTCGATGAGACCCGGCGTATTGTGGCGGACGTGGCGGGTGCCCTCGACGCCGCCCACAAGAAGGGCATCGTCCACCGTGACGTGAAACCCGCCAACGTGATGTACGAATCGGATAGCGGCCGCGTGCTGCTGACCGACTTCGGGATCGCGGCCATCCTCGACTCGGGTGAAGAGGAAGGGGTGCGGTTGACCCGGGTCGGCGAGGTGCTGGGAGATCCCACCTACATCAGCCCGGAACAGTTGAACGGCGACGACATCACCGAGCGCTCCGACGTGTTCGCGCTCGGCATCATGGCCTGCGAGCTGCTGACCGGTCGCGGCCGGGACGACACGCGCGCCGTCCAGCGTCAGCGCCTGATGGCTCTGCGGAACGACCCGTCAAAGCTGAACCAATTGAGGCCCGATGTCGATGCCGGCCTGGTGAGCCTGGTCGGACGCTGCATGGCCCAATCACCGGCCCACCGGCCCGATCCGGCGGATGTTTCGAAGATGCTGAAGCAAGGCGGCACGGACGTAACGTCACCCGACATGAGCGTGACGCTCGATAGCCTGGGTGAACCGGTGGGATTTCTGGGCCGGATCCGGGCCCGCCGCATGCCGCAGATTGTGGGCGCGTATGCTGCCGGTGGCTGGTTGGCGCTCGAGGGGATCGGCCTGCTGCTTGAGAACATAGAGACCATTCCCGATGTGACCTTCGACCTTGCGCTGGCTACCTACCTGTTCGGGCTGCCGGGCATCATCGTGCTGGCCTGGTACCACGGGAAGCCGGGTGAGCAGACTCTCCGCATGACCGAAATCTGGATCCACCTGACTCTCGTGTTCCTGTGGATTATCACCTGTGCGTTCATCATCGGGAATCAGGGGTTCTAACCCTGGCGGGCTTGACCGCAGAGAGCTTGCGGCCCAATCTGAACGACACTCTACGCGAACGGCGGACGGATTTTTGGCTTTCTTGCCACCGCCGCGCGGCGATCGCCGCGGAAACAAAGGTCTAAGGTGCCGGGAAGAATGCTTCTTGCGTTGAGCGCCCCGCACGACGGACCTGCCGTGCGGGGCGTTTGGCATATACGGGTTGAGCGATGAGCGAGAGCGCGTATCTGGACAGACTCGAGGACCGGATCCTCGTCTACGACGGGGCGATGGGCACGAGCATCCAGTCGCTGGGACTCACGGCCGACGATTTCGGCGGGCCCGAGTTGGAGGGTTGCAACGACAACCTCGTCTTCACTCGTCCTGATCTCGTCCGCGACATCCACGCATCCTTCCTCGAGGTGGGGTGCGATGTGATCGAGACCGACACGTTCCGCGCCAACCGGCTGAGCGTCGCCGAATATGGCCTCGACGATGTGATCGTCGAGCTGAACCACGCCGCGGCCGCCATCGCGCGTGGAGTGGCGGACGAGTTTGCGACCGCGGACCAGCCGCGCTTCGTCGCCGGCAGCATCGGACCCTCCGGCTATTTGCCCAGCACCTCGGATCCGGTGCTCGGCAGCGTGGGCTACGACGAGCTGGCAGATGTGTTCGCCGAACAGGCGCGCGGTCTGCTGAGCGGCGGCGTCGATGTTCTCCTGATCGAGACGACCCAGGACATCCTGGAGCTACGAGCCGCGGTGACCGGAATCCGCCGCGCGATCTCCGAGTTCGGCGCCTGGCGGCCTATTCAGGCCCAGGTCACGCTGGACACCTCGGGGCGCATGCTGCTCGGAACCGACATCGAGGCATCGCTTGCGATTCTGGAGTCGCTGCGGGTGGACGTGGTCGGCCTCAACTGCTCGACCGGTCCCGAGCACATGCGGCAACCGATCCGCTATCTGTGCGACAACACCAGCCTGCCAGTGAGCGTGATCCCCAACGCCGGCATCCCGCACAACGAAGGGGGCGTCGCGATCTACGGCCTCACGCCGCGGGAGTTGGCTGAGGCGCACGAGGAATTCGTGACCCGGATCGGTGCCTCGATCGTCGGCGGCTGCTGCGGCACGACGCCGGAGCATCTGCGCCAGGTGGTGGAGAGTGTCGGCGGTCGGGCGCCACTCCGCCCGGAGACGCAGCACGTGCCCCGGGTGGCCAGCAGCATGGTCGCCTTCGACATGGCGCAGCTACCGGCGCCCACACTGATCGGCGAACGAGTGAACAGCCAGGGATCGCGGGCGGCGAAGCGACTTCTTCTGGCCGACGACTATGACGGGCTGCTCGCAATCGGCCGCGAACAGGTCGATAAGGGCGCCCATCTGCTGGATGTCTGCGTAGCGCTCACGGAGCGCCAGGACGAGGCCGAGCAGATGGCCACCGTCGTCAAGCTCCTGGCCCAGGGCGTTCCGGCGCCTCTGGTCATCGACACGACCGAGGCCGACGTGGCCGAAGCGGCCCTCAAGGCCTATCCGGGACGCGCCACGATCAACTCGATCAACCTCGAGAACGGGCGCACCCGCATTGACACGGTCGTGCCGCTCGCCGTGGAGCATGGCGCCGCGCTCATCGCGCTGACGATCGATGAAGAGGGGATGGCGAAGACGGCGGACCGCAAGGTAGAGATCGCCCGCAGAATCCACGACATCTGCACAGGCGAGTACGGGCTGCGCCCGGAGGATCTCATCTTCGACGCCCTCACCTTCACTCTGGCGACCGGGGAGGAGGAGTTCCGCCGCTCGGCGCTGGAGACGATCGAGGGAATTCGGCGCATCAAGTCCGAGTGCCCGGGCGTGCTCACCAGCCTCGGGGTCTCCAACGTCTCCTTTGGACTCCGGCCGCATGCGCGCCGGGTGCTGAACTCCGTCTTCCTCCACCACTGCGTGGAGGCGGGAATGGACATGGCGATCGTCAACGCCGCCCACATTACGCCCTACGCCGAGATCGAGGAGGAAGAGCGGGAGCTGGCCGACGACCTGATCTTCGACCGTCGCGAGGACGCGCTGGCCCGCTACATCGAGTACTACGAGGAGCACACCGCCGAACAGGAAGCGGAAGTCGATCCGACCGCGGACATGGCGCCCGATGAGGCCATTCACTGGATGATCCTCCACCGCAAGAAGGAGGGCATCGAGGCACAAGTAGAGACGGCGATCGTGAATCGCGGCGGCGACGATGCGGCGGCCGTACAGGTGCTGAACGCAGTCCTGCTCCCGGCCATGAAAGAAGTGGGCGATAAGTTCGGCTCTGGCGAGCTGATCCTCCCCTTCGTGCTTCAGTCCGCGGAAGTGATGAAGCGCGCGGTCGCGAAGCTGGAGACGTACCTCGATCAGGTCGAGGGACAGACGAAGGGAAGGGTGGTGTTGGCGACCGTGTTCGGTGACGTGCACGACATCGGCAAGAACCTGGTCGGCACGATCCTGAGCAACAACGGCTATACGGTGTATGACCTCGGGAAACAGGTGCCGGTGAACACGATCATCGAGAAGGCCCAAGAAGTGGAAGCGGATGTGATCGGTCTGTCGGCGCTGCTCGTCTCGACATCCAAACAGATGCCGCTCTGCGCCCAGGAGCTTTACTCGCGTGGGCTCGACTACCCGCTGCTGGTCGGCGGCGCAGCCATCAACCCATCGTTCGTGCGGGCGGCGTCGTACGTGGATGAAGAGAACGAGACGATCTATCCGCCCGGAATGTTCTACTGCAAGGACGCCTTTGCCGGCTTGTCGACGGTGGACGCCCTCATGGACGCGGAGGGCCGCGAGGCGTTCGTGGCGGCCCGCCACGAGGAGATCCGGGAGGGCGTGGCCCGCCGGGCGGCGCTCAAGTCGAAGGCGGCGGAGATGCGGCCCGCCTCGGCCAACGGGCGGCCATCGCCTGCGGACATTCCCGCGCCCCCTTTCTGGGGGGTCAAAGTGCTGGATCGCATTCCGCTGGCCGAGCTGTTTCCGCTGATCGACCACAACACGCTGTACAGGCTTCACTGGGGTGCCAAGAACGCCAAGGGTGCGGAGTGGGAACGCCTGGTCAACGAGGAGTTCGAGCCCCGATTGCGGCGCTACCAGCAGGAAGCGCTGGCTTCCGGGTGGCTGCGGCCGCGAGCGG
>JBFILW010000148.1:0-6942 GCA_041612005.1 Gemmatimonadota bacterium
TGCTCTACGAGAGCGGAGAGCGCGATTCCGATCAAAACGAGATTCCACGGGAGCTCCGCGTTCAAGACCCCGTCGATCACCAGGCTCATTAAGGTGGCCTGAGGGGCCGGCAGCGTGTCGCTTCCGATGCCGTACGAACCGTGAAGCAGAATTAGAATCGCGCCCATCGTCGTGGCAGACGTGAGAATGCCGATCATCTCTCCCGTCTGCTGTTTCCATGGAGTGGCTCCGACCAGGAAGCCGGTCTTGAGGTCCTGCGATGCGTCGCCCGCCACGGCCGCCGCTACGCAGACCACGGCGCCGACCGCCAGCACGGCGATGCGCGCGCCCGGCTCGCTGCCCTTGCCCAGCGCCACGAAGATGAGCGAAGTGGCCAGGAGGGCGGCGATCGTCATGCCGCTGATCGGATTCGAGCTGGTGCCGATCAGTCCGACGATACGAGACGAGACGGTGACGAAGAAGAACGTGAAGACGACGATGATGACGGCGGTGAACAGGTTTACCGGAATGGTCGGAACCAGCGCCATGATCGCCGCGATCGCCAGCACGCCGAACCCGACGGTGCGGAGCGAGAGATCGCGATCGGTCCGGGGCAGCTCCGCAGGCACTCCACTGCGCCCGCGGGCGCTCGCTTCACTGACCCGTCCCAGACCCAGCCGTATGCTCTCCACAATAGTGGGAAGCGACTTGACGAGGGTAATCGCGCCGCCGTATGCGACACCGCCCGCCCCGATGTACCGCACGTACGCCTCCCAGATATCCCAGCTGTCCATCTCGGCGACCGGGATGGTGCCCGGCGCCATCACCTGGTTGCCGCCAACGAGGTTGATGAGCGGAATGATGATGAGCCAGGCGAGCGCTCCGCCTGCGAACATGATGAGGGCCACCCGCCAGCCGATGATGTACCCGACTCCCAGCAGTTCGGGCGTGGAGTCGGACCCAATCAATGCCTTTCCGGGCAGAGGGATCTCTGGACTCTCTTGCCACAGCCGGAACGCGTGACTGTCGGCGAGGAGTTTGTAGAGGGCACCGAGGCCGAGGCCCGCCAACACGAGCTGGGCACTTGAGCCCCCGGTCTGGCCGGCGACCTGTACTTCCGCGCAAGCGATCCCTTCGGGGTAAGGTAGTTTCCCATGTTCGCGCGAGATCAGGTAGCGCCGGAGCGGAATCATGAAGAGAACGCCCAGGAGCCCCCCGAGAGCGGCGAGGGTGAACACGAGGACCTGACCGACGTCCAGCCCCCAGATGAAGAGAGCGGGGAGGGTGAAGATCACTCCGCCGGCCAGCGACTCTCCCGCCGACCCGACGGTCTGTACCATATTGGTTTCGAGCACCGTTCCGCGGCGCAGTACCCGGAAGATCGCGATCGCCATGACGGCCGCCGGGATCGAAGCGCTGACCGTGAGTCCGACACGCAGTCCGAGATAGGCGTTTGCAGCGCCGAATACGATGCCGAGCACGATGCCGATAAGCACCGCTTTCAACGTTAGCTCGGGAATGGAACGATCGGCGGAGATGTACGGTGGGTACTCGTCGCCCGGTATTTCCTCGTATGCTTCTGGGGGAAGCCCGAGTCCCGCGCTCGTTGACTCTTCCGTACTTGGCATCCGGCCTCCCCACCGAGATCGAAGCGCGACCAGAACAAGGTCACGCGCGCGGGCTTCCGGAGGGCGGCGTCCGGAGCGATCGTAGGCTAGGCCGCCGCGCAGAGGCCGTCAAGCGGAGGCATCCGGTGGCGATCGTCCGCCTCTGTAGCAGTCGGCTGCCGTAGTGGCAGCGGGCAGGTGACGGCCTGCGTCGATTCGCGCCTGGATGACGCACCGAGTGGGCGAGAACGACAATTGATGGGGCATGCCTCTTGCCCCTCAGGCGGGGTGACACGGCCACGTATGCACGAGCTTCGGGAGGTAGCGATGCAGGACGACACAAAACGCGAGGACGATTCAGGACGTAAAGACAGCGCAGGGCGAAAGGACGCCACCGATGTCCTTTCGGACGTTCAGGACTTCCTCAACGAATTCGTTGGTGGCTTCCGTGGCTTCCCGTCGATGGAAGCCCGGTCCCCCCGCTACGACATGTCTCGTACCGATGCCGAGTACACGATCCTGGTCGACGTGCCGGGGGTGTCGAAAGAGGCGCTCGAGGTCAGCGCCGTCGGAGACGAGCTCACGATCTGCGGCGATCGTCCGCCGCCGGTTCTTCCGGAAGGCGCGGAAGTGCTGCGTTCTGAGCGCGGCTTCGGTCGTTTCAGCCGCACGGTTCGCTTGCCGACCGAGGTGGACGTGTCGGCGGTTCGGGCGAAGCTCGATTCGGGAGTGCTGCGGGTGACGCTCCCGCGGCGTGGCAGCGAGGGCAAGAAAAGCATTGATATCGAGGTATAGGCAATGATCCCGGCGGACCGGCTTACGGTTAAGGCAGCGGAGGCTCTGCAAGCGGCAGCGTCGAGCGCCCGGCAGGCGGGCAATCCCGGGGTGGAGGACGTCCACCTGCTCACGGCACTTGTGGATCAGGACGATGGGATTGTCGTGCCGGTTCTGCACAAGATCGGTGTCGACCCGACGCAACTGCGCACGGAGCTGGAGGCGAGCCTCGACCGGTTGCCCCGGCAATCTGGTGCGAACCCCATTGCCAGCCGCGAGCTGAGCGGCGTCCTCGACGAGGCCGATGCGGAAGCGCGGCGGATGTCGGACCAGTACGTATCGACTGAGCACCTGTTGATCGCCCTCGCCTCCGAGCGAGCCAGCTCGACGCGGGAGCTTCTCGATGCGGTCGGCGCCAATCAGGCATCGATTCGCGAGGCGATTGCCGGAGTACGCGGGCCGCACACGGTCACGGATCAGGACCCGGAAGGGAAGTACCGGGCGCTCGAACGGTACGGCGAAGACCTCACTGAAAAGGCGCGCTCGGGCAAGCTCGATCCGGTCATCGGCCGGGACGCGGAGATCCGTCGTCTCATGCAGGTTCTTTCGAGGCGGACGAAGAACAACCCCGTGCTCATCGGTGAGCCCGGTGTCGGGAAGACTGCCGTGGCGGAAGGTCTGGCACAGAGGATCGTTCAGGGTGACGTGCCCGAGTCGTTGCGAGGGAAGCGTCTGATTCAGCTCGATATCGGCGCCATGCTGGCGGGAGCCAAGTTCCGTGGCGAGTTCGAGGAGCGGCTGAAAGCAGCGATCAAGGAGATCACCGAGTCCAAGGGCCAGTACGTTCTTTTTCTCGATGAGCTGCATACGATGGTGGGGGCGGGCGCCGCGGAGGGAGCGGTGGACGCGAGCAACATGCTGAAGCCGCCTCTGGCGCGGGGCGAGCTTCGGATGATCGGTGCGACGACGCTGGACGAGTACCGCAAGCACATCGAAAAGGACCCCGCCCTCGAGCGGCGCTTCCAGCCCATCTATGTGCGTGAGCCCGACGTCGAGGAGACCGTCGCCATCCTCCGCGGGCTGAAGGAGCGCTATGAGGTCCACCACGGAGTTCGGATCACCGACCCCGCGATCGTGGCGGCCGTGCGACTCTCCGACCGCTACATCGGCGATCGCTTTCTTCCCGACAAGGCAATTGATCTCATCGACGAGGCGGCATCACGGCTGCGGATCGAAATTGATTCGATGCCCGAGGAGATAGACGAGGTCGAGAGGCGCGTCACGCAGCTCGGTGTCGAGCGGGAAGCTTTGAAGGACGAGAAGGACCCGCGGAGCAAGGAGCGGCTCGCCGCACTCGAGTCGGAGCTGTCTGGACTCCGTGAGCGGCTCGCCGGCATGAAGTCGCAGTGGCTGTCCGAAAAGGCCGAAATCGAGCGAGTGCAGGATCTCAAGCGACAGCTGGAGGAGCTCAATCTGCAGGCGGAGCAGGCCACGCGGGCCGGCGACCTGCAGCGGGCGGCAGAGATTCAGTACGGGCAGCTGCCCAGAATGCGAGAGGAGCTGGAAGAGGCCGAGACCGCGATGATCGCCCTCCAGTCCGAGAGCAGCTACCTCAAGGAAGAGGTAAAGCCCGAGGACGTGGCGGAGGTCGTCGCGACGTGGACGGGTATCCCGGTGGCTCGGATGATGGATGACGAGAGAGAGCGGCTGGCGCACCTCGAGGACCACCTGCACGAGAGGGTGGTCGATCAGAACGAGGCGATCACGGCAATCTCGAACGCGATCCGGCGCAGTCGGGCCGGCCTCCAGGACCCGAACCGCCCCGTCGGTAGTTTCATCTTCCTCGGGCCAACCGGTGTTGGAAAGACAGAGACGGCCAGGGCACTGGCCGAGTTCCTGTTCGACGACGAGGATGCGCTGGTCCGCATCGACATGTCCGAGTACATGGAGCGGCATGCCGTCTCGAGGCTCATCGGGGCTCCCCCCGGCTATGTCGGCTATGAAGAGGGTGGGCAGCTCACCGAGCAGGTTCGCCGGAGGCCGTACACGGTTGTGCTCTTCGATGAGATCGAGAAGGCGCACCCCGAGGTGTTCAACATCCTGCTGCAGATTCTCGATGATGGGCGCCTCACCGACGGCCAGGGTCGAACCGTCGATTTCCGGAACACGGTCTTGATCATGACCAGCAATATCGGTAGCTCCTACATCCTGGAGCATACAGAGGTGGGCACGCCCTGGGCGGAGATCGACGCTTACGTGCGTACGATCCTGCACGACAACTTCAAGCCCGAGTTTCTGAACCGGGTTGACAGCGTCGAGGTCTTCAAGCCGTTGAGCCGGGAGGATCTGAGTCGTATCGTCGATCTGCAGCTCGAGCGCCTAAAGAAGATGCTGCGTGAGCGCGAGATCACGCTGGAAGTGACCGAGGCCGCGAAAGAGCGGATCAGCGACGCTGGCTATCAACCCGCCTTCGGCGGTCGGCCATTGAAGCGAGCGATACAGCGCCTGGTGGCTGATCCGCTGGCGATGGCCTTCCTCGAGGGGAAGCTCGGTGACGGCGACATGATTGAGGTCGATGCGGACCGCGAGTCCGAGCGGCTCAAGTTCGAGCGCGTCGAGCGGTCGGTCGAGCGTGGAGTGGAACAACCAACATGATCGGAGGCACAACGGTGCTGCTCTTCGGATGACGGTGCGGAGTTGGATCACAGGGGTCGCAATCGGTGCCATTGTCGGTGCCGCGACGGCGTGCGCGTCCGGCCAGTTGTCGGCGGACGAGGATACGTATGGGGCGACGTCGGCCGACATGGCGGTGCGCGGATTCCTCAATGCCGCCGCCGGCCGTCGCTATACGGAGATGGCACACCTGTTCGGCACGAGCGACGGCCCCGCGGAAAAGGAGTTCGGGGTCGATGAAGTCGAGCAGCGGATGGTGGTTCTCTCACAGCTGCTGCAACACGAATCATTCACGCTGCGGGAGCCGGAGCTGCGAGTCTTCGGTCCGGACCATCAGTGGTTCATCGCGGACATGGTTGGAACGCGCAAAGGCTCAGTCGAAGTGCCGATCGTGACCGCGCGGAGCAATCAGGACCGTTGGTACGTCGAGCAGATCGACGTCGCACCGCTTACGAGGGATCTGCCGTAGATTCCTCTTTCGCGTCACCTCGCGACTCGGCGCCGCTCGTACCAATCGGCCAGGCGGCCAGGGGATATCCTGAGCCAGAAACCGGCCCGCAACGCCCAGTGCTGGAGCACCGTCGGCCAGAAGCCCTGCTCCTCCCACCTCCGCCTCGACGTGCGGGCGGTCACATCGAGGCGGACGAAACGTCCAAGCTGCCGAAGCCGCCGTACCAGCACGATATCCTCGAACAGCGGCAGGGGCGGGACACCCCCGATCCGCTCCAGCGACTCGCGGCGGGTCACGATCGCCTGGTCTCCCGTCGCTGTGCCCAGCAACCGTGTCCGCCAGTTGATCCCCCGCTCCAGCAAAGCGAAACGACTGAATCGCTTCGCCGGTGGATCGACCGCGAACCGGCAACAGCCGACCACCACGCGCGGGTCCCGGAATGCCGTCTCGACCCGCGGGCCTACGTCGGGTTCGAGATGGGTGTCGGCGTGGAGGAACACGACCAGCTCACCGCGGGCTTCCTGACTTCCTGAGCGCAATTGGGCGCCGCGGCCGCGCGGCGAAACGAGCACGCGCGCGGTAGTGCTCGCGAGCGAGCGAGTCTGGTCGCGGCTGCCACCGTCTACGACGATAAGCTCGGCCGAGTCGCCGAACGAACTTCGCGCGCGATTCAGCGTAAGCGCGATCGTCGACTCTTCGTCGAGGGTGGGAATGACGATCGAGAACCGGGGACGGTCTGTGGCGTCCGTCACCGTCCTACGGCACCGGGGGGGGAGTCTCGGAGAGCTCGATGAGGACGCCTCCGCAGCCGCGCGGGTGGAGGAAAGCGACCCGCCGTTCGCCCGCGCCGACGCGAACTCCCGGTGCGATCACTTCGGCCCCCAGTTGTTCGGCTCGTTGAATGGCGATCTCGATTTCGGGCACGCGAATGCACACGTGGTGCACACCGGGTCCGGAGCGCCCGATGAAGCGCGCGATAGGAGACTCGGGGTGCGTGGCCTCCAATAGCTCCACCCGACCCGGTCCCTCTCCGAAGAAAGCGACCCGAACCTGCTCGGCGGGAACCTCTTCGACGCCCGTTACGTTCTGGTCGAGGATCGCAGCGTAGAGTGGCATCGATTCCGCCAGCGAGTTGACCGCGATCCCGATGTGGTCGATTTTGGACAAGCTTGGCCTTCCCGGTTTTACACGGAGGAACGGGCGTCTGGCGCCCCGCAGCACATATGTCAGAAACGTATGTGGCGGGGTGATCTCAATCTAGCTACGGATGAGGGGGATGATGGCGACAGCAGATGGTGTGATCACCGTCACGGACAGCAACTTCGAAGAGGAAGTCGTGTCCCAGGGTGTTCTGACCCTGGTAGATTTTTGGGCCGAGTGGTGCGGACCGTGCCGCATGGTGGCACCGATCGTGGAACAGTTGGCCGAGGAGTACGCCGGCGATCTTCGGGTCACAAA
>JBFILW010000149.1:0-6863 GCA_041612005.1 Gemmatimonadota bacterium
GCTTGGTGTCCGCGGGCGAGCTGCGGCCATGAAGTTTCTGTGCGTGGACTGCGACGCGCAGATGGAGTTCGAGGAGCGGAAGCTGCCCGGCGATGGAACGCTGGCTGCGCTTTTCCGCTGCCCCTCCTGCGACCGCGTGGTCGGGATGCTCACCAACCCGATGGAGACGCAGCTCGTGTCGTCACTCGGCGTGAAGATCGGCGGTCGAGACGTGCCCGAGCAGCCGCTGGAGACGACACGCGGATCGATCACCAGCGGACGTCCGGACGCGTTTGAAGACGGCGAGACCGTGTCGGTCGCCGGTGAGCGAGGGCCGGTGGCCTGGAGCCACGAAGCGACGACGCGGCTCGAATCGGTGCCCCGCTTCGTGCGCGGGATGGTGAAGCGCATCTACACCGACTACGCGAAGGAGAACGGGATCGCCGAGATCACCCCCGCCGTGATGGACCGGGCACGCAGCGATTTGGGCCTCGAGGGAATGTAGTGGAGATGGGCGAGGCAGCCGACCGCGTGGACGTTACGTCCCGCGAGGGCGTCGCCGACGCGCCGAGTGAACGGAACGTCGGTGATCTGGCCTTGCGCATCGATCGCACGCTGTGCGTCGGATTCGGCGACTGCGTGACCGAGGCGCCGGAAGCCTTCGCGCTCGACGACGAAGACGTAGCCGTGTTTGTCCGCCCGGAAACGGTTGAACGGGAGCGCCTACTCACCGCCTGTCGTACCTGCCCGGTCGATGCGATCACGGTGACGGACGCGGACGGCCAACAGTTGGCGCCCTAATCTCCCCGCCGTGAGCGTCGCCTTCGTCGTCACCGGTCTCTCCTACCGGTACCACCGCGCCCAGCGGTTGGCGCTGGATGGAGTCGAGATCGCGGCGGAATCCGGTTGCGTCCTCGGTCTTCTGGGACCCAACGGATGCGGCAAGACGACCCTTATCCGGCTTCTGGCCGGCACCCTCCGCCCCAGCCGGGGGAGCGTCCTCCTGTTTCCGGACGAAGCGCCACAGTCGTCGGACGACAGGCGGCGCAGGGTTGCGGTGTGCTTCGATCGCGTGCCGCTTCTCGGGCCGCTGCCGGGCCGGGAGCACGCGGTCTGGCTCACGACTCTCCGCGGGGTCGGCCGGGATGAAGCGGCCGGCCGGGTGGATCGGTGGCTGTCCACGTTCGGGCTGAGCGAGAGGGCAAATGACGCCGCCGAAACGTACTCGCTCGGAATGCGCCGGAAGCTGGCGCTCACCGAGTCGTTCGCCGCCAGCCCCGACCTGCTCTTGCTGGACGAACCATTGGGGGGACTGGATGCGGAGGGGAAGGGCGCCCTCCTCGCCAGCTTGCGAGCCGAGCGGGATCGCGGCGCGGCGGCGGTGATTGCCGTGCACGATCCGGAGTTAGCGGCGGCCGCATGCGACACGGTCGTTCTGATGGACGCCGGCAGGGTGCTAACCAGCGGTGAGCCGACCGCGCTGATCGGGGCGCTCGGGCTCGAGACCACCTTCGATGTGACCCTCGCGTCGCCTTCGGCGGAGGGCCTCGCGCGAGTCGGCATCGCGTTGCCGGAGGGCGTCCGCAGCCTCGGCGCGGCCGAAGATGGCCTGCGGCTGGCCAGCCCCCGGGGCGCTGTCGCGCTGCCGGAGACAGCGGCGGCGATCGTGGCGGCCGGGGGCGAGATCCGCGCCATCCACGTGCGCGAGCCGAACCTCGACGACGTGTTCGTCTCCCTCACGGGTCGCACGATGAGAGCCACACCGTCGGTGCCGGCATGAAAGCGATTTTCCGGCTCGAGTGGCGGGCCGCTTTGGCACGCCGGCGTCTACTGGTGTGGAACCTGATCGTGCCGTTGCTGCTTCTGGCGCCCGTTGCCTTGAGCCCGGCCGCCGCGCCGCATCGGGCCGCTGTGTACGCCGTGTTGTTCGTCTTCTTCGGCACGTTCGGAAGCGCGATTCCGCTCATCCGGGATTCGCGAAACGGCTGGAACGAGAAGCTTCTTCTCACCGGCTACGGAGCCCGCCGCTGGCTTTACGAGCGACTCAGGGCCGGGACCTCGATCGACCTCGTGCAGTTGATACCGTCGGTGGCGCTCATCGGCGTGGCGGCCGGCTCAAACACCGGCTCGATCGGTGCGCTGCTCCTTGCGCTGGCACTGGCGCTCGTGTTCGCCAACATCCTCGGCACAGTGGTGGCGGCTCTCGTCCGCTCCCTGGCCGAAGGGGCGCTGGGGTGCACGGTCGTGGCCCTGTTCGGTCTCCACTTCGCGGGGGCGTTTCGCACCGCGCAGGTCGGGACCTGGGCGGAAGCCGTGCAACGGGCGAGTCCGTTTCGGCCCCTGGTCGAGTCGACGCGCTCGGTCGCTGCTACCGGAAGCCCGCCGTCCGGGGAGGTGTGGTTGTGGCCCGCAGCGACAGCGCTCGTAGTGCTGATACTGGTCGTACTTGTGGGCCCTCGGATCGCGCGCCGGTTGAGCGGTGCGGAGTTTTGACTTACCCCTGTCCTGTTGCTATATACGAGCCGGATCTTTGCGGCATACACCGAGGCGCATCGCTTCGCCTCGCGCTTGACGGCCGATTGAGAGGAGCCCGGTGCTCCTCCGACCATAGATGATGCCCGGCGCAATTAAGCGCGCGTCCTGACCCAGGGTCATGAGGCGTCGATGTACCGTGAAGTTCTGGTCCCAGTCGACAATTCCCTCCAATCCGACTGGTCCGTCGAACGGGCCATCGAGTTGTGTCGTGAATCGGGCGGCCGCATCACAGGTAGCCACGTCTACGCGGCGCGTCTCCACGACGTTCGCTTCCGGCAGCTGGAAACGGGCCTTCCCGCGCAGTTTCAGACGCCCGAAGAGATCAAGCGCCAGCGGAAGATCCACGACAAGCTGATCGAGAAGGGCCTGCAGCTCATCTCCGATTCCTTTCTCGATCAGGTCTCGCAGCGGTGCGAGGCGGCGGGCGTCCCGGTCACCCGACAGCTTCTGGAGGGAATCAACTTCGAGGAGCTGATCAAGGAGGCGAACCGGGGCGGGGGACAGCTCCCGAGCCTGATCGGCTTCGACCCCAACATTGCCTCGAACTACGACGGCGGAGATACGGTCCGCAGCGACGTGCAGATTAGTGAGGACGGACGTCTCATCGCTGAGGACGAAGACCTCGACGAGAAGCTGGCCGGATCCAGCGGCCGGTCCTACGACTTGGTGGTGATCGGGGCGCACGGACTCGGACGACAGGAGCACTCGCAACTCGGCGGCGTGGTGGCGCGCACGGTCCGGGGGCTCGAGAAGGACGTGCTGATCGTGCGGGAGGAGCGACCGCTGGCCGGCGGACGCTGGATGGTGTGCGTGGACGGCTCCTCGTACAGCTACAAGGCCATGCGCGTCGCACTCGAGATGGCCAGCCGCTTCGGTGCTAAGCTCTACGTGTGCAGCGCCTTCGACGTCGAGTACCACCACGTCGTGTTCCGCAACATCAAGGATGTACTTTCGGTCCAGGCCTCGAAGGTGTTCAAGTTCGAGGAGCAGGAAGAGCTTCACAACAACATCATCGACAAGGGGCTGCTGCGACTCTGCCAGGCCAACCTGAAGCGGGCCGAGGTGATGGCGCAGGAATTCCCGGACGTCGAGATCGAGACCCAGATCCTGATCGGGAAGCCGTTCCAGGTCGTGATGCAGTGGATCGAGGAAATCGAGCCCAACCTGCTGATCCTGGCCCGCCACGGGTCGCACCGGATCGACGGGACCGAGATCGGCTCGCAGGCCGAGAACCTGATCCGGCTGGCTCCCGGCAACGTGCTCATGGTCGGCGCCACCGACGTTCGTCCCGACGACATTCCGTGGATCGAGGAAGATGGCGAGACGGGTCTCGAGTGGGCGCCCGAGGCCGAGGTTCGCATCCTCCGCGTGCCGCCGTTCGCGCTCGGGATCGCCCGCAAGGCGGTCGAGGAGTTCGTCATCGAGCACGGCGAGTACGTCGAGCCCGAGCTGCCGATCGTGACCAACGAATGGCTGGACGCGGCGATCCAGAAGCTGCTGCCGACGCATATGCAGCTCATCATGGGGATCGGTGACGCCGAAGAGCTGGCGCTCGCGGAGCTGAAGGCGGACGAGGCGATGAAGCGCACCGAGGTCGCTACCCACGACGGGGAGATTCTCGAGGCGCCGCTGCCCGTCGAGACCAAGTGTCCGTACACGAGCCACGTCACGACCCGGGAGCGCACCGAAGCCGATCCCGTCGTCTGGACCCACGAAGCGTTCGAGCGCCTCAACCGCGTTCCGCTGATCGCGCGCCCGCTTGCCCGCAACACGGTGGAGCGCTTCGCGCGCCGCGGCGGCATGTGGCGGGTGTCGAGCGATGTGATGGACGAGAACAAGGAGGCCATGATCGCGGCCGATGAGTTCGACATGGACACCATGCTGGTGATGTTCAACGAGCTCAAGGCGAAGCAGGCGCGCGCCGAGGCGGCGGGCGTGGACGGCATGAGCGCCGAGATGAAGCGTTTCATCGAGGAGGCGAAAGCGTCCGGTGTCACCCGTTGCCCGATCCGGGACATCGATGAGAAGGCGAAGGAGTGTCCGGTCGACTTCGAGACCGTCTCGCCGGAGGATGCGAAGCGGGCGATGGAGCAGTTCATGAGCGAATCCGAGGACGCTGCGCCGGGGCAGAGCTCTTGACCCGAGCTCCCTTTGCCCTCGCAGACACGCCGCTGGCCGAGGCGCCGTCGGCGGACCACGACTCGCCTGACGCCCGAACGGGGCAGCTGCCACACGTCGTCGCTTGGAACCTCACCCGCCGCTGTAACCTCGAATGCGCCCACTGCTACATCTCGGCCGGCCCCTGGCAGGCGCGGGGCGATGAGCTGTCCACCGCCGACTGCCTTCAGATTCTGGATCAGGTG
The DNA here is from genome assembly GCA_041612005.1 of Gemmatimonadota bacterium. Taxonomy (GTDB): domain Bacteria; phylum Gemmatimonadota; class Gemmatimonadetes; order Palauibacterales; family Palauibacteraceae; genus JBFILW01. Next base: position 4,878 of record JBFILW010000149.1, read on the forward strand.
TTGGCAGTCAACTCCAATCCCATGCTCATCCTGACCGGCGGGGAGCCACTCGTACGGGACGACCTCGAGCAGATCGTCGAGCGGGCGGCCGAGGCGGGCGCCACGGTCGTCCTCGGCACCAACGGCACCTTGATCACCGCGGAGCGCGTCGCATCGCTGAAGAAGGCCGGCCTGCTGGGTGTGGCGGTGAGCGTGGACTCGCTCGATCCTCGCTACCACGACCGCTTCCGGCACGGGGACGGCGCCCTCCAGCAGACGCTCGACGCGGTCGAGGTACTCCGCGACGCGCGCCTCGACTTCATCGTTCAGACGACCGTCACGCGCGGCAACCGGAGCGAGCTCGGCGCGCTGGCGGCCTGGGCCGCCGAGCGCGGAGCCGTCTCGTTCAACGTCTATTTCGTGGTGCAGACGGGCCGCGCTTCCGGCATGGACGGCCTGAGCCCCGAGGAGAACGAAGAAGTGCTCACTGAGCTGGCCGCACTCGAGCGGGAATACCGCGGTCGCATGATGGTCCGCTCCAAGTGCCAGCCGGCGATCATGCGCGTCGTCCACGAGAGCGATCCGGATTCGCCGCTGCTCACGTACGAGACGCGTTGTCCGTGCGGCATCCACTACTGCCGCATCACGCCGGATGGGAAGGTGACCCCGTGCCCGTTCACGCCGGCCGTCGCCGGCGACCTGCGCGAGCAGGACTTCGCCTCGATCTGGTACGACTCACCCGTGTTCGAGTCGCTGCGGAGCGGCACGCCGGGCGGCAAGTGCGGACGCTGCGAGTACCGTGAGATCTGCGGCGGCTGTCGCGCGCGCGCCTTCGCGAACAGCGGCGACCTGATGGCGGCGGACGAAGCCTGCGCGTACGAGCCCGAGGGGTGGCGTGAACCGGTCGCGCGACCGACGCCGGTCAGCTACGGAGAGGCGGTCCAGGCTGAGCTGCGCTGGGCGCCCGACGCCGAGAAGCGCGTCGCCCGAATACCCTCATTCGTGCGCGGCGTGGTGACGAAGCGGGTCGAGAGTTACGCCCGCGAGCGGGGAATCGACACCGTGACCGCCGAGCTCCTGGACGAGATTCGCCGGGAGATGCCGGTGGACTTCTCGAAGCGGCGTCCCTTCTTCCTGAGGAACGGACAGTGAGCGCGCTGCGGAAGGTGCTCCTGGGCGCGGTGGGATTCGGCCTCCTCGCGCTGGCCGCGGCCGAGCCGGGCGTCGCGCAGGAGTCGATCCGCGAGTACGGCGACTTCCCGGTCATCGGCGCCCGCGGCGCGATCTGGATCGCTGCCCAGTTGCACCTGATGTTCGCCGCCTTCGTGCTCGGCGTACCGATGTTCGCCGTCACCATCGAAGCGGTGGGCATGGTGAGCGGCGACGAGCGCTACGACCGCTTGGCGAAGGAGTTCGTGCGCCTTCTCCTCATCGCGTACAGCGCCACGGCGATCTGGGGCGCCGTGCTCGTCTTTTTCCTCTCGACGCTCTACCCGGTGTTCTGGAGCTACCTGACGGCGATCTTCGGTCCCTCGATGTGGGTGTACGTGGGCCTGTTCTTCATCGAATCGTTCACGCTCTACCTCTACTACTACGGCTGGGAGCGGATGAAGGCGGGGGCCGCGAAGCGCTTCCACCTCGGCCTCGGCATCCTGCTCAACATCTGGGGCACGCTGGTCATGTTCATCGCCGACGGGTGGTTGACCTACATGATGAGCCCGCCCGCCAACGTGACGGCGGACACCGCCCCGACCCAGGTGCAGCTGTGGAGCGCGATCGCCAACGCGACCTGGATGCCGATCAACATCCACCGCATCCTTGCCAACGTGGTGTTCGGCGGCGCGATCGTCGGGGCGTACGCCGCCTACCGCTTCCTGGCCTCCCGCACCGCCGACGAGCGAGCCCACTACGACTGGATGGGCTACATCGGCAACTTCATCGCAATTGGGGCGCTCATCGTGCTGCCGTTCGCCGGCTACTATCTGGGCCGCGAGATCTACGAGTTCA
>JBFILW010000150.1:0-6859 GCA_041612005.1 Gemmatimonadota bacterium
GGCCACCGGTGCCTTTTTCACAGCAACATCCATGATCGGCATGATTGCCCTGGCAGGCATCATCGTGCGGAATTCGATTCTCCTGGTCGACTTCGTCACACTCGGTCTGGAGCGCGGACAGTCGCTGCGCGATGCGGTGATCGCCTCGGGCTTGATCCGGGCCCGGCCGATCATCCTCACGGCCGCCGCGGTGGTGATCGGCGGTTTCGTGATGGTGCGCGACCCGATCTTCGAAGGCCTTGGGATGGCGCTCATCAGTGGTGCGATCGTGTCTACGCTCCTGACGCTGGTTGCAATTCCACTCCTTTACTACGAGATGCACAAATGAGAATGGTTGTGTTGATCGTCGACGCCGATCACGCCGCAGACATCGAACGGCTCCTGGACGACTGTGACGCTCCGGGGTATACCCAGATCGAGAGCGTGCACGGGAAAGGGCGGACGGGAAAGAAGTCCGGAAGCCGGGCCTTTCCCGGCTCGAGCAGCCTGTTCATCGCCGCGCTGGACGACCACTGCGTGAAACCGCTGCGCGAACGGCTGGACACGTTGCGCTCTTCCCGGGGACCGGAGGAGGGACTCAAAGCGTTCATCATGGACACAGAGGAGCTCATATGAGGATGCACTACATCATTCGGGGCATTGCTGGCTCGTTCGTATTGATCTCCCTCGCGCTGGGATACTGGGTGAGCCCCTACTGGTATCTCTTCACGGCTTTCGTCGGGCTCAACCTGCTCCAGTCGAGCATCACGAAGTGGTGCTTGATGGAGCAGATCCTGAGCAAGCTCGGGGTGGCGGAACGCCCGACGTAGCTGCTCGCCCGCAGTCATCGTTCTTCCGCGCCCCCTCCGTGACCGGGACTGGAACTGCCGCCCGGACAGCTGCGTCGAGGGGGCGCGAGACCGCCCGCTTCGCCGCCGCCGGTCGCTTTGACCGCCGCGTTCGGGCGCCCACCTGCCTCGAGCACCCACTACCGGACACCGATTACCCATGATATTATCACACCGGTTGGCGCGGGCCCGATGCTGTTCACTGGGGCTCACGTCGCTCGGCCGCGGTCGGAACCAACTCGCCCGCCAAACCGCGCGCCGCACCCCCCGTCCAGAACCAAGGCACCGCGTGTGGGTCGCAGCCGACCGGAGTCATGTCTTCTCTGAGGCCCAGAGTGACCCAACTCCGGAACCCGACCCTACCGAGTTGACGAGCTCGACAGCGTTCGAGCACCGAGCCAAGGAAGTCGGCCCCTCGGCTCGGCGCGCTGATGCGAGGCGTCATCCTCACGGGATCCTATGAACAGAGCAGGCGTCGTACTCATCTTCGTCGTTGCATTCCCGACGACCCTTCACACCCAGACGAGCGCCGCAGCGCTCCGCACTGCGTCGGCCGCGGACCTGGCCACCTCGTATCGGGAGCTCCGCCAGATCACGGATCACCTTCCGCTGGTCGAGCGTGGCGGGACCGTTCACCTGCCGGATCGGACAATCACACGCGACAACCTCGAGCAGTTCAAGGCCGAGCTCGCGGACGAGCTGGCGGTCCTGGAGACCACGATCACCGATCGCGGGTACGCGACCGTCTCGGGGACGTACGCGGCGAAGGCCGCGGCCGCATGCAAGAAAATTCCCTCGGGGTGGGCCCACAGCATCGAGGCGGGCACGATCAGGCGGATCGTCATCTCCCAAGAGGCGTTCGAGCTTCAGCTCGTACAAGAGTTCACCATCGAAGGCCAGCCCGGCACGTTCGAGATCAGGGGTGTGATCGTCGACTCGACGCTCGCGTTCGACGACATGATGAACTCCGATTTCGGGTTCGTCGGGCAGGTGGTGGGCGGGACCATTACCGTTCGGCCGCAGGTCGACCAGATCCTGGCCGCCTGGCCCGACTGGATCAAGGCTCCGAGCCGAAAGGACCTTTCCCGGTGCGAGGTGACCCTCGCGCCGCGCACACCGTAAGGAGGAAGCGTGGGGGCGACCCGAGAGCGGGTCGCCCGCTACGATCCCACGAGTTGCTTGATCTCTTCGACCAGCTCGAACACGTCGAACGGCTTGCGCACCAGCTTCGCCCCCAGCGAGGATGCCAGCTCCCCTGATGTGGGCAGACCGTAACCGGTCACGAGCATCGCCGGAACCTGCGCCAGCCGGGAATCGGCGCGCAACGCCTGCAGCACGGCGACACCGTCCAATTGAGGGAGGTGCCAGTCGGTGATCACGACGTCCGGGATCCGCGCCCGCGCCAGCTCCAGAGCTTCCTCGCCACCCGCCGCTTCGAGACACCCGAGGTTGGCGCTCCGCAGAGCGCGCGCCAACACGTCCCGTACCGCGGGATCGTCCTCGACCAGGAGGACGATCCGTCGCGGCGGCGCCGTGAGTAGCCGATTCGCCGCGGCAGTCAGGGTTTCGGCATCGTCCGTCACGCACGCGTCGGCACCGTACGCAACCGCTTGATCATGCCGGACTCCCGGACCGATCAGGAGACTCGGGATGTCCGTAGCGGGGGGAGACCCTCGCAATCGTCGAAGCAGCTCGAGCCCGTGCATGTCGGCGAGCTCGGTGTTCACCGCGATGAGGTCAAAACTCCTATCGGCCACCGCCCGGAGTGCCGCTGCGCCGTCCTCAGCCGTGGTCACGGCCCAGCCCACACTCTCGAACAGCTGCTGCCGGAGGCGCAGGCGATCCCGATCCGTCTCGACCAGCAGGATCGTGCGGAACGACGGGGCCCCGAGGGGCGGCTCATCATCCACCGCGGCGGCTGGAGTCTCCCGGGCGCGTCGCAGACGAACCAGGAACCGGGCGCCTCGGGGCTCCCGGTTCTCCGCCCAGATCTCGCCGTCGAACTGCTCCACGATCGCCCGACTGATCGAGAGTCCAAGCCCCGCACCGCCATGCGAACGCACGTCGGACCGCTCGAGCTGCGTGAACTTCCCGAAGATGGAATCGATTTGCTCGGCCGGAATTCCCGGCCCCTCGTCGGCGACCTCGAACGCGATCCGCTCGCGATCCGGCCACCACCGGAGGCTCACCACACCGTCTTCCGGGGAGAACTTGATGGCGTTGGCCAGGAGGTTGACCAGCACCTGCTCCAGGCGATCGGCGTCCGCGAGCACGGCAGCCGGACTCGCTTCGTCGGCGTATTCGAGACGAACGCCCCGCTCCTGCGCAAACCCCCGCACGGCCTCGATCGCCTCCGCCGCAACACGGCTCACCGACACCGGGCCCAGCTGCGTCACGAACCGACCGCTCTGTATTCTCGCCAAGTCCAGCAGGTCGTCCACCAGCCGGATGAGCCGTTCGAGATTGCGGAGAGCAATGTCGAGCAGCTCCCGTGCCTGATCGGTCAGCGTCCCGGCCAGGCCCTTTGAGAGCAGGCCGAGCGAGGTCTTCACCGAGGTGAGCGGGGTGCGAAGCTCGTGACTCACGATCGACACGAACTCGTCCTTGGCGCGCTCGGCCTGAACCTCGCGCGTGACGTCGCGATAGATGAGCACATGTCCCAGCAGTGCGTCACTCTCGTCTCGCACCGCTGCCACGGTGCGCTGGCAAACGCGGCCCACCGGAATCCGAAACTCGACGAGATCCTGCAGCATCGTGTCACCGCTCAGAAGCGCATCGGTCTGTGGCACCAGTGCTTGCCGGTCCCGCAACGCCCGACTCAGCAGCTCGTTGACTTGTGACAGTCTCGCCCCATCGAGCAGTTCTCGAGGCCGTCCAACCAGCTCGCCCATGGCGCGGTTGGCGTGCACGATGGTGTCGCCGCTCACCATCAGAATCGCCGCGTCGCTCGCCTCCAGCAGCGCCTCGAGGCGGTTCCGCGAGCGGGACACCGCGGCATGCTCCGTCGCGAGCGCCCGCCGCTGTTCCTCGATCGTGGCCAGGAGCTTCGAGTAGTGGAGCGAGGTCGAGATCTGACGGCCGAGCAGGGTGGCAAGGGCGAGGTCATCGTCGTCGTACGGTGTGGACGTCGCCGCCCCGAAGTTCAGGGTCCCGATGACCTCTCCACCCACGAGCAATGGAATGATGAGCACCGATACCGACTGCTCGCCCTCGTGGTGGATATCTCCGATGCCCGCGTAGTCGTCGGCGCGAATCGCCGTCCCCGATCGAATGACCTGTCCAGTCAATCCCTCGGTGATCGGGAACGCGGTCGGGATGGTCTGGAAGCCGCCGCGCGCAGCGTCGAACAGCGTGTGGAGGTAGTAGCTCGCGCCGTCGGTAGCCACGAGCACGACACTCGCACGGCGAAACGCGAGGACATGGCGGAGCCGTTGGATCGCTTCACGAAAGATCTGATCCAGGTCAAACGTCGAATTGATGAGAAAAGCGAGCTCCGCCACCAGCTCGAGACGGGCGAGCGTCGCGGATCGGGGATCGCTCGCGGCGCTCATGCCCCCGGCTCCGGCATCCGCAGACGATAGCGATCCACGGCACGCCGCAGTTCGCCCAGCAGCTCAGCGGCGGCCGTAAGTTCGGTCGGTGTCCTGGCGCGCGTTCCGAGGAACCGAAGACCGAGCTCCGTGAGCTTCGTGGCGGGCTCGACCAACTCGTCCGCCTCGTAGGCTGCCGCCGTGCCTTTCAGCGAGTGGGCACTCTGATGGAACCGCTCGGCAGCCTCGGGGACGTACCCGAAGCCCAAGGTTTCGAGAGCTCCCTCCATGGTGGCGACGCGGCCCGGCAGGCTCGCCTGGAACTCTCGGCGCAACTTGGCCATGATCTCCGGCGGCACGCCATGACTCGATTGGCTATTCAAGGCCCGACCCTTCGCACAGCTGCTGGATCTGCGTGGCGAGCCGCTCGGGCTCGAACGGCTTGAAGATGACGCCGACCGCGCCGACGGCTCGCATCCGCGCCTCGTCGACCCGCTTGCGGGCCGTGAGAAAGACCACGGGGGTCCCGGCGGTCTCAGGATCTCCGGTCAGGTTCTCACACACCTCGTACCCGTCCATGTCGGGCATCATGAGGTCGACGATCACCGCGTCGGGGCGAACCCGACGCACGACCTCGAGACCCTCAGGCCCGCTCGCGGCTGTCATAACGTCCCATCCCGCCGTAAACTGTAGAGTGGCCCGGGTCAGCGCCCGCAGGTCGGCGTCGTCCTCGATGAGCACGACGGTGTATGGAGCGCTCACGGCACCCCGCGATCCGGCCGATGATCCAGCAGCCGGCGGGTCATGCGCTTTGGGACCACGATAGGGGAACGGTTCATTGGCGCCACGCAAAATCTACATCCTCGACGATGACCTGAGCTTCGGCAAGCTCCTGGCGGCGAATATCAAGGGAGCCGGCACCTACCGCGTCGAAGTGTTCGATCGGCCACAAGCGCTGCTAGAGCGCCAGAGCCAACACCCCGCGGACGCGGTGTTGACCGATCTGGTGATGCCAGGGCTCGACGGCCTCGAGATCACCCGTCGGTTGAGGGCCGGCGAGCCCTCCCTCCCCATCTTCGTCCTGACGGCCCGGACCGAGATCGCAAGCGCCATCGAGGCGCTCAAAGCCGGTGCCAACGAATATCTTACCAAGCCCGTCAACCTGGACGAGTTGACCACCCTCCTGAAGCGGGCGCTCGCGGACCGGCCGCTGCGCGAGGAAGCCGCCTCCCTGGAAGAAACCCGCCGGAGAGAATTCTCGACGAGTGCGATCCTCGGGGAGCACCAAAAGATCCAGGAGCTGCGCGCGTTCGAGCAGCGTGTCGCCGCCATCCCCAACCCCACCGTCCTCCTCCTCGGCGAGAGCGGGACCGGCAAGAACCTCGTGGCGCGGGCCATTCATTATTCCAGCCAGCATTCGCAGGGCCGGTTCGTGGAGATCAACTGCACAGCCCTGCCCGCTCAACTGCTGGAAGCCGAGCTGTTCGGCTACCAGAAAGGCGCCTTCACTGACGCGCGCGAGGCCAAGCGCGGCCTGATCGAGGTCGCCAACGGTGGAACGCTGTTCCTCGACGAGATCGGCGACCTGTCACCGACGCTCCAGTCCAAGTTGCTCAACTTCCTCGAGTCGCGGCAGTTTCGCCGAGTGGGCGGCATCGAGGAGATCGACGTGAGCCTCCGCATCATCGCCGCAACCAATCGGGACCTGGACGAACTGGTTCGGTCGGGTCGGTTCCGCTCCGACCTGTATTACCGCCTGAGCGTGGCGACGCACACCCTGCCGTCGCTCCGCGAGATCCCATCAGACATCCCAGCCCTGGCCGAGCATTTTCGCGAGGTCTTCGCCCGCGAGTTCCGGAAGGACGTGAGCGCGATCGCGCCGGACGCCATGGAGATCCTGACCCAGTGGCACTGGCCGGGAAACGTGCGGGAGCTGCGAAACGTCATCGAGCGGGCAATGATCTTCGCCGAAGGTGACCAGCTGACGGCTGCCGATCTGCCACCGCTGCGATCGGTCGAAGCGGAAGGACCGCGGGCCCTGGACAACGGGGTCCGCATGCCTCAGGGCCTCACCCTCCCCGAGGTCGAGAAGGAGTACATCCGCCAGACGCTGGCGGCGAGCAGCGGGAGCGTCCAACAGGCCGCCGAAGCGCTGGGGATCTCTCGCAAGAGCCTGTGGGAGAAGCGCAAGAAGTACGGCCTCTCGTAGCACCTCCCCTTCCCCCACCCCCACACCCAAGGTTACGTCTGGCGTTACGATTTCGTAACGTCCCAGCGAGACCCGTTCGGCTCATACATCACAATCTGTTGTCCACCATACACTTATATAGTCCCACATCGAGGCACGCATTCTGCCCGAGGGCTTTGCGTGCACCAGGCTTCCGCCCGTGCGGGAGCCCGTCCGAGCTCAGGAGCCGAGATCCGGTATGGCGGGAACCAGCTTCACACCGGCCAGTACGGTCATGCCATCCCCTGGCCGCGCGTTGCTGCGCCGCGTCGCCA
>JBFILW010000151.1:0-6825 GCA_041612005.1 Gemmatimonadota bacterium
AAGCCCGACGGAAGTCTCGTCCGGCTGGCCGATGTCGCCGAGGTTCGGATGGTGTCCATTCCGACGCTGATCCGGCACGACGCAGCCACCGCCTACCTCGACGTCGTCGGCAACCTCAGCGGAAGGGACATCGGAGCGGTCGAAAGTGACATCGCGGCCCAGCTCGCCGAGGTCCCATTCCCGCTCGAATACAACACCCAGGTCCGCATCGCAGAAATGGAAAGGCAGGGCGAGCGATGGCGCGTCACTGCCCTGTCCATAGCTGCTCTCATCGGAATCGTCCTATTGCTGCAATTGAGTTTCGATAGTTGGCGCCTGGCGTTCTTCTCCCTGCTCAGCCTGGTGGCCGCCCTCACGGGCAGTCTCATTGCGGCCTACTGGTGGGCGGAAGGCACCAATTCGCTCGCGGCACTCGCCGGAATGCTGGCTGTATTCGGCGTGGCCGCCCGCTGCGGCTTGCTGTTGATCGGACGGTGCCAGGAGCTCGAACGCCGTGGCGACGTACCCGGCGCCGAGATCGCGTTGCGCGCCGCGCGCGATCGGTTCGTGCCAATAGCCACAACCATCGGTGCGATCGCGCTCGGCTTGGTGCCCGTCTTGGCCCTGGGCACGGAGGCAGGGCTCGAGCTGATCTATCCGACGGCGCTCGTCATCATTGGTGGACTCGCGACGACAGGCCTCGTGTACCTGTTCGTGGTTCCGGGCCTGTATCCGCTGGTCCTCCGTCGGCATGCCACGGCCAATCTGATCATCGACTTGCGGCCGGAGGCAGAGTCGGAACCGAGGGCCCTAGAGCCGGTCGCGGCCGGGTCCCCGGAGCTGGCCACGTGAGGGCCGTCGGGGCGCGGGGCGCGATCGCGTTGGCCCTCGGTGCCCTTCTCCTGGGGGCGTGCGGAAGTGCCGCTGCCAAGTCCGAGAGTGCCGTTGCGGCTGCCACGTTGGAGACGATCGACGGGTCGGAAATACCCCGGGTGATTCTCAGCGAAGACGCGGCCCGGCGCCTCGGCGTAGCAACCGAACCCGTGACGATTGAGACCGCGTCTCGTCAACGCCTCATTGCCGCAGAGGTCGTAGGCCGACCGGGCGGGGCGCCCACGGACTCGTCACTGTGGGTTCGGGCAACTCTCGCCGGGAGTGAGCTGGACGGGATCGATGGTGAGGCCACGGCAGTCGTCTATCCGGCGGCAGGCGGCCCAAAGTCGGATTCGTCGGGGTTCGCCGCCCGACAGGCCGATCCCAGCGTCGGCGAGGCCGCAGACCCCGCCGGAACGCGGTACTTCAGTGTCGATCGCGAATCCGGTTTGACGTTGGGCACAAACGTGATCGTCGAACTCACGCTCGAGGCGACGGACCAGTTGAGTATGCCGTATAGCGCCGTGGTGTACGACCCGGCCGGCCGCACCTGGGCGTATACGACATCCGAGCCCCTGGTCTATAGCCGCCAGTCGGTAATCGTCGACTACATCGAGGGCGACTGGGCGTTTCTATTGGAGGGCCCCCCCGTCGGCACATCAGTCGTGACGGTGGGATCCGGCGAACTATCGGGCTTCGAGAACGGTATCGGGAGGTAGGCGAGGAGCTTCCGCAGAATGCGATGGATTGTCGAATCGAGCCTGAAGGCGAAGTTCATTGTGATCGCGCTCGCTGGTGCGATGCTCTATTTCGGATACGCCCAGCTCAGCGACATGCCCGTGGATGCGTTCCCCGAGTTCGCTCCTCCCCGAGTCGAAATCCAGACTGAAGCTGCGGGTCTATCAACCGCCGAGACCGAGGAGATCTTGACGATCCCGCTCGAGGAGGTGCTCGCCGGGACGCCGGGCCTCGACGTGATGCGCTCCAAGACCGTCCCCGCCTTGTCCCAGATCCTGATGATCTTCGAACCCGGTACCGACATCATCGAGGCGCGCCAGCTCGTCAACGAGCGCGTCGCCACTGTGGCCCTGCCAGACGTGATCGCGACGCCGGTCATGCTCCCACCTCTATCGTCGACCAGTCGCTCCATGTTCATTGGGCTCTCGAGCGACACGATCGATCCGATTGCGCTATCGGAGACCGCCTTCTGGATCATGCGACCGCGCCTTCTGGCCGTACCCGGCGTGGCGAACGTTGCCATGTGGGGTGAGCGCCTCCACCACCTCCAGGTACAGATGGATCCGGAACTGCTTCGATTCCACGAGGTATCGGTGGAAGACATCATGGAGGTAACGGCCGAGGCCCTCGAAGTTGGGATCTTGCCGTACTCCAACTCGGCGAAACCTGGTGCCGGCGGATGGATCGAGACCGGGACACAGCGCTTTGCCGTGTCCAACGTCCTGCCGATTACAACTCCCGGCGAACTCGCCACAGTCGCCGTCCTGGACAAGCGCAAGAGCGACGGCACGCCGCTCGTCCTCGGTGACCTGGGCAGTGTGGCGCTCGGCCACCCTCCGCTGATCGGAGATGCCGTGATCAACGACGGCGATGGCCTCCTGATCATCGTTGAGAAGTACCCGTGGGGTAACACGCTGGAGGTCACGGCCGCCGTCGAAGCCGTGCTGGACGAGCTGAGCCCCGGGCTCGCCGGCATCGAGATCGACACCACCATCTTCCGACCGGCCACCTTCATCGAGCTTTCGATTGACAACCTCGCCAAGGCCATGTTGATCGCGGCAGCCTTGGTCACGCTCGTGATCTTCCTCTTCCTCTTCGAATGGCGGGTCGCGCTGGTCAGCGTCATCGCAATTCCGCTGTCACTCATGGCCGCAGTGCTGGTGCTCGCCCAGTTTGGCGCCACCATCAATGTGATGATCCTGGCGGGACTCGTCATCGCCATCGGAGCGGTAGTCGATGACGCGATCATCGACGTTGAGAACATCGTCCGCCGATTACGCCAGAACCGTGCTGAGGGAAGTGACCAGTCAACCTTCTCGACGGTCGTGGAAGCTTCGCTCGAGGTGCGTGGCGCCATCGTCTACGCGACGCTGATCGAGATCGTGGCCGTCTCTCCGGTGATGTTCCTCGAGGGCCTTTCGGGATCGTTCTTCCGACCGCTCGCGCTTGCGTTCTCCCTCTCTGTCGGCGCCTCCATGGTGGTGGCGCTGACCATCACCCCCGCGCTGAGCTTCCTCCTCCTGCGCAATGCCCGGCTCGACAAGCGCGAAGAGGCGCCGCTCGCCAAGAAGCTCCACGCCGGTTACGAGCGGATCCTGGCACCGATCATTCGGAAACCGCGCTACGCGTTTGCCACGGTTGCGTTCATCGTGCTCTCCGGCGTGGCAGTGGTACCTCAACTTGGTCAAGAGCTGCTTCCGGATTTCAAGGAACGCGACTTCCTCATGCACTGGGTGACTCAGCCCGGGACATCGCATGAGGAGATGCGCCGGGTCACCCTGGACGCGAGCACCGAACTGCGGGCGATTCCCGGGGTACGTAACTTCGGGGCTCACATCGGTCGAGCGCTCGCATCGGACGAGGTGGTGGGCATCAACTTCACCGAGAACTGGGTCAGCATCGATCCCCAGGTCGACTACGACTCCACGGTCCACGAAATCCAGACGGTTGTCGACGGGTATCCGGGCATAAGGCGCGACGTCCAGACCTACTTGAAGGAGCGCGTCAAAGAGGTACTCACCGGGACGAGCGAAGCCATCGTGGTCCGCATATTCGGTCCCGAACTGGCAACTCTTCGCGAGCTGGCCGCCGAGATCGAGGGCCGGATGTCACGGATCGACGGTCTCATCGATCTCCACACCGAGCTGCAAGTCGAAATCCCCCAGATCGAGATCGAGGTGGACCTCGCCGTGGCCGAGCGATACGGCATCAAGCCGGGCGACGTTCGCAGGACCGCGGCCGCCTACATCTCGGGCACAGAGGTCGGCGACTACTACACACGGGGGAGGGCACTCGATGTGGCCGTGTGGTCAACGCCCGACGTTCGCAACAGCCTCACATCCCTGCGCGAGCTCCTCTTGGACACCGGGAGCGGGCAGCACGTGTTCCTCGACGATGTCGCCGACGTTCGCATCGTGTCGACACCAAATGAGATAGAACGCGAAAACGGGGCTCGACGCATTGATGTGTTGGCGAACGTGAGCGGGCGCGATCTCGGCTCGGCCGTGGCCGAGGTCGACGACCAAGTTGATGAAGTCAACTTCCCACTCGAGTACCGAGCAGAACTGCTCGGCGAATTCGAAGAGGCCCTGGCCGCGCAGAACCGCTTGGCGGTATACGCTCTCTTTGCGGCAGCCATAACCTTTGTACTACTGCTGTCGTCCTTTGCGTCAACGCGTCTCGCGCTGCTCTCGTTCCTCAGCCTCCCCTCGGCCCTCGTGGGAGGTGTCCTCGGCGCATACCTCGGTGGCGGAGTGGTCTCGCTGGGATCACTCGTGGGGTTCCTCACTATCTACGGGATCGCGGCTCGCAATGGAATCATGCTCATCAACCACTATCAGCACCTAGAGAAGTACGAGGGGGAAACCTTCGGCCCCCACCTCGTATTGCGGGGAGCCAAGGAGCGCCTGGTGCCGATCCTGATGACGGCCTTGTCCACGGGGTTTGCGCTGATCCCCCTGATCTTGGCAGGGGATATCGCCGGACACGAGATCGAGCATCCGATGGCCATCGTCATCGTCGGCGGGTTGGTGACGTCGACGCTGCTCAACCTCTTCGTCGTTCCGTCTCTCTATCTGAGCTACGGAAAGGCCCCGGCGAAGCGGAAACTCGCAGCCGTCTAGGCAGACTCAGCTCGCCTCCCGGCTCAGGATCCGCAGCGTCCTTCGCCATGTGTCCGCTCCTCCTCTTCACGGCGGCCGGACACCCAATCAGTCCACCGCGCAGAGCCGGTCCGCGCAGACGGCGGTCGAGTCGCCAGGGCGCGGCGGCCGGCTTCTAGATCGGGATCATCGTTGGGTAGTCGAGATCCCAGATCTCGCGATCCAGCTCGGCCTCGATCTCCGCCGGCCCCATGTCGCGGCCGACACCGGCCGCGCCGGCGGCGGCTACCACGGCGGCGGCGACCTTCCGCGTAATCTGGCGCAGGTCGGCGAGCGGTGGGTACAGCACGCCGGTCGCCAGCTGTTCATCGTCCACCTGGTCGGCGAGGGCGTTCGCCGCCGCGGCGAACCTCGAGTCGGTGACCTCGCCGGCGCGCGCCACGATGGCTCCGAGGCCGACGGCCGGGAAGATGTAGACGTTGTTGCACTGCGGCACGGGGATCGACCGGCCACCGTAATCGACCGGATCGAACGGGCTGCCGGTGGCAATCAGTGCCCGGCCCTCGGTCCAGGCCATGACATCTGCGGGCACAGCCTCCGTCATACTGGTTGGATTCGACAGCGCCATCACGAGGGGCCGCTCCGTGTGGCGGACCAGAGCCCGCACGACGTTCTCGTCGAACACGCCGGGCTGGCCTGTGGTGCCGATCAAAACGGTCGGGGCGAACAAGTCCACCACGCTGGTCAGATCTCGCGCCGCGGTACCGTCGAGGCCCGCGGCCGCCGCCGTTTCGACGGGCCAGGCGCTGGACGCCTTGTACGGGTCGAGGCCCGGCCGGTCGGCGATGACGAGGCCGGCGGTGTCCATGAGCGCGATAGCTCGCGTGACCTCGGCTGCCGACAGTCCCGCCTCCGTCAGCTCGTGGCGAAGGTGACGGGCAATGCCGACTCCGGCAGCACCCGAGCCGACCAGCAGGAATCGCTGTTCTGCCAGCGGCACGCCGGTAGCGCGACACGCACTGGCCACACCGGCGGCGACAACTGCCGCCGTGCCTTGGATGTCGTCGTTGAAGCTGGGCAGCACGCTGCGGTAGCGGTCGAGCAGACGGAAGGCGTTGCCCTTCTTGAAGTCTTCCCACTGGAGCAGCGCATCCGGGAAGCGGTGGCGTACCGCCTCGACGAACTCGTCGAGCAGAGTGTCGTACTCTTCGCCGCGCAGCCGCGGCTGGCGCCAGCCCACATAGAGCTCGTCGTCGAGGAGATCCGGGTTGTCCGTTCCGACGTCGAGGCTGATCGGCAGCGTCAATGCCGGATGAATCCCTGCCCCCAACGTATACAGCGACAGCTTCCCGATGGGGATGACCATGCCGCCGGCACCCTGGTCCCCGAGCCCGAGAATCCGTTCATTGTCGGTGACGACGATCAGGCGGATCTCTTCATTGCGGACGTGGCCGAGGATCTCACGGATCCGGCCGCGATGGGCCGGCGTCACCCACAGCCCCCGGCCCCGCCGGAACACGTGACTGAACTCGACGGCAGCGGTGCCGACGGTGGGGGTGTAGACGATGGGAAGCAGCTCCTCGACGTTCTCGGAGAGGACTTGGTAATAGAGGGTCTCGTTGCGATCCTGGAGTGCGACCAGACCGCAATACACATCGAGCGGGCAAGTGCATCCCGCGTTCACGGTCTCGTACGCCCGCCTCATCTGCTGACTTCGCTCCGACTGCTGATGGGGCAGCATTCCCTCGACTTCGAAGAGCTTTCGCTCCTCGGCCGAGAACGCCGTGCCCTTGTTGAGGAGCGGGTCGGCGAGCAGGGCCGTGCCGCGTTTCCAGACATCGGCGATGACGAACTGTCCCCTACCCTTGCGGTCGATGCGGTATTTCAAGGGGCACCTCACCCTCAGCATGCTCTTCTCCGCGGCCACTCAATAGGGCCAAACGGCCTGAGAAATGAGCGTCGGGAAAACCGTCCCGGGCTATTCGCTCTGGGTGCCCGGCGCTATGTAGCGGATCCGTCTGAACGGTTTGACTTGCTCGGCCACGTTGTCCTTGAGCACATTCCCCGAAACGTGCATCAGCGTGTCGCCGAAGTCGATATCGGTTCCCATGCTCGCCAGGCACGGGTAGTGGTG
>JBFILW010000152.1:0-6821 GCA_041612005.1 Gemmatimonadota bacterium
GACCCGGCCGAGAACGATCCGGAGGCTGCCGAGCGGATCAACACGGACCTCGCCCGCACCGTCGCCGAGGCGTGTGTTCTCACGGCCGATTCACCGTGGGCCGGCCAGCACCTGGTGCACACCGGCTCCGCGCTGGAGTACGGGACCGCGAGCGGCGATCTAGCGGAGGACACCGCGTGCACGCCCACCACTGTGTACGGGCAAACCAAGCTGGCGGGTACGCATGCGGTCGCGGACGTGAGCGGCGCGGGCAATCTGGCCGCCGTCACGGCGCGGCTCTTCACTGTCTACGGACCGGGAGAGCATCACGGCCGGCTTCTACCATCGCTGTTAGACACGGCCGCCACCGGTCTCCCCCTGGACCTCTCGGACGGTTCGCAGCGACGCGACTTCACGTTTGTCGAAGACGTGGCCGAGGGGCTGCTGCGGCTGGGCGGGGCAGCGCCACAAGCCGGCACGGTCGTCAATCTGGCCACTGGCCAGCTAGAATCCGTCCGCGGGTTTGCGGAGACCGCCGGACGCGTCCTCTCGATCGCTCCGGAGCTGCTGCGGTTCGGTGCCCGCGCCGGACGGCCGGCCGAGATGGACCACGACGACGTCTCTGTCGAGCGGCTTCGGGAGCTCACGGGCTGGTCTCCATCCACTTCGATCGGAGACGGAATCACGGCTACGGCCGTCTATGAGGAAGCGATGGGCCGTTGGCCTAGCGGTTGATGCGGGTCCGCCACAACGGCACTATGCTTGCTGCATTTGCCGCGGACATTCGAGGAGTGCTGGCAGGTTGCTGAGACCTGCCGGAGGGTCACCCAGCCGGAACTGCCCGTGCTGACACGACACGTTCGCAAAGCCAATCGATTCGAGATCAAGTATCTCGTTCCACACGCCGCTGCCCGGCGCACGATCGAGGCACTCGAGCCATACACGGTGCCGGATGCGCACAGCGAGGGCGAGTGGGGATACCCCATCTACAGCGTGTACTGGGACTCTCCTCAGCTCACTTTGTTCTGGGAGAAGATCGAGGGACTCAAGTACCGCCGCAAGCTCCGTTTCAGACGGTATGGAAGCCATCCCGACGTGTTTGTGGAGATCAAGCAACGCATGGACCGCACGCTTCAGAAGCGGCGGGCGCGCATCTCGGAGCAGGAAGCGCGGGAGTTGTTTGGTTCCGAGCCGGGCAGCGCGACGCTCACCGCCCCGGAGAACCCGGTCGTCTCGGAAGCCGTGGTCCTCCGGCATCGATACCAGCTTGAGCCGCGGATGGCCATCTCCTACTCCCGGCGGGCGCTCTACGGCGCCTACGACGCAGACCTTCGCTTGACCTTCGACACCCGGGTCCAATACCGGACCACTGATATCGACATCGCCAAGCGCTTCGATTCGGGTAGCTACATCGTCGACCCTCGGCTGGTGATCATGGAGATCAAGTACAGCGAGCGTGTCCCGACGTGGCTGTGCAAGCTGGTATCGAAGGAGGGATTCCAGATGATCCGCCTTTCAAAGTACTGTACAGCGGTCGACCGGGCCTACTACGAGAACAGCCTGACCTAAGGGAGATGACGCCGTGGACGAGCTGATCAGACAGATGATGCAGGGCACTTCGGTCGCGGGAGGCTTCCAGCTCTGGGAAGCGCTGGTCGCGCTCGTCCTCAGCTTTTTCCTCTGCCTCATCATCGCCTACTTCTATCGCGAGACCCACCAGGGGCTGTCATACTCGGTCTCGTTCGTTCACACGATGATCATCATGGGCGTCACCGTGTCGATCATCATGCTCATCATCGGGAGTAATATCGCGCGCGCGTTCGCGCTGGTGGGCGCTCTCTCGATCATCCGCTTCCGCAACGCGGTCAAGGATTCGCGCGACGTAGGCTTCATTTTCATGACGATGGCGGTCGGAATGGCGGTCGGGACGGGCTTTTACGGGGCCGCGGTCGTGTTTACGGTGTTTGTCTCCGCCATGGTGTACTTCCTGTACCGATTCGACATCGGCGCCGTGACCTCACAAGAGCTGCTGCTCAAGCTTCACACTCCCATTGACCTCGACTACCACACAGCGTTCAACGATTCCTTCCTCAGAAACGTGCGGGACTTTGCGCTGCTTAGCGTCGAGACGATCCGTGATGGGACCCTGCTCGAGCTCGTGTACACCGTGGAGCTCAAGCGCGATGCCGACGAGAAGGCGTTCCTCGAGGACCTGCGCGGCGTGGTCGGCGAGAACAAGGTCGCGCTCCTTCCCGGCCAGCACGACGTCGTCATATGAGTCGTCCGGACGTCCTGCGGTGAATAGACTGCTTCGGGAATTGCGCCGTGCCCGTGGAGCGCTGCGGCGAAACGAACGGCGGGCGGCATGGCTACTTTTCGGCGCCATCTGCTTCGTGTGCTTCGTTCTCTTGGTGCCGCCGATCCGCGACCGCCTCTTGGATCGGGCGCAGGTGAGTGCCGCGGGCTGGGATGCGCGCTGGACGGAGCGCGTCGAGCGGGGCGAAGGCCTGCTGGCTGAAGGCCGGTACGAGGACGCTGCAGACTATTTGGAACAGCTGGACGGCGTTTTCCCGGCCCGCCACGTCAAGCACCGGCGCGACACCGAGCGAGAACGGGTTTTGCGGGCGCTCGGCGAGGCCAACCTGGCCCTCGGTCGCAAGCGCGCGTCACTCGAAGCTCTGCGGCGCGCCGTGGAGTTCGATGAGCGGAACTACCAAAATCACTTCGCGCTGGCCAGCGCTGCACTCGAGCTCGGAGAACCCGAGGAGGCGCTTGCCGCGTTCGAACGTGTCCTCGCCATTCACCCCAGCCACTTGCCGACGGTAGCGGCGCTCATCGCGCACCACTTCGAGCGGGCGGACTACCGTTCCGTGGCCGACACCTACGAGGCGTACCTGGACGCATACTTGCTTCACGACGCGGGAATCGAGCTGGGCGACGGCATCGGCCGGGCCGACGTCCGCGTTGACGGCCGCTATCACGAGATCGATGTGCCTCTGGTCGCGGAAGCCGCAGCCGCCGCGAGTGGCCGGTCTTTGAGCATCGACGTGGGGCCGTATCCGACGCGAATCGCGAGCATCACCTTGATGCCGCCGCTTCGGGCCGGGATTCTCGAAGCGGCTCCGATCACGCTCGACAGTCCCGAGGGCTGGAGCAACGGAACCGAGGCGGAGAAAGCGAGCGGAACAGTGCGCGTTCCGATCGGTTCGTCGGAGATCGAGGTCGCCCGCGCGCGCATCGTGCTGAGGCTCCTCAAGCCGGTGGACGCGGAGTCCTGGGGGTTGATCGCCACCAGCTACCGGAACCTGCTCGAAGGTGATGCGCTGGAGGTCGCGCGGGAGCGCTCCGCGATCATCGCGGTCGCGTCGCCAGGCACCGACGGGGACTCGTCATGAGCGATCCGTCCCGACGAGGAATCGGCCGGCGGGCAGGACGGCGGTCACTGAGGCTGAAGGACGTGATCGTGTTCGGCTCGCTACCGGTGCTCGTCATCGGCTATCTGCTTACCGGAGCGGTGATCGACTATCACAACGCCCGCCAGTACGACGACTGGTGGTCGCGCGGCCGCGTCGCCAAGCAGTTTCTGCAGGCCAGGCTGGCGACGGCGCTCAACGTGCCACGCGCCGTCTCCCTCGAGCAAGGCTTCGATCCGGAGTCGCCGGACCCCGGACTGATCCGCCTCCGAGTAGCCCGCGAGGCGTGGGACGCGGTCCTCGAGGATCCGCTCGCTGGGTGGGGCGTGTGGGTGGACGGCGAGCTGCTGCGGGCCGACGACACATATCCCGTCGAGCTCCGCAAGCGCGGCGACACCAGCGTACACTGGACCACCCCCAAGAAGTCGTTCACCCTTAAGACGCGGAGGGCGGATCTGTTCAAGGGTTTCCGCCGCGTCGGTCTTACGTCCAAAGACGTCCTGCCCCAGTACGTGTCCGGCACTCTCGCCGCCGAGTTCGACCTGATGGCGCCGTTCACGGCAGTCTCTCCCGTCTATCTGAACGATCGCTTCTACGGTCTCTACCGCTTCGTCGAAGGCGTTGATGAGTCGTTCCTGCGGCGGATCGAGCGGCTTCCTGGAAGCGTGTACAGGGCGGACGCCGCCGAGCGGGGCGAGTACTTCAAAGGAACGGAGCGACGCGCGTTCGCCAACCCGGCAATCTGGGAGCGGGTGGCGGACAGCGACGGCCCCGCCGGCCCGGACCACAGCACCTTCC
This sequence comes from Gemmatimonadota bacterium, assembly GCA_041612005.1. Taxonomy (GTDB): domain Bacteria; phylum Gemmatimonadota; class Gemmatimonadetes; order Palauibacterales; family Palauibacteraceae; genus JBFILW01. The sequence goes on from JBFILW010000152.1 coordinate 4,191, forward strand.
GCAACTTTCTGGCCGCGGTGTCCGGCACCACGTTCGCCGATCATCTGCGGCTCATGGAGCTGGTGGACCGTGAAGAGGTAGCCCGACTGATGGCGGCCATGCTGGTGGTGGGCGACCCGTACCACATGAGCAACATTCACAATCAGCTCTGGTACCTGGATCCTTCTTCTGAGACGCTGCATCCGATCCCGTGGGACCTGCGTATCCTGGATCTCGTCGACCCTCCCGATCAGCCACTCAACAGCTTTCTGCGTGCGGCACTGCGTGATCCATTCATCGTGGACGCGACTCTGCGGGAAGTGGCGGAGCAGGTCGCGGGCGGTGAGCTCCAAAGTCTGGCCGACAGTATCACGTGGGCTGTCTGGGAACGCTACAGGGATTACTTCGCGTACGAGAAGCTGCGCGCGAGAAGCATTCCGTCGGTGGGTGAGCCCGAGGGAGTGCTCGCGCAGATTGGGACCAACATCGAGGAACTGAACCGATGGATCGCCGACTCGCCGGTTCGTTTTCATGTCGGTCTCAACCGCCCCGGCTTGCTTGTGCTGGACTTCGAGACGCTCGGGTACTCTGGTGCCAATCTTACGGCGCTCGACTTCGATGGAGCTGGCCGCGGTGACAATCTCAGCGTCCTCGCGGACATGGATCTTGATGGGCGCCCGAGCGCGGGCGACAAGGAGCTGAGCGGTAACTGGGCCGAGCTCGACGACGGCTTTCGGTTCGTTCTCGACCCGGTGCTCGAGCTGCTTCCCGGCTGGGATACGGCTGAGCGCCGTGTGCTGCCGGGAAGTGTCTCTTATCGGCTCTTCGTAACCAGCGACGCGGAGTCTATCCAGACGATCCAGACTGTGCGGCCGGAGATGGTGAACCGTTTCACCGGCGAGGCGGTCGAAGTACGGGCATGGGAAGAAGGGACCGCGGCTCGAGTCGGCACCGCGTGGAGCCCGTGGCGGTTTCCGACTTTGACGCCGAGCGAAATTCATCTGCGCGGTGACGTCCGGTTGACCGAGACTTTGCGGATCGGACCTGCTGAGACCCTGATCATCGAGCCGGGGACGACAGTGCGTCTGTCGCCCGATGTGTCGGTAGTAGCGCGGGGTCGTGTCCTGGCTCAAGGTCTCGAGGAGCGCCCGATTCGTTTCGTGCCGGAGCAGAACGGTATGCCGTGGGGCGCGCTGGCGTTGCAGGGAAGTGGGAGCGACGGAAGCCGCTTCCGGCACGTCGAGTTCACGGGCGGGGGCGGCGCGGCGAATGGCCCCATCGAGTACAAGGGGATGGTGAGCGTACATCGTGCGCACGACGTCGTCTTCGATCACGTGTCTTTAGCCGACAATCTTCGTAGCGATGATGCCTTCAACGCGGTGCATTCAGACGTACGGCTCCTGAACTGCACCTTCACCCGGGCCAACCTGGACGCGGTCGACTTCGACTTCTCCAGGGGTGAGATCGTCGGCTGCAGTTTCGAGAAGTCGGGCAACGACGCAATTGACCTCATGGGCTCGCCGATCCTGATCGCCGACAACCTGATCCGCGGCTCGGGCGACAAGGGAATCTCGGTAGGCGAGGCAAGCGATCCACTGATTTTCAACAACCGCATCGAAGGCTGCGAGCGCGGAATCGAGATCAAAGATCGATCACAACCGTTTATTCTTCATAACGCGATCACCGAGAACGAGATCGGGATCCTGCAAACGGTGAAGAACTGGCGGTATGGGGACGGAGGATGGGGCAAGCTCGCGTATACAACCGTGTGGAACAACGATGTGGACCTGGCCAGCGACCCGCGGTCCCGCCTTACGGCCGTTGGCAGCCTGGTCGGTGGCGATCCGATGCCGCCGTCGAGTGCACCATCCGACGGTATCCCCGAGTGGGTGTACGGCCGGTTCGGGATCGAGGGCGGCACGGGGGTGGCCGGCCAGCTCGAGACGTGGAGCCCGCGACCGCCGCTGGACCCTCTCATCTCCACGCGTTTTCCCGAAACGCCGCTGCGAGGCGCCGACGAGTGGTTGTGGTCGGGTGGGATTACGCGCCTCGAGCATTGGCAGGATGACCTGCTCGCGGCGGTTCGTCGTCGAGACGGATCGATCGCGTATCCACTCGAGCTCGATCTGTCGGACCCCGGCTTCCGCTACGTGGTCGTGTTCGAGATGACTTCGTCTAATCTCAAATCGATCTCCATCCGTTTTGTCTCGGAAGACGGAGAGGGCGGACGCGACGTCGCGACCGGTTGGGATCCAGCGCTCTACGACTGGGTGCCGGTAGAGCTGGCACCGGGCGTGTACGACGGCCTGGTGATCGACCTTGTGCCGTACCCTAACGCGCAGAGGCTGGACGCGCGGACCGGGCTGTTGGAGACGACGGCCGGCCGGCTTCGCGTCCACGCGATCGACATATACGCGATTCCCGGTCCGATTGAAGTCCCGGATCGTCGCGTGGCTGATGCCACGGCTGCGGAGGGTGCCGAGTGAGGTCGCTCATGCGATCGGCTCGCTTCGTCCGCCGGACCGCTGCGCTGGTGTCTCTCTCCTCGACCTTTGCGATGGGCGGGTCGGCGCACGCTCAAGAGACGGCGCCTCCGGGCGGCGATCATGCGACTCCGTCGAGCGCCTGGCAAGCGGTCGCGGCGCTCGATGA
>JBFILW010000153.1:0-6772 GCA_041612005.1 Gemmatimonadota bacterium
AACCTGAACATGGACATGGTCGGGCGGAACTGGCAGGACACGATAGCGGCGATCGGAAAGAACGAAAGCAGCCTGGGTCCGCTGGTCGAGCGCGTCGCGGCGGAGCATCCGGAACTGGACATGGTGGTGATCGACGACCAGTGGCCGAACGAGAACTTCTACTTCCGTTCCGATCACTACAACTTCGCGCGCAAGGGCGTGCCGATCCTGTTCTTCTTCAACGGCACGCATACGGACTACCACCGGCCTTCCGACGGCCCGGAGAAGATCGAGTACGACAAGACCGCGCGGCTGGCCAAGCTGCTCTACTATCTGGGTCTCCAGGTCGCCAACGCGGACGACCGGCCGGAGTGGGTTCCCGAAGCATACGAGCGGGTCGTGGAAGGAGCCGAGTAGGCTCGAATCCGGTAGACGGGCGGGCCTTGGCTCGGTTGTTCAATGTCGACGCCAGAGCTACATTTAGGGGTGTTGTTCCCTTGAATGCGAGGCACTGCCATGTCCGAAGACAAAGACATCCCCTATATCGTCATCGAGAAGCGTCAGACCAGCATCGCCGCATTTCTGTGGGGTGCGGCAGCCGGTGCGTTGACCGCCCTGCTTCTGGCGCCGAAATCCGGTGAAGAGACTCAGCAAGATATCCGTGACGGCGTGCGCCGCCTGAGGGACGAGGCCGAGACGCGGATCACGACGATACGTGGCGACATCGAGCGCCATTACGAGTCCACGCGGGAAGAAGTTGGCGAGCGGCTCGAAGCGGCCCGCGGGGAACTGACCGTTCGTAAGGAACAGGCGGAGCGTGCCATGCGCGCCGGACGGGACGCGGCCCGCAAGGCACGCGTCGACCTCGAGAAGAGGGTCGCCGAGACGAAAGCGGCCTATCGCGAGGTGCCTGCGGAGAGCGGCGCGTCCGAGGAGGACGAGTAACGAACGAGGCGCCGACCGCCGCCCCGGGCTCCGGCGCTCAGCCGCGAGCCCGCCATCTATGGCTCGAGATAAAGGAATTCGTCGGCCACGTTTACGCGAAGTCGGCCGACGACAACATTTTTTTCCTCGCCGCCGGCATCACGGTCAACACGCTCCTCGCCGCAATCCCCTTTCTGCTTCTGATCGTCTCCATCGCCGGCTTGCTGGCTGCGCCGGAGTTCCGGGACATTCAGGCGCCGGAGGCGGAAGAGGTGCTGCGGTGGCTGTGGGAGATCGTGCCGGTCGACAGTCCAACGGTGCGCAGCCAGATCGGAGAACAGGTGGCCGACATCGTGGACAGCGCCTCTTCGATCGGGATCGTCAGCGGTCTCGTGTTCGTCTGGTTTTCCACTCGTCTGTTCGGCGCCCTGCGCACCGCGCTGAGTGAAGTCTTCGATGTGCGCGATGGCCGCGGGATCCTGAAAGGAAAACTCGATGATATCCGGTTGGTGCTGATCAGCACCGTTCTGCTCACAGTCAACATCGCGATCAGCTCGGCCGTATTCGGTCTCGGAGTCGCCGGGCTCAGCCGTTTCGGATTCCAGGCGGGCGCGGCGCAGGTGATCGTGGGCTGGATCGTCGCCTTCGCCTTCATTTTCCTCATGTATCTGCTCATCTACAAATTCGTCCCGGCGACCCGGCCGCGCTGGGTGACGGCGATCGTGGCGGCTCTATTCGCGGCCCTCGGATTCGAGCTTCTCAAAGCGGCCTTCGGCTGGTACCTGGCCAACTTCGTGGACTACTCGGTCGTGTTCTTTGCGTTTGCCACCCTGATCGTTGTCGTCATCGCCGCCTATTACAGCTCGGTGCTGTTCGTTCTCGGAGGTGAGGTGGGGCAGGAGTTCCAGCTTCGGCGGGCCATGCGGGCTCAGCGCGAGACCTTTGACTGAGTCAGGGGGCGCGGTAGATTGAGTGGGTCCCGCCCATCCGTCGTGCAGCTTCTGGAGGGCAGTGCGTGGTAGCAGAAGACGGCCGACGGGTCATCATCCGCAACAAGAAGGCCCGTCACGAGTACGAGATCCTCGAGACTTTCGAGGCGGGTCTCGTGCTGCGCGGCGCGGAAGTGAAGTCGCTCCGTGCCGGAAAGGCGAGCTTTACGGATGCGTTCGCGCGTCTGGAGCGTGGGGAACTGTGGCTGCACGGCCTCCACGTCGCCGGCTACGAATCCGCCCATATCGACGTTCCTGACCCACTGCGACCGAAGAAGCTCCTTCTGCACGCGATGGAGATACGGAAGCTCGCGTCGAAGATTACCGAGCGAGGCTTCACGCTCGTGCCGCTCGATTTGTACTTCACGCGCGGCATGGCGAAAGTGACACTGGCGCTGGGCCGAGGGAAGAAGGTGCACGATCGGAGGGAGGACCTGAAGCGGAAGGCGATGCGTCGTGAGATCGACCGTGCTCTTGGTGGTCGTCGTTAGCAGGTTCCAGGCGGCGCGGCGCGGTTGGCTGCTCGGGATGGTCGGCCTGCTGTTACTGCATCCGGCTTCCGGTCACGCGCAGCCGCGCGAGCCGGGATTCGCGTCCGTCAACGGTTCCGACGTGGAGCTGGAGTCTCGCAGCCACCACGGCTACCCTGTTGTTCGCCTGACGGATGTCGATCAGGCGCTCGGAGCGGGGGTCCTGGTCGACGGATTCCGAGCTGCCGGAATGCTGGCGGGCCGGACCCTGAAGCTGAGGGCGGGGTCCCCCTTCGTCGGTTACGCCGACCGTGTGTACCAACTGGCGAACGCGCCATATCTGCTCGGCGGCCAGTTCTGGGTGCCGGTCGAGTTGCTGACGAGCTGGATGAAGCCGGCTACCGGCCACGCCTGGCAACAGCGAGGAAGCTCGATCGTCTTGCTGGCTGCCAGCGCCGATGTCGTGGCTACCAGCGGTGGCTCCCGCGAGAATCCAGCGCCCAACAGCCCGCCTGCCGTCACCCGACGTCCGGGCCCGTGGAGGGTGGTTATCGATGCGGGCCACGGCGGGAAGGATCCGGGCTCGATCGGGTACAAGGGGCTGCGTGAGAAGGACGTGACGCTGGCCATCGCGCGCAAGCTCTATGACCGGCTGTCCCGCGAACCCGGATACGAGCCTATCATGACCCGGGCGGACGACCGGTTCATCACGCTCATGAATCGACCTCGAGTCGCGATCAGCAACGATGCCGACATTTTCATCTCGATTCACGGCAACTCAATCTCGAGCCGCAAGGCGCGCGGGTTTGAGACGTACTTCCTCGGCGAGGCGCGGAGCGAAGAAGCGAAGCGAGTCGCGATTCGGGAGAACAGCGTCATCGAGTTCGAGGACCCGGACACGCGTCCCGATTCCGACGCCATGGACTACATTCTGACCTCACTGCGCCAGAGCATGAACGTAACCGAGTCGCGCCATTTTGCCGGCGTCGCTCAAAACTCGCTGCGCTCGGCGTACAAGACTCACGATCGGGGCGTGAAGCAGGCCGGATACTGGGTTCTCGTTGGAGCGAGCGGAAGTATGCCGGCTGTCCTGGTCGAGGTCGGCTTTATCACCAATCCGGACGAGGCGGCGTTTTTGCGAGAGCCCAAGGGGCAGGATCGGATCGCCGACTCACTCGCCTCCGCGGTTCGCGACTACTTTTCCAACTACAGTCAGCGCCTCATGATGGCCGAGGGAGGCGGTTGAGGAGGGCGACCATTCCGTGGGCGGTCCTGTGGGCTGTCGTCACGTCCGGCTGCGTGTACTTCAACACGCTGTACAACGCCAACGACGAGTACGACGACGCCCAAGATTTCGTCCGCGACGGCAACGTGGTGTCGGCAAAGCAGTCGCTCGACAGCGTCATCGCGAAGACGAACCGCATTGTGAAGGATCATCCGAACAGCAAGTACGCCGATGATGCCGCCATCCTGAAGGCACGATCCGAGATCCAGCTCATGGACCTCATTCCTTCGCTGAACACTCCGGCCAACCGGCGCTCGGCCCGCAGTTCGGTCATGACGGTAGTCGAGACGTCCAAGGACGAGAAGATGCGCCGCGTGGCAACAGGGCTGTTGGGCGAGATCGAGCTCGCCGAGGGCAGGTTGGCCATGTCGGACTCACTTCTCACGGTCGCGCTGGACGGCAAGCTCAGCGAGAGGCAGCGTGCCGAGTTCTATGTGGCCCGCGGAAGAGTGCGTATCGCGTTGGATCGCGTGACGGAAGCGGAAGCCGACCTCCGTGCCGCGGTAGATGCCAAGATCGAATCCGCGGAGGTTCGGCTCGACCTGGCGCAGACTCTGGCCCGCCTCGAGCAGTACGACGAGGCCACCCAGATTTTCGGGGCGTTGCTGCGCGATGAACGATTGACATCGGCGCCGCCCTCGCTTTACGCGCTCGGAGATTCGCTCGTCACCAGGGCCCCGGACAGCGTCATCCAGACCTTGTCGGAGCTCGCCGAGTCGGGTATCGCAAGCTCACGGGACAGGGCCCGACTGTATCTGTATATCGGCCGGGCGTGGCAGACGAAGGGAGTTCGGGACAGCGCCCTGGCGGCGTACGACCTGTCGGACGAAGCGGCCCCCAACACGGCGGCTTCGCTGGAAGCGATCTACTTCGCCAGCCGGTTGCGCATCGAGACTGCCAGCTCGGCTGACGAGGTGCTGGTGCTCCGCTCACCGCTTCAGCGCGCAGCCGTGCGCCGTTCAGCGATGATGAGCAGGGCGGCCGTTCTGTACGGGGATGTGCAGATGTTCGGGCACTGGGTCGATGTGTTTCGGAGCCGCGGACCTACTGAAGCGGCGGCCCTCCTGCGGGCGGCGGAAATCGCGGCTGATGACCTACGGGCACCTGGGGTCGCCAGGAGCCTATACCTCGGCTACGTCGAGGCAGCACCCGTTTCACCGTGGGCTCCAAAAGCCATTCTTGGGGCACTGGCGCTCTCGGGTCGGGGCCCCCAGGCTGGCTCCGCCGAGGAGGCCGAACTGGACCGGGAGCTGCGCCGAACGCTCCGGGACTTCCCGGCCGGGAATCCGTACGTGCTGGCCAGCGCAGCGGCTCGGAGCGAGGCCAGCGATTCCGCGTACTCAGAGGCCGAGCAGCTGCTGCACACCCGGCTCGAGGACATGCGCCGCCTGTTCGCGCCTGACCCGGTACAGGTCGTGACGGAGGTAGATACGGCCGCCGCTGAGCAGCCAGCCGCAAGCGAGAAGGAGGAGGTAATAGAATTCTGAGTCGTCAGCAGACCCTCCCCCTGACCCGGCCCGTTCGCCATTGGGCACCGGTGGTGAGGAACATGCAGGTGGCCGAAGAAACCTGGTGGCTAGAGCTAGAGAGCGGCGAGATCGCCGCGGCCAGCCGGCCCGGTCAGTTTCTCATGATCGGCTTCGGGCTCCAGAATGTGGCGGCTCCGTTTCTACCGCGTCCGTTCAGCGTCGGATGGCGATCTCCGGACGGGCGCATCGGACTGCTGGTGCGGGAGTTCGGCGATGGGACTCGTCGTCTCGCCTCGCTTCGGAGCGGTGATCGCGTTTTGCTCCTTGGGCCTCTCGGTAACTCATTCGACCTCGATGCGGAGCATCCGGTACTGTGCCTGGCCGGTGGCGTCGGGCTGGCGCCATTCATATTCCTGGCCGAAGCGGCGCGTCGCGGCGGTCATGAAGTGAGACTCGTCTACGGGGAGCGCACGAAGTCGCGAGTGTTCTCGACGAAGCTGATCGAATCGCTAACCGGCGGTCCTGTCGAAGTGTGGACGGACGACGGCTCCATGGGTGGCAGGGGAAACGTCGTGGATGGTATGGGCGACCCGGGTTTCGCGACGATCCTGGCCTGCGGCCCGACTGTGATGCTGACCGCCGTGGCACGAATGGCCGCAGAGCGTGGGCTGCGGGCCCAGGTATCGGTGGAGGAGCATATGGCGTGCGGGGTCGGCACCTGCCAGGGGTGCGTGGTTCCCGGCGTGGACGGTGCCTGGCTGAAAGCCTGCACGGAGGGCCCGGTGTTCGACACCGCCGACCTGTGGTGGCCGAGCTGAGATGACGATTGTCGACTTGAAGCGATCATGGCCGAACTGAAGCAGAAGCTGTTCGGCGTCGAGTTCGGGAGCCCGGTTCTCCTGGCCTCCGGGACGTGTGGCTACGGTCCCGAATACGCGGGCCTGATTCCGCTCGAGGAACTAGGCGGAATCGTCACCAAGGCGGTGAGCGTCAAGCCGCGTCGCGGTAACCCGCCGCACCGAGTGAGTGAAACGCCCGGCGGGATGATCAACGCGATCGGGCTCGCCAACGTGGGTCTCGAGCGCTTCATCGCCGAGAAGCTCCCCTGGCTGCGCGACAACCTGCACAGGGCGCACGTATTCGTGAATGTGGTCGGGAACTCGATCGACGAGTTCGCTGCCGTGGTGGCCGGTCTGGAAAACGAGGACGGATTCCTCGGCTTCGAGATCAACGTGTCGTGCCCCAACGTCGAAGGCGGAACAATGTTCGGGACGGACAAACTCGCCCTCGCCAGCCTGGTCCGGCTGTTGGCCTTGTTTGGACCCCTCGTTCGCCATCTCTTCTTTTTCTTCGTCGCTCATATCACCAACCTTCCGGCCGCGCCACCGAGCGTGGTGGTGTAGCCCATTACGATAATCCAGGGAATCCCTACCGCCGCCGGCGTCCCGAAGTCCCAGTAGCCGAACATCCACAGCAGCAGCGCGCTGACCGCCAGCGAGACGAGATAGGCGACCAGCGTCGCCGTAAAATCAGAACGAAGAACGCCGCCCTGGTTGTCGTCTTGCTCGACGAAGCCGGCGAAGTAGACCATGATGAACGAGACAAACAGGGAGAAGAGCATAATGGCCAACACATGCCACCACGCCGCTTGCAGGG
>JBFILW010000154.1:0-6756 GCA_041612005.1 Gemmatimonadota bacterium
CCGGTGATGGGAGCCCGGATTTATGGCGTGACGAAGCCGGGACCGCGGGAGACTCCCTTCTCGTTCGCCGAGACCTACGAGGACAAAGCCTATCCGGACCCGCTGTTTGGCGAGCACTTCGCGATCGGCGACGTGCCGGCTGGAGTGTACGTGCTCGGGGTCGAAGTGGACGGCGAGAAGGTGTGGCGCAAAGTCCGCGTGGCACCCGGTCGGGTCACCGAGATCGAGTTCCGGCCGTGACCTAGACTCCGGACCTGCGTACCTCGCGCTGACCGCTCGCGCTTGTAGATTGAAACAGGGAAGCAATAAAGGGGGACGAGAATGTCTTTCCAGATCAGCCGCGCTCAGTACTTCTACTGCTCGATCGAGGACCAGCCCGGCGAGGCGTACAAGGTTCTGTCGGAGCTGGCTCGACTCGGCGTCAACCTGGTAGCGATCACGGCCGTACCCGTTGGGCCCACTCGCACCCAGCTGACGCTTTTCCCGGAAGACGCCACCCGACTCCAGGAGGCAGCGCGGAACGCGCGGCTCGAGCTGGACGGACCGCAGCCGGCGTTTCTCGTGCAGGGTGACGACGAGCTGGGAGCGCTGGCGAGTGTGCACCAGAAGCTGTTCGAAGCGAACGTCAACGTGTACGCCTCCTCCGGGGTGACGGATGGTAAGGGTGCCTACGGCTACGTGATCTACGTAAGGCCTGACGATTACGATCGAGCGGCCGTAGCCCTGGAGCTTTAGAGGCGGTCTGCCGAGATATGCGGGGGATCGAGCGGGGGCCGATGTGCGCGTGAGGGGGCGCTGGCTCGGTCTTGCGATCCCGATCCTCGGGGCCACGAGTGCACTCGCGCAGGAGGCTCCGGTTTCCGTGGTCCCGTGGCCCGCCGACGCGCAGCCGCGCGAAGGCGACTTCACGATCGACGCGGATACGCGAATCGTGGTGTCCGATCCCTCGATTGAGGAACTACGGCGCCTCGCCGCCACTCTGACAACCCCGATCCGCGAGGCCACCGGCTTGCCGCTCGAGCTCGTGGCGGTCACCGGGCCGATACCACCCAATACCATCCTGCTCGCCCTGGACGCTGGCGCTGACGCGGCGGCCGGCGAGCCGTATGAACGCGACGAGAGCTACTACCTGCTGGTCGATCGCGATCGGGTCATGCTGCTGGCCAACTCGGCGGCCGGTGTCTTTTACGGGATTCAGACGCTGCGTCAGCTGTTGCCGCCCACGGGCACGAGCGGCGTGTGGTCGGTTCCGGCCCTCGAGATCCGCGACGCACCGCGCTTCCGCTATCGCGGCATGCACCTCGACGTAGGGCGCCACTTCTTCCCGGTCTCGTTCATCAAGCGCTACATCGATCTCCTCGCGATGTACAAGCTGAACACGTTCCACTGGCACCTCACGGAGGATCAGGGCTGGCGCGTCGAGATCGAGAAGTACCCGCGACTGACGGAGGTCGGGAGCTGCCGCGCCGAGACGGTGGTCGAAAAGAACTTCGATCCATACGTGGGCGACGGGACTCGCTACTGCGGCTACTACACGAAGGACGACATCCGCGATGTGGTCGCCTACGCAGCGGAGCGCTACGTGAACGTGATCCCGGAGATCGAGCTGCCTGGGCATTCGCTGGCGGCCCTGGCCGCTTACCCGGAGCTGGCGTGCACCGACGGACCGTTCGAGGTCGGCACCCGGTGGGGCGTGTTCGATGACATCTACTGCCCGACCGAGCGAACCTTCGCTTTCCTGGAGGACGTGCTATCCGAAGTGATGAACCTCTTCCCGGGTCCCTACATCCACGTCGGCGGCGACGAAGCGCCGAAGACGCGCTGGGAGGAGAGCCCGGCAGCCCAGGAGGTGATCGCGCGCGAAGGGCTGGCGGACGAACATGAACTTCAGAGCTACTTTATCCGACGCATCGAGGCGTTCCTGAACGCGAATGGCCGGCGGCTTATCGGGTGGGACGAAATTCTCGAAGGCGGACTGGCGCCGCAGGCCACGGTAATGTCGTGGCGTGGCATGATCGGCGGGATCGAGGCGGCGAAGGAAGGCCACGACGTGATCATGACGCCGTACAGTCACCTCTACTTCGACTACTACCAGGGCGATCGGCGCTTCGAGCCGTTGGCCATCGGCGGCTACACCCCGCTGGAAAGGGTATACGAATTCGAGCCGGTGCCGGCCGAGCTTTCGCCTGAAGAGGCGTCGTACATCATCGGCGGTCAGGCGAACGTGTGGACCGAGTACATGAAGACGGCACCTCACGTCGAATACATGGCGCTCCCCCGCATGCTGGCACTCGCGGAAGTCGTATGGTCGCCGGCCGACGCCCGCAGCTGGGACCGGTTCGTCGCGCGCCTCCCGTCGCAGTTCGAGCGGCTGGAGTCGCTCGGCGTCAACTACAGGATCCCGGAGGTCGCCGGCCTCGGCGAGGATCGAGTCACGACGTCCGATTCCGACGTCGTGGTGCTCTCGCACCCCGTACCCTCAGCCGAGATCCGCTTCACGCTCGACGGCAGCGCGCCGACCCGCGACTCCGAGCTCTACTCGAACCCGTTCATGATCTTCTTCGGGCCCACCGCGGGTGCGCCAGATGGCGTCGGAGAGGTCACGGTCTCGGCGCGAGCGTTCATGCCGGGTGGGCGAGCCGGCCCGACTTCCCGTGCCCATTTCTCTCACGCGCAGCTGCTTGCCGCTGAAGAGGTCGATGAACGACGGCTCTCGAGCGGACTGGACTATCGTTACTACGAGTACGGCTTTCAGTCGGCCAGGAATCTTCTGGTGGCGGCCGCGGTCCGGCCGGGCGTCGTGCAGGTGTTGGAGGGCCCGGGCGGCCAACTGGTGCCGGACGCCATTCCTCCAACGCGCCAAGGGCATGCCAGCCGCATCGCGCTGGCCGGGTCGGAGCGAGATCAGGACTTCGGCCTCGTGTTCGAGGGGTACCTGAAGGCGCCAACCGACGGCGTCTATACCTACTATCTGACGTCGGATGACGGCGCCGTGCTCGTGATCGGAGATCGCGTCGTGGTGGACCACGACGGCCTGCACGGAATGACCGAGAAGTCGGGCTCCATTGCGCTGGAAGCGGGATTTCACCCGGTCGCGCTCGGCTTTTTTCAGGCTGGTGGCGCTGTGGGGCTCGAAGTATCAGTCCGAACGGACCGGGGCACGCGTGGAGAGGTGCCGTCCGATTGGTTGTACCGGACCGACTAGCCTGGCATTCAGTTGGGTGGAATCTGCGTGGATATGACCAGCCGGCTCACTTCGCATCCCTCGATCGCGGTCAGTCTGACGGTCTTTTCGTTTTTGCCGCGCCGTATCCGGAGCTCGACCTCCTGCCCGGGCTTGACGCTGGCCAGCCTGCGGCCGCCTCTCCCGGTGGTGATGAGCGCTCCATCGATCGACAGGAGAATGTCGCCGTCTTTGAGGCGACCATCCGCCGGCTTCGAAAGATCCCACACCCTCGGCTCGACCGAGAAGCCATGGGTGAACTCGGACCCGGACTTCCGGTACAGCGTGCAGGCGCCACCCGCGCACTGAAACAGACCGATTCCGAGCGTGCCGCCGGTGAGACGCTCATCGGAGCAGGAGGCGCCGTTCTCCTGCGCCACTCCCTGCCCCGCACTCATGATCAGCACGCAAGCCGCGAACGTGGCCATCATCAAGCCTCGCCTCGCACCTGCGATCAAAGTCAGGCTTCCACTTCCCATCATCACCTCAGCCATTCGTCCGCCTATTGCTCCGTGCCGAACCACACTTCGAGCTCCTGACGGTGCGCCTCCACGGCCTGGTGCAGGTCATCCGGCTCGACTTCCTCAGGAAGCAGCCGGGTCAGCTCGTATGTGGCACCGGAGAGCGTCGCCAGAGCCACCTCGTGGCCGGCCTCCAATTCGTCCGGATCCAGCTCCTCGCGCTGCTCGGCGAGCAGGGCGAGGGTGGCCACGTAGTGGCTTCCCGCCGTCTGCACGTGCTCGGCCATCGACGCTCCGCTCAAGTGGTTCACCGAAGTAGGCGGGCCGACCGTGTCGCTTCGCGCCATCCAACCGACGGCCGCGCCGCCCGCAAAGATGAGCAGCGTCGCGGCGATTCGCAGCAGGCCATTACCAAAGGCGCTCCGCCGCGGCTCGAAGCGCGAAGAACCACCTTGCGGCAATCCTGCACGAGTGCCGAGCGAACGCTGTTCCGGTCCCTCCGTGAACTCGCGCGTGTCTCGCTCGCCGGCTTCGATCCGAGCCCGAACTTCGGACCAGACGTCTCTCGGCGGAAACGCCCGTTGTGACAGCTCGTCGAACGGGATATCCCGGTCGTTCGGCGGTCCCTGGGTCGTGTTTCCGTTGTTGCCATCCCTATAGTCGTTCATTCGGCCAAGGCCTCCCTTATCATGGCACACGCCCGATGGATCTGGGCTTTCACCGTGCCGATCTTTGTTCCCATCAAATCTGCTATTTCCTGGTACTTATAGCCTTCTACGTGATGTAGAATCAGTGCTTCTCTGGCCCGATCAGGCAGTGCCGCGATCGCCCGTTCGAGATCGATCCGCGTGTCCGGCATTGCGCGCGCGACATCCCGCGCGTAGGCGTCCATGTCGAGCCGCTCCGATGGCTCGTGGGGAGCCTCCCGCAGATCGGATCCCTCGGGCAGATCCGCCACGATCGTGATCCTGGCGTGGCGCCGTCTCTCGGTTCGCAGGTAGTTGAGGATCTGGTTCACGCCCAGCCGGTGGAGCCATGTCCCGAAGGCGCTTCGGCCCTTGAACGAGCCGAGGCTCTCCCAGGCTTTGGCGAAGATCTCGACCGACAACTCCTCGGCCAGCCGCCCGTCCCGCAGCATGCGGAGCCCGAGCGCGTAGACGCGTGGATAGTGGTCCCGGTAGAGCGCTTCGAAGGCCTCTACGTCGCCGGCCTGTGCGCGTCGTACCAGATCCTCCGGTCCGTCGTCCCGATTCCTCATATCCAGCGCTGTCGCAAGCACGCCAAACCCCGTCCCTCCGCATGTTTATCGCCTCCACAGGGTTTGGCACCGGAGCGGGGGCGTTTGTTTGGAGGTTCCGGGGTGTCCGAATGCGAGATCTCGGGTCTCATTTGGCCTTCGGATCGACCGTGGCGATGTACGGCAGGGTGCGGAACTGATCGGCGTAGTCTAGCCCGTATCCGACCACCCACTCGTCGGGGATCTCGAAGCCCACGTAGTCGACGATCGATGGCGGCGCCTCGGGCTTCGCCTTGCGCACCATCACGCAGGTCTTGATCGAGGCGGGCTCGCGCGCGGCAAACATCTCGACCAGATACGCGAGGGTTGCGCCCGTGTCGAGGATGTCGTCAACGATCAACACGTGTTGATCGCGGATGTCCGCGCCGACGTCGAGCAAGAGCCGCACACCGGTGGAGACGGTGGACTCGCCGTAGCTGGCAACCGAGACGAAGTGCACGTGGTGGGTCACGGTGAGCCGGCGGGTGAGATCGGCGAGGAAAATGAAGGCGCCCTTCAGCACTCCGATGATGTGGAGCGGTTGGCCCGCGTAATCGCGCGATATCTCGTTGGCCACTTCGGCCACCCGGGCCGCGATCGCGTCTTCGCTCAACAGTTGCTTTGGTTGCAAAGCCATCAGGCCGAACCGGTGAACAGCGGAACGACCTGGAAACTCTCGACGTCGACCAGACCCTGATCGGTCAGCTTCAGCGAGGGGATCACTTCCAGCCCCAGGAAGCTGAGGGTCATGAACGGATCGTCGGGTTTGGCTCCCAGCGTCCGCGCCGCCGTGATCGCTTCGCGCAACTGCCTCGCCACCTCGGCCACCGGCCGGTCGGACATGAGCCCGGCGATCGGTAAGGCGACGATGGCGAGCACCTCGGGGCCGTCGGCGACCGCGAATCCTCCGCCCGTCTCGATCACCGCGGCCGACGCGGTACGCATCGACACGTCGTCGGCCCCGACCACGATCAGGTTGTGATGGTCGTGCGCGACAGTGCCGGCCAGCGCTCCACGCTCGAGGCCCATACCGCGCACGAAGCCGAGCCCGACCTGACCGCTGTTCCGATGCCGCTCGACGACGGCCATCTTGAGGAGGTCGCTGCCGGGATCCGCGTCTACGGTGCCGTTTCTGCGAGGCGTAACTGTCAGGGGCGTCGTGAGCAGCTGACCGGGCACGATCCCGATCACCCGCATTTCGCCTTCGCCCGCCGCGATCTCTAAATCGACGGTCGAGAGATCGATGTGCATCGTCGAGGCAGGGGCGCTAACGGCCGCCGCGCCGGCATGCGGCGCCGCAACGTACTCGCCGCCACGCGCCACCAGATTACCTCGCGCGTATACCTCGTTGGCGCGCGGGACCTCCAGGTCGTCGAACACGACCAGGTCAGCGACCCGGCCGGGCGCCACGCCGCCCCGGTCGCGCAGGCCGAAGTGCTCCGCCGGATTCAGCGTCGCGAGTCGGATCGCCGAGATCGGGTCGAGTCCCAACTCGATCGCCATCCGGATCAGATGGTCGATCGATCCCTCCTCGAGCAGGTCGATCGGCGTCCGGTCGTCCGTGCAGAAGCAGAAGCGCCGTTCCGTCGTCGTGGTCACGAGCGGTAAGAGGGCGGCGAGGTCGTGGGCCACGCTGCCCTCCCGGATGAAGATCGTGAGGCCGAGCCGCAGCTTGCGGAGAGCCTCCTCCGGAGTGGTGCACTCGTGATCGGACTGGATTCCGGCCGAGACGTAGGCGTCGAGGGCCCGGCCATCGAGCCCCGGCGCGTGGCCGTCGATGGGGCGTCCGCCAAAGC
>JBFILW010000155.1:0-6652 GCA_041612005.1 Gemmatimonadota bacterium
GAAGCGACGCCGATTTCACCGGCAACCTGATTCTCGGCCTGCGCTGGTGGGGGGGTGAAGTCTACCTGGCAGCCGACCCCGCCGATTTCGAGCCACGGCTCTACTTGGACTTCGTGATCCGTCGCCGCATCTAGCGCGACGACCCGCGGACTTCCTGCCTGACCGGACGCGTCGCGCACTTTGACCCGGGCCCCGACGCATGTTAATCTTACGCGCGTGCTATCCTCGTCACGCTATCGACCCATACGGGCATGATGCCCGTTCTGTGCGTCCTTCCGGCGCGCCTCCGCAGCCAGCGTATCCCCCGAAAACCTCTGCAGATACTGGCCGGACGGCCGTTGCTGCAATGGAGCTGGGAAGCGGCATCACGAGTGCCCGTTTTCGACGCGGTGTGGGTAGCCACCGACTCGGAGGAGATCGGCGATGTGGTGTCGAGCTTCGGCGGCCGGGCGGTGCTGACTGATGCCGCCCATGCCTCGGGTACGGACCGGGTCGCGGAGGCCGCGGCGCGACCGGAAGCGAGTCGCTTCGACACGGTGGTGAACTTCCAGGCTGATGAGCCGTTCGTGGATGCGGACAGCGTGGCAGCCGCAGTCGATATCGTCCGGCAGGACCGGGATGCGGTGGCGACGCTCGCGGCGCCAATCGCATCGCCGGAGGAATGGCACTCCGTGGGTGTCGTAAAGGTGGCGCGAGCTGCGGATGGGCGGGCTCTTTATTTCAGCCGGGCCGCTATCCCCCATATGCGGGATGGAGAGCCGCGCCTGGATGGCGAGGATCCCGCGTTTCTACGTCACGTCGGCATCTACGTGTTCGGCCGGCCGGCGCTGGAACGCTGGGTGACTCTGGCTGCCTCCCGGCTGGAGGAGATCGAGAAACTCGAACAGCTGCGCGCTCTCGAGGCGGGTATGACGATACGGGTCGTCGTAGGCCCGCCGACCGAACGCGGGATCGACGAGCCCGCGGACGTTGAGCGAGCTGGCCATATCCTGGGATTGGAACCGAGCCGAGATGGAAGGTGACTTCATGCAACGCAGCGAGTCTTCACCCACCAAGTACATCTTCATCACCGGAGGTGTCGTGTCGTCGTTGGGGAAGGGAATCACGGCGGCCTCGATCGGCCGTTTGCTGGTTAACCGGGGATTGAGCGTCACGATTCAGAAGTTCGATCCCTACCTCAACGTGGACCCAGGCACGATGTCGCCGTTCCAGCACGGGGAAGTCTTCGTGACCGATGACGGAGCCGAGACCGATCTCGATCTCGGCCACTACGAGCGCTTCATCGATGAGTCGCTGTCCCAGGCCAACAATGTCACCACGGGCCGGATCTACCAGGACATCATCACAAAGGAGCGTCGCGGTGACTACCTCGGCGCAACGGTGCAGGTGGTTCCGCACGTCACGGATGAGATCAAGACGCATGTTCGGCGACTGGCGCCGAACCGCGATGTGGTGATCACCGAGATCGGAGGCACCGTCGGCGATATCGAATCGCTGCCCTTCCTGGAAGCGCTCAGGCAGTTCCGCCAGGACGTGGGCCGCGAGAACTCCCTCTTCGTGCACCTGACGCTGGTGCCGTACATCGCGGCGGCAGGCGAGCTGAAGACAAAGCCCACCCAGCACTCCGTCCGGGAGCTGATGGAAATCGGAATCCAGCCGGACATCCTGATCTGCCGCACGGAGCGCCCGCTGGGCGACGACGTCCGTCGCAAGATCGCGCGCTTCTGCAACGTGGACGTTCAGAACGTGATCGACTCCCGGGACGTGGAGACGATCTACGAGGTGCCGCTGCGCTACCGGGACCAGCGGCTGGATGACGACATTCTGCGACTGATGGGCATCGACGCGCCTGAACCCGACATGTCCGCCTGGGAGGAGCTGGTCGAGAGGATCAAGCGGCCGCGGCGCGGGCGGGTCGAGGTGGCCGTGGTGGGCAAGTACACGTCGCTCGTCGATTCGTACAAGTCGATTCAGGAGGCGATCATCCATGGGGGCATCGCGAACGATGTAGGAGTGAACATCGACTGGATCTCTTCAGAGGAGCTCGACACCGGCGGGACCCAGATCCTCAAGGGGTACGACGCCGTGCTTGTTCCGGGCGGGTTCGGACAGCGCGGGATTTCGGGCATGCTGGAGGCGCTGCGGTACCTGCGCGAAAGCGGCGTGCCGTTTCTCGGCATTTGCCTCGGACTCCAGTGCGCGATCATCGAGTTCGCGCGCAATGTGTGCGGCCTGGCCGACTCGCACTCTGCCGAGTTCGATCGGGAGACGTCGGATCCGGTCATCTCGTTGCTCGACTCGCAGCTCCAGGTCACGGACATGGGCGGAACGATGCGGCTGGGCGCGTATCCCTGCCGTCTCATGGAAGGCAGCCGGGCGCGCGAAATCTACGGCTCCGATGAAGTATCCGAACGACACCGCCACCGTTATGAAGTGAATCCGACATATCGCGAACGCCTGGAGGAGGGCGGGATGTCGTTCAGCGGATTGTCTCCGGACGGTCAACTGGTCGAGATCGTGGAGCTGCGGGAGCATCCCTTCTTCATCGCGACCCAGTTCCACGCGGAGCTCCGTTCCCGGCCGAGCCGGCCGCATCCTCTGTTCGCGGCCTTCATTGCGGCCGCGGTCGAACAGCGGGCGAGGCGGGAAGGCACGCCGACCAAGCGGACGGCGGATAATGCGGAGCGGATGCACGTAGTCCGCTGATGCCATTCCGTTTTCCTGACGCTTTCTTCCTGATTGCCGGGCCCTGCGTCCTCGAGGATGCAGGGCTCAACCTCGAGATCGCACGGCACATCGCAGAGTTGAGCGCGCGTACGGGGGCTCCCGCGGTTTTCAAGGCATCGTTCGACAAGGCGAACCGCACCTCGGCTGACTCGCCTCGCGGGCCTGGTCTGGAACGGGGGCTCGAGCTGCTGGCCGGAATCCGTGAGGCCTCCGGCCTGCCCGTTCTCACCGATGTTCACGAGCCATGGCAGGCTGAGGTGGTGGCCGAGGTGGTGGACGTTCTCCAGATACCGGCGTTTCTGTGCCGGCAGACGGACCTGCTGGTAGCGGCCGGGGCGACGGGACGGTCGGTAAACGTCAAAAAGGGGCAGTGGATGGCGCCGGAGCTCATGCAACACTCGGTGGCCAAAGTCCGTGCGGGCGGCGGAGCCGATGTCGCGGTCACAGAGCGCGGGGCGGCCTTTGGCTACGGGCGCTGGGTCGTCGATATGCGTTCGTTTCCTCTCATGCGCGACAGCTGCGAGTGCCCGGTCATTTTTGACGCCACACACTCGGTCCAACTTCCGGGCGGAGCGGGAGACGCGAGCGGTGGCGAACCGCAGTACATCGAGCCCCTCGCCCGGGCTGCTGTCGCCGCGGGAGCGAACGGACTATTCGTGGAAGTGCATCCACGTCCTGCGGAAGCGGCCTCGGATGGCTCGAACATGCTCGCGCTGGACCGTCTCGGGTCCTTGCTCACCGATCTCCTCCGGCTCCGGGCGTCGGTCGCCGATACGAAATGAACACCGAGCTGGCACGAGCGATCCGGCTCGTCGTATTCGACGTGGACGGTGTCCTCACGGACGGAGGCATCTACGTCGCCGAGTCGGAATCCGGCGAGGTCATCGGCCTCCGCCGCTTCCACGTTCAGGATGGAATCGGCGTCTACATGCTTCACCGCGCCGACATCGAGGTCGCCCTCGTCTCCGCCAAGCAGTCCGCGGCGGTGCGCGAGCGGGCCCGACAGCTCAGGGTCGAGGAGGTGCATCAGGTCCACTGGGATGGCAAGGTTGGCGCCGTTGCGGGTATGCTCGAGAAAAGGGGCCTCGAGTGGAGCGCTGTCGCTTGTCTGGCCGACGACCTGGCCGACCTGGCGCTGCTGGAACGGGTCGGACTTCCCGCGGCGGTTGCCAACGCGGTGCCGGAAGTCAAGCGTCTCGCGGCCTGGGAAGGACGTGTGCCCGGCGGCTCGGGAGCGGTTCGTGAGTTCTGTGAAGCGCTCCTGCGCGCGCGGGGAGAATGGGATGATCTCGTGACTCAGTACGTGCGGCGCGGCGGAGCGGAGCATCCGGAATGAGCGCTTGGAACATGATCGACCGGGCCGCGGAAATCATGCGGGTGGAGAGCCGGGGGATAGAGGAGGTGGCCGAGCGCCTCGATGAGCGTTTCGTGGACGCGGTCGAGCGTATACTCGCCACGCCTGGCCGCATCGTTGTCTCGGGTATAGGAAAATCCGGCCTCGTCGCACGGAAGATCGCTTCGACGCTGGCTTCCACCGGAACTCCCGCCCTCTTCCTTCATCCGGCCGAGGGCGCTCACGGCGATGTTGGAGTGCTGGTGCGGGGAGACCTTCTGCTGGCCGTCTCCAAGAGTGGCGAGTCGGCCGAGCTGGCGGAGCTGATGCCGGCTGTAAAACGGCTCGAGATACCCGTAGTCGTGTTGACCGGCGAGCCGGACTCGACCCTCGGCCGTTACGCCGACGTCGTCCTCGACGCCGCCGTCGACGTGGAGGCGTGTCCCCACGACCTGGCCCCTACGGCCAGCACCACGGCCGCCCTCGCCCTGGGTGACGCGCTGGCCATCGTCCTGCTCGAGCGGCGCGGTTTCGGGGCGGAGGACTTCGCCCGACTCCACCCGGGAGGTCATCTGGGTCGACGCCTGCTGTGGCGCGTCTCGGATGCGATGGTCTCCGCCGCGGAGGAGATGGCCGTGCTCGGTCCCGACGCGACTCTGGCGCATGGAATGAAGCAGATCGCACACCGCCGTGGCACGGTGGCTGTCGTCGACGGGGCACGCCGGGTGATCGGCGTTCTTACCGCCGGTGACCTGACGCGTTTCGCGGACGCGCAGCCCGATTTCCTCCAGCGCCCGATCGCCGAAGCGATGAACGCGTCGCCCCACCTCATCGAGGCTGAAGCGCTGGCAATCGAGGCCGTGCAGAGGATGGAGGCGCACGGGGTCATGGCGCTACCCGTCGTCAACGGCAATGCAGAGCTCGTCGGCATCGTGCACCTGCACGATTTGCTGAGGCAGGGAGTCGCGTGAGCCGGCGTCTCGCGGTGACTCTGCTCGCAAGCACTCTAACGGTGCTCGCGTGCGACGATGAGAAACCGCCCGAGACGGTGGGCCTCGAGCTCCTCGCAGAAGGCGCCGACCAGGTCATGGTTTCCGTCCAGCACTACATGACCCGCGAGGGAATCCGGCGGGCGACCGTGCGCGCCGACACGGCGTACGTGATGGACGACGAGTCGACCATCGAGCTGCGCCGTGTCCGCCTCGTGTTCTTCGACAGCGAAGGCGCAGAGGAGTCGGTTCTCACCTCCGATGCGGGGTCCTATCACATGCAATCGGGCGACATGGACGCGGCGGGGAACGTGGTCGTCGTTCAGTCGGACGGCACCCAGCGGCTCGAGACCGAGCAGCTGGCGTACGACGCGGCGGCGGACAAGCTGCGAAGCGAGACGGACTTCGTGTTTACGCAGCCCGACCGCGTAATTCGGGGCAAGTCGTTCACGTCGGATCCGTCGTTGGAGAACCGTGAAGTCGAAGGGTTCTCGGCAGTTACGGATGTTGATGATTAGTGATGTGTGAGCTCCGTCGGCTCGTTCCGTGCGTTCTGGTGGTGCTCGCGCTCGGCGCCGGCATCGGGCCACCGACGCTGGCAGCCCAGGGGGGCGGACGGGCCTGCGACCGTCTGGTCACGGAAGCTCTCAGGCAAGCGGCCGAGGGGGGATTGGAGTACCTGCGGGGCAACTTCCTGGCCCGCTGCGGCGATGCGCGGATGACGGCGGACAGTGCCATCGTGCGAGAGCGTCTGGGCGTGCTCGTCCTCGGCCGACTGATACGCAACGTCCGCTATCAGGACAGCACCCGGTCGCTCACCTCCGACTCCCTCACGTATTCGGGCGCCGACGACCGCGTGGTGGCGATGGGGAACGTCGTCCTCACAATGCGGAAGAGCGGCGCGAGGCTCAGCGGCCCCCGCGTCGAGTTCCATCGCCTCACCGGGGCAGGGGCCGAGCAGACGATTGCCACGGGGCGGCCGAATCTGATTCTCGAGGGTGACCCCGGGACCGAGAAGCCGCCAACGACGATCGATGCGGACCGGATGGAGATATTCCGCGAGGACAACGCGTGGTACTGGGGCGATGTCGTGATTCGACGCCCGGATGCCGTCAGCTATGCGGATAGCGCCTTCTTCGACATGGTGGGCGAAACCGGGATTCTGCGCGGCGGTGCACGGATGGACGGAGAGGACTTCGAGCTGAGCGGCGACAGCATTCGGTTGGAGTTTCTGGACGACGAGCTTCGAATCGTGCATGCCTTTCACGATGCCGCTGCGACGGGCGACGGCTTCGATATCGCCTCGGCAGAGATCCAGGTCCGCTTTGCGAACGGAGAGGTTGAGGAGGTCGTGGCGTTCGGCAAACGCAGTGCGGCCCTTTCGGAGGGCTACCACCTGCTTGGCGACTCGCTCCGGTTCAGGCTCCATCACGGCGCGATGGACTCCACGTTCGCGATCGGATCCGCCGTGGCGCTCGAAGACACGACGGCGGGCCTCGGGGTTGAGCCGGTTCTCTCGGTGGATGGTGATGCGGGGTGGCTGGCCGGGGATACGATCGTCGCCAGCTTCCGCCGCTCCCTCGACGACATCGAGGATCTCCTC
>JBFILW010000156.1:0-6585 GCA_041612005.1 Gemmatimonadota bacterium
GAGGTGGGCAAGCAGTTCGACGTCACCCGCGAGCGCATCCGCCAGATAGAGGCCAAGGCGCTCAGGAAGCTCCGCCACCCGAGCCGCTCGGAGCAGCTGCGCAGCTTCCTGGACTGATTGCGCGTTCACCCCCCCTCCCGAAGAGTTCTTCCCTCTCCCCCCACCGGGGGGAGAGGGTCAGGGTGAGGGGGGGAGCCCGAAAACAACCAGCAGACACGACGGGGACGTTTTCCACCACCCGTCCCCGTTTCTTTTTGCGAAGGGCCTGTAGCTCAGCTGGTTAGAGCAGGGGACTCATAATCCTTTGGTCGCAGGTTCGAGTCCTGCCGGGCCCACCAGACATCCCGTTTCGTTTCATACTGTTACGCCGTTCTCCCATCTCGAGCAACAGCTCTCGGGTACAAAATCGGTACGGTACGAAACGCCTTGATGCTTCGTTCCGTTGGGGGGTGACGGTAACGTCTTGAGCGCTCGTGTTCGCCGGTGTGCGCGGATGATGCAGCGAGAGTGAGGGACTTTCGGTCCACTGGTTCGCCGTCACTGACCTCGCGCTTGATCACGGGAGCGAACTCGGAAGCCGTCGATCTTCGCCAGCAAGCGCTGCCACTCGTCTTCGAGACCCAGAGCGCGGACCATCGCTCGACATAGGGCCGGTCAAGCAACTCGGCTTGCACGGCAATCACCCCGGCGGCATCGCGTAGCTGGCGTTCCGACTCGCCGAGCGCCGCCCATTCAAGCTTCGAAAGCACCGTGTCTTCCGGGCTCGCAATTCGCACCTCGGTGTCCTGAATTCGCGCGGACACGCGGCGTTCGAGCTCCTCAACACTGAATGCCCTGTCCTTGCGCACGATGAGATCCACGTTCCAGCCAGACGCGAGCTCGATCACGTTGAAGGGCGGTCGCGCAGCCAAGGCTTCCCGCGCCGTGTCGAAGTCGAGATAGTACCGATCGGCAGGAAGGCTCCCGACGAGCCGTTCAAGCGATCGCTCGTCGAGATCGACTACGATGTCGATGTCCTGCGTTGCAAGTGGAGCACTGTGTGCGCTGCTCACGAGAGAGTCGACGAGCATGTACGGAATGCCAGCCTCGTCGAGCGCGTGAACCAGTCGCCGAAGGAAGGCGGCCTGACTCACGGTGCGACGATTGGCCGGTCGGGGTATACGATGCGGAAGGTATCGATGCCCAATCGTTGCTGCAGGAGAGCCGCCCAAAGCAACTCCGAATCGTACTCGGGGTGCCGCAGTCGAATTCCGTCGGCAGCGACCCGTTGCAACTCGTCACTCATCTGCAACCCGAGCGCGAGTCGTGAGTCGGCTCCCATGCGCCGATAGATCTCGAGCTGGGCGCGATGAGCAGCAACGGTCGTGTCTGACGGGCGCATCCCGCGAATTATCACCGAACGGGAGTCTGTTGACTGCCGACGAAGTCGGTAGAGACGTCCCTGGCAGGGCCTCCTACGTCATAGTCGAACGAGCCTTCAGCAGCTACAGTTCTCGATACGGGGCGATGGTGATGCGCACCACGGGTCACGCCATGCAGACACGATCAACGCGGAAATTCCGTTCAGTCCTGGCAGAGACTCAACCCTCTGCTGACGACTGCCCCGAGGTTGACTCTCGCAGCCCTGAGAGGTGCTTGGCCAGTAGCACGCGGGACACTCCTGGACGCTTGCGCCATATCCTGCGAATCGGCGCGATCTCTCGACCCCTGATCGGCGTCGAAGAACGACCCCGCCCCACTTCGGCAAGCTGTTGTCTTCCCAACTTCGACCGCAGCTGACACGGAATCACGATTCTGCGCCGATTCGGGGTCAGCGTCTGGCGATAATTCACGGACGGCGATCTTCGCGGTAGGCCTCGGAAGACGAGCGGCGAGATACAGGAGAGGCGCAGTCTCGCGGAGCGCTGCGATTGTGCCACGCTGCCCATTGCCTTCGATGCGCTGTGCGGTGCCGCCGTGAACCTGCCCCGGTTGGTGGTAGACCTTCGCGATCACCTGCTGGAGACGGATGTGCACCCGATCCTGATCTCGCAGACCGGGGCCACCTCGGTGGGCGTTCTGATCAAGAAAACCAAACGGGACGCAATCGTTTGATTTCGGGTCAGCACAGACGCGCACCCATGTTGCATTCGCGAAAATCAAGCGACTGCGTCCCGCTTGATTTCCGTTTGATTTCCGGGTGGCTCGATGCCGCGAGGGGGATGCGATGACACGTGACGAGCCTCGGCGCGTCGGGAAGCGCACACGCGATGCGCTGGCGCAGCATCCGCCCACGACCGGGGCGCTCGGTCACGACGGCGTCGTATCTGGATTCGCGCAGCTGATCAGCGAGGCGGTGTTCGGCGCGGTGTGGTCGCGCCCGGACCTGCCGCTGGACCAGCCCATGGTCTGCGCGCTGGCGGTGGTGGGCCTTCGTGCACCGCCGCCAGAGCTGGCCGCGCTGGTGACCTCAACGCGGGACGGGGGGCTGGCCGCGCGCTCGATCCTGAAAACTTCGTGCACTACGGGTTGTACGGCGGGTTCGGCACGACCCAGGCGGCCTGCGTGCAGGCGCACCAGGTCTTCGCGGGGCGAGGCATCGTGGTGCCCGTCGAGCCGGCGCGGCACGAGTCGCTGGACGACCTCGACGAGCACGGGCGTGCACTCATGCAGCGACTACACGGCGCGCGCGACCCAGGGCCACGCCGCGCCGCAGGACCCGGTGACCGGCGATCTCTACGCCCTTGCCATCCGCTACGGCTACGGCGAGCAGTGGTCGCGTCCCGGGCTCGACCACCGCCAGCGGCTGCTGCGCGCGCTGGCGGCCTTCAAAACCTTGGGGATGGAGACGCAGCTCCTGAAGTTCGCGCAGGCCGCCGTGGACAACGGCTTCGGCCTCGAGCAGGTGATCGAGGCGGTGAGCCAGAGCGCACCGTACGCGGGCTTCCCGCGTGCGCTGAACGCCCTCGCGGCACTGTCCCGGTCGTGCCGGTAGCCCGGCGCGCGCCAGCATTGACCGGCCAATCCGCGGTTCCTTGAGAAGCTTCGTATCGCGATCGTTCATCCGCAGCGGCCGAAAAAAACGGCCCGCCACCGAAGTGGCGGGCCGCGTACGGCCGCAGCGAGCGGCGCGTTACGCCCCGCTCACGTCGCTGCCCCTCACGGGTGCGCGAAGATCCACAGGCCGCCGCTGTCGGGGCTGCCGTCACCCCGGTCGCTGCCGAGGATCAGGGTGCCCGCGGTGGGGTGGTCGTAGACGTACACGCCCCAGAAGTTGGCGGGCGGAGTGGTGCCGCCGCCGTAGTGGGCCATCTCCACGATGCCAGGGGTGCACCCCTCGAACCCGTCTCCGGGGGCGCAGGTGGCGAAGTTCACGACCCGGATGCCCTCGTAGTACCAAGCCCAGTAGGCAACACCCGGATGGCCGGAATGCAGCACGACGTTGTGCGCATCGCGCGTCCCCATCAGCATGGCGTTGTCCGGCGGCAGGACGCCCTCGGTCACGAACGAGCCCACCTGCACGATGTTGGCGGGATCGGTCACGTCCAGCACCCGCATGAAGCCCTCGCCGTCCTCGAGGCCGTCCACGCCGAGGACGAGGACCGTGCCGCCGCCGCCGATCTCGGCCGCCATGGTCGAGCCGACGGTGTTGCCGACGAAGATGCCGGGGATGGTGATCACGTCGGTGGTGCCTGCCGACATGTTGATGATCGCGTCACCGCGCGCCGCATCGTTGAACACGATGTAGGCGTCGTAGCCGGCAGCCTGGGCGTTGGCGGCCTTGGTAGAGAAGAAGCACACGCCGCGCTCGATCAGCACCACGTCTGCCGCTCCTCCGGGTGCCGGCGCGAAGTCTCCGGCGTTGCAGCCGAAGCCGCTGGCCACCGCGACGACGTCGCTCGGCTCGGGGAAGGTGTCGATGGCCGGCTGCGGGCCGAAGTTGGCCGATCCGATCTTGTTGGTGGTGCTCATCGCGCCGATGCTGAACGATGCGAAGGAGCTGAATTTCGACGTGTCCTCGTCGCCGAAGACCACCAGCTTGCCGTCCGGCGTCGGAACCGCCACGTGGCCGTTGCCTTCCGGTGGCAGGCCGCTGCGATCCGGGTTCGGATAGACGCTGTCCCCCATGAACACCGGGTTCGCCGGGTCCGTCACGTCGAGCAACACCAGGCCCGCGTCCCAGTAGGACAGGTATGCGATCACCTTGTCATCGTTCTCCTGCACCCAGACGTCGTGCAGGAAGATGGCCGGGCCCTCGACCTCGGAGAAGTCGAGGTCGGGCCAGTCGGGCGCGCCGACGCGGATGATCTCCTTCGGGCTCTGCGGCTTGGTGATGTCCACGATGATCACGTCGCGAGTATCCACGTCGTCGACGGCGATCAGGTAGGCGTTTGAACCTTGCTGCCAGATAAACGTGTTGTGGATGCCGTTGCCCTTGGGCAGGAAGTTCTGTTTCAACGCGCGCGGCTTGGTCGGGTTCGTCACGTCCCAGATCGAGATGCCGCCCTGGCCCCCGCGCGGCTTTGCGGCGTTGCCGTTCGCGTTCAGCCTCGGCAGCGTGACCCCGCAGCCCTCGTTGGTGGTGACCAGAATGTCACCGTCGAAGTGCGGCGTGGTGATGTGCTCGACCTTGACGTCGTTGGTGCGGGTGCCCATCTTGTCCTTGATGAAGGCCACCTGCTTGGGATCGGCTGGGTTGCTGATGTCGATCACGCGCACCCCGGTCAGGTCAAACGAGCACAGCGGGCTGCTGAAGCTGCCGATGTAGGCGTAGTTGCCGTGCGCCCACACGTCCGTGGTCAGGTCGTCGAAGGGAACCACGAATCTGCCGAGCAGGGTCAGGGTTGACGAGGGCTCAGCCTCGGGAGGGTCCTGCATGGAATGGGTGGCGAATGCCGCCGGCACGGTGAGGCCCAACGCGAGACCGCTGCCCAGCAGGGCCGATCGAATCAGTTGTGGGATACGGCGTTGCGCCGCTGCGTGATTTCTTGATTTCATTGATTTCGTTCCTCCTCGCAGTGATGTTGCGGCGACCATGAGCAATCTGACTCGATGTGGCCGCCGAAGTGGGCGCGCATGCCGCCGCACGCGGGAGAGTAGCATGGGCAGAAACGTGGCAGCCAACGTGCCATGCGGCGGAGTGAGAACTTCGTCGTCGCGACATGCGGGTGTCGACTCCACGACATTTGATCTCGTCGTCCGCGTGCAGGCCCTATCGGCCTCACGTGACTGCCCGCAGCCTGCTCGAAGCACTGATCCGCTGGTTGCGGCGGACAGCTCCTCCAGCGGTCCGTGGAACTCGATGAGTATCGCGGACAATCAATGTGCTTTCAGGGCGCCCGCACGATGATACATCGCGCCATGGCCGGGAACGTGCGACAGTATCGGTGGCGCTGCGCCCGAGTGATCCGCGTGCCGGTGTACGGTCGCGTACGGCGGGCAGGGTGAAACGCTGCAGGCGACAGCCTGCGCGGCGGGGTTCGTGACCGCGGATATTCGCAACCCACAGCGCCTCCGGAACCGGCTTTCACGACCCTGGAAGCGGATCGGCTCGTGCGCGCGCGGCAGCGCTACAGGCTCGAGCGACGCATCGGCTCTGGAAGCATCGGCATCGTGTGGGCCGCTGAGTGCGTACGGCGCGGCGAGGACGCCCCCGACGTCCCGCCTCAGCAGGTGGCCATCAAGTTCTTCGAGCTCCTCGCCCGTGGATCGGCGCGACCGATTGACCCTTGATCGGCTTCGAAGAACGATCGCGTCCCACTTCGGCAAGCGGCGGTGTCGCGAGGTTGACCGCAGCTCGCGCGGGGTCACCGTTCAACGCCGATTAGCAGGTCGGTGAAAAACCACGGTTTTTCGATGAGTTCGTGCGCGCACCGAATGGTCGCATCCTCGTGATCATGGCTACGCAATCTGATCTCGTCGGTGGCGTCGCCATTCGCTCGTTCACGTTGCACTCGCATCGGCTAGGTGGCAAGCAGGTTGCGCATTCGGACCAGGTTGTACCCGGTGACCGTAAGCAGCATCTCGAATCCGACGCGGCCGACACCTCGGAGCTTCGTCTTTCGCATCGGCCCGACGGTCTTACCCCAGCCGAAGACCTCCTCGATTCGCTTTCGAATGACCTGACTGACTTCATGTCCGGGATGTCGTGTCGTGCGTCCGTCAATCGCCGAGCCCCGGGGCGGGCGAGGTTCTGGGCGACGTGGGGAGTGACGCCGATGTCGCGGAGTTGCTCGACGAAGTCCGCCACGTCGTAGGCCTTGTCGGCTCCGAGGGTGACGCGTTCGCCCGGCACTCGGGAGAGCATGTCGAGAGCGGCTTCTCGCTCACTCAGCCCCGTCGCCGGCGTCACCATCGCATCGACGACGAGGCCGTTTCGGTTCTCCATCAACACGTGCCCGGCGTAGCACAGCTTCGCCGGGTGGGCATGGCTCTTGCGGTACATCCGAGCTTCCGGGTCGCTCGTCGAGGCGTGGGTGTCGTTCGTACGCTTCTCGCCTTGGAAGTTGCGTCCGGCGTTGCGCCCGGTGCCGTCAGGGTTGTCATCGTCGGAGCCGTCCCGCCGGCGGAAGCTCTTCTGCGACGCCCACGCGTCAATCAGTGTCC
>JBFILW010000157.1:0-6527 GCA_041612005.1 Gemmatimonadota bacterium
GACTCCAATCCCCAGCCGCAGACTCACGGTGACCCAGAGTCCGGCCATCCCGTCGAACAAGGCGGCCACCATGCCCGCCAGTTTCGCGGGCGCGAACAATCCCAAGAGGCCGATCAGAGCCACGAACGCCGCGACAATCTGCACCAAGAGAACCATGTGTCCCTCCTCTGCGGGTCTGTCCTCAGCATCTCTACAGGTCCTCGTAGACAACCAGGCAGGTTTCCGTCGTAAAAGGCGAGCGACTCCTGCGTTCACGGTAATCTTGCAATCGCCCAGTATTCCGGCTGACCTTGTTGCCCGCGGAGCACGCCACGCACCACCAGTCCGCTGATCTTGTCCACCCAGCCCGTCGCACGGTAACCCGGTGGCCCGAGCGATCCCATGTCGACGACCCAACAGTCGGCCGCCCCAGCGGGAGTTTCAACGCGCTCCGATCCCAGAACGCGGACTTCCTTCCACACCTCGTCGCCGCTCCATTGCGAGAAGCGCGGTATGACCGCTGAGTAGCCTTCGCGCAGTGGGAGGAGGCCCACGAGCCATGGTTGCGGACCATCGACCGGGAAGACGGGATGATCGAGCTCGAGGTCGATCAGCCGGGTCGGTTGGCCGGGAAGGACGACCCACCCGGTGATGTGATTGCCGTTGGACGTAACGGCGGCCGAGTCGGTATCGGCTTTCACACGGTGGTGCAAGAGAGAAAAGTCGGAGGCCCGCACCACGATGGTGCCCACCGTCGTGTCCCCGGCCGTGCTCGCATGGACGGAATGGATGGTGTATACGTCATCCTGGTTGGATCGTTGACGCGAGATCATGACCTCGGTCGTGCTGATCGGCGTCGGCTCGCTGGCAACGAGACTGTGACTCTCGAATACGGTAGTCCCTTCCGGAAGCATCGCTCCCGCCAGTGAAGGACTTCCGACCCGGATGGTGTCGATGTCCTGGCCCCGAGCCTGCCTCGGTGTGAAGACGAACGACGCGAGCGCGACCGCCAGCAGCGCGGCGAAGGGACGGCCGTGCGAGATGGTCATCATTCCTCAATCCTCGCGAGCGACCTGAATCAGGAAATCGTCGAACCGTGCGACCGTTTGCAGCCCCGTGTCGTCCGAGTCGACCAGAACGGCGATCGCCGTGAGCGGTGGTGGAGGTTCGCCAAACGCGTCTTCGTAGTCGGCCACGAAGTCGCGCTCCTCCGCGACCCACGCGCCGGTGTCCTCGTCACCGCTCCGCAGGACGATCGTCATCACGTCGCTGATGTACGGATTCTCGAACACGCTGCCCGCCGGCTCCTGACCGGCCCATACGTAGGCGAGCGCTCGCGTCCCGCGCGTGAACGGATCGCCTCCGAAGGTGAGAAAGATGCGGGCCGCGTAATCGTCACCCTTCTTCTCGCGTTCGCGGTCGTTGCCCGAGAGGCTCGCGTCCGTGCGCCAGCGCCAGCTGACCATGCCGCGCGCGGCGCTGGGTGCATCGATGGGCCGGACGAGTGCCGCAGCCGCATTGTCGCTTCGGCCCTGAAGCGCGGCATCGCTGCCGTCAGGCTCGGTTCCAACCATGGCGTAGACTGTCTTGCGGCGGTCGAGCTCTTGAGGCTGCCAAGCGTCGAAGCCGCGCGAAAAATCCTCGTACATCACGGTCACGAGATCGGCGCTGTCAGCGGTCGCCGTATCGCGTGGGCCCGGCTGCGGAGATTGGGCAGCGGCAACTGCCGGAAGCCAGGCCCCGGCCAAGACGCAGAAGATCGTTTCGCGCTTCATACTCTCACCCGCGCAGCAAGCTCAACCGCTGTCGTGCAGTCTCGACGGAGGGCTGCACGATGTCGTCCCCTTCCTGCCACGCCTCGATGAAGCGCTCGTACATCTCGATCGCACGCTCCGTCTCACCGAGTTGCTCGTACAGCGCGCCCCGTTCCGCCCATGAGCGCACCTGGAGCGGCGCCGAGGTCTCGTGCCTCACCTCCCCGTCGTAGAGGGCGAACGCTTCGACGGCGTCCGCGCGCTCCCCGAGCCGTGCGAGTAGGTCCGCCCACGCGAACAGCCGCATCGCACCGAAGCTCCCGCGCAACTCGAGATCATCCCGACCGCGGAAATGGGTGTCCACTCTCGAGCGGGCTGCGAGTGAATCGCCTCGCTCCAAAGCCAGGTGCGCATCCATCGCCCGCCAGGTCCGCGAGGCGGTGGTGTCGATGTTGGCCAGGAAGCGGCCCAGGAGCGCCGTGTCCCGGGAGGCCAGGTAGGCCCCGAGAATCAACGAGCTGGCGTTTTCCCAGCGATCCTCGTGGTCCTTGCTCCCCGGTCCGTAGCCAGAATCGAGAACGTCGAGCCAGTTGTTCGCCATGGCGGCCGTGATCTCGCCTCCGCCGCCGAGGAGCGCCACGACCTCCAGCTCCAGCAGGGTGGCCAGGTCGTTCTTGTGATACGGGAAGTCGCCCGCGCCCCTGACCGTGTCTCCTGGGATCCCGGGCAACACCGACCGCATGAAGCCGATGGCTTCGCCCAGGCGGGCGCCCGCCGAAAGTGTGAATAGGATCAGTTCCGGGTTGAGGCTGGATACCAAGCCCCGAAGCTGGCTCGGATCGCGGTTCACGGCCTCAGCCATGCCGGCGGCGGCAGCTCCGTAGTCCTGTTGCTCGTAAGCAGCGCGGGCACGCCAACCCAGCGCGATCGTGGTGTCCCCCTGCGCCTCGAATACCGCCGCTTGCTCCCGTGCCTCCGCGATCCGTCCGGCGTCGAGCAGCAGCTCGGTCAGTGTCGAGCGCGCGCGTGCGGAGGTCGGAGCCGCGACCGTCCAGCCGTACGCGACATCCAGTCGTTCATCGGACGCGGCGCTACGGATCGAATCGGCCACATCCTGCCCGTAGCTCTCGATCACCTCGTCGTTGGACAACGCGTACACGGCCGAGTCCGCCAAGCAGAGCCACGGGTTAGCCCATCGGCAGCTGTTCAGCGACTCGATGATGTGCAGGTAAGCAAGCACGTAGGCCGAATCGAGGGCCAGTGTCTTCTGAAACGCGTGCAGGGCGGTGCCGATGTTCCCCATCGTGTCGGCGTGCGGGATGTAGTCGGGATTAGCGTGGAAATGCGCCTCGCCCAACTGGTACCACGCCTCCACATCGGTCGAATCCCGGCTGATCATCTCCCCGGCAATTTCCCTCGCCCGACTGTACCGCTCGCCGACGAACGCCTCGTGGAACTGAACCAGTGCCCGATAGCGGGGCGGGAGGTTGGCGCTGTTGGCAACTGCTTTGGCGATGTACCCGCTCCGCCGTTCCTCATCACGCTCGATCCCGATCCAGCCGTCAAGCTCTGCCAGACGCAGATAGGCCAGCGCGAATGTAGAGTCGAGTTCCACCGCACGGCGCAGGTGGACGCCCGCCGAGTCCGTCTGGAGCAGCTGCAGGGCGCGCGACCCGATCACGTACTCCCGGTACGCGTCCAGAGAGTGGGTTGTCTGCGCCAGCAAATCCGGACGTTCGCCGGGAGGGGCTCCGCTGACGCTCAGGATGCGGGCCGCGAGCTCGTCAAAGGCGACGCGAGGGTCACCGTCCGCTGGCGCCACGGCCTCATAGATGGCGAGGCGATCTCCGCTGGGCGTGTCGTATGCCTTGGCCTCGATCTTCAGCGAATCACCGGAGCCCTCCAGCCGCATCGCGCCGAGGATGAATGTCCCGACCTCTACCTCGAGGGCGAGGTCCCGGGCGGTCTCGAAGTCGATGTCTCGGGGTGACTCGACGCCGCGCTTCCGGAGCAGAGACCCGGTCCGCTCATCGTCGTAGACCCGCATATCGTCCCACTGCCCGATCGCGAGGCCGAGCAAGTTCGCCGACGCTTCCTGCAAATAATCGAGGTCCGGCGAGCTTGTCTGGTTCTCGAACGGAAACACGATGATGCTCTTGCGCGGATCGCCGAAGTCGGGCCCTGCCATGGTGCTTCGGATCAGCGTCGCCGCGCCCCAGCCAAGAACCGCGATCACGGCCAGACTTGCCACCATCCGCCACAGAGGCCGTTGAGCCCGTCGGGTCGCCGTGTCCTCGACGTTGTCCGCGGCGCGCTTGATTCCGCCTGGCGTGATGTCGAACAGCCAGGACAGCACCAGTGCGACCGGGAAGCCGACGGCGACGGCGATGATGACGACCTGCAGCGCCGAGGCCGGGAGCTCGAACGCCTCGAAGGCGATCTCGGCCACCTGAATGAGCACCCATCCGACCACCGCGTAGGCGATCGCCACGCGCACGACGCGCCGTTTTTTTAGTTCGGAAAATAATGAGTCGAAACGCACGTCGGTCGCTACAGTGGCCAGTCTCGCAGGATGCGCTCGGTCTCCTCGGCGTGACCGCTCTCGTCGCGCACCATGTCCTCGAGCTGCACCGCGAGCCCCTTGTCACCGGCCGCCTCTGCTTCCTTGGCGCGCTGTGTGTAGTCGATTGTGGCCTGCTTTTCCGCGGCCAGAACCGCCTCGACCATCTCTTTGTTGTTTTTGGCCGCCGGCACCGGCCGCGGAGTCGTCGTGGGCTCCTCGCCCAGCGCAACGATCTTGTTGGCCAGGTACTGGGCGTGCATCTGCTCATCGGCCACTTCGGTTAGGAAAAAGCCAGATAGCTGAGGTCGGTATGGCCCTGTCACCTTCGCGGCGTACGTGATGTACTGAATGATTGCACTCAGCTCGCCGGCCAGGTCTTCGTTCAGGTTCTTCGCCAGAGTCTGCTTATCCATGGTCAATCCTCGTGACTGCGTGGTTCGCGTCTAAGTGCCTGGACCGTCAGTGGTCGGTCGTAAGCTGTACGCGGCCGGGGCGTGGAGCAACAGCGTCGCCAGCGACGTTATCGGAGTCGTATCCTGTACGAATGAACGAACTCACCTCGTTGCAGAGAGAAGCCGGGGGCCGTGCACCGAATCCGATCGATCTCACCCGCCCGGACCACCTCGATTGGGTGCGGACCACCGCGGAGTCACTCGAGGCGACGGACCCGGATGTCGCCAGTCTTCGAGAGCGGATCTCCGGTTCGCATGCGACCGCGCTGCCGGTCGCAACCCGTCTGTCGCTCAAGCTCGCCCTCAGCAGGCAATGCCTTCGGGACCTGAAAGAGCCCGTACACCTGTCAGTCGTGTTTGCCGTCTACAAAGAGAACATCCGAATCCTCACCCGCGATGAGCATCCGCACGGGGAGGACTTTCTGCGGCGCAAACTGGATCAGCTCCGCTGGCTGTTCGACCCCTTCCCCCAGCACGGTTGGGACCTCACGATCGTCGACGACGGATGTCCGGAGAACAGTGGACGGCTCGCCGAGCTCGTGCTCGAGAACTCGGGCGGCGAGGACGTGGCACAAGTGCTCTTCCTGGAGGACGCGATCCGGCAGCGTCTGCCGATCGCTACCGGCCTGACCACGACGGAGGACAGTCAGAAGGGTGGCGCGATTCGCTACGGCCTCTGGCACGCCGTCCGCCAAGTGCGGGCCGGCGCGCACATCGCTCTCTTTACGGACGCGGATCTGTCCACGCACCTCTCGCAGGCGGGTCTTCTCGTCCATCCCATCGCGGCGAACTCGATGAACGCCGCGATCGGCTCACGTCGCGAAGCTGAGTCGGTCGTCGTGAAGGAATCGAGCCGCGACGCACGCGGCCGACTCTTCATCTACCTGTGGAAGCGGCTGCTGCCGCAGCTCGGCGGCATCGTGGATACGCAGTGCGGTTTCAAGGCGTTTCGGGCCGATCACCTGCGGAGTTGGATCGAAGACACGCGCGAGAACGGCTTCGCCTTCGACATCGAGTACCTCCTGCGGGCTCAGCTCGACAGTCCGGGATCGATTGCGCGCGTACCTGTCGGGTGGATCGACAGCACGGCCGAATCGACCACAACCGAGCTCGAGCCTTATCTGCCAATGCTGAAGGCCGTCGTTCGCCTATATCGGGAGAATCTGCCCGTCGAACCGGAAGCCGAGGACTTTGCACAGCTCATTGAGTCGCTGGATAATGACTCGTTCAGGCGTCTGCTCGAGCGGGTGCCCGATGCAATCGCATCCAGGGATCCGCGCGAATTCGACGAGTACGCCGGGGTTTCGGCGTCGGAGCTGGGAGATCGAGCGGCAATCGGGATCTGATACACTGGCCGTCGATCCGGGACATCAGGCTACCGCGAGCGGCGCGATCCACCAGTACGTGACCGCGTAGTGCACGGCGCTACCGGCCACCACGAGGATGTGGAACACCTCATGGTAGGAGAAGACGCGCGGCCACAGGCGAGGGCGCTTGGTAACCACGAACAGCATGCCGACGCTGTAGAGAAGGCCGCCCAGCACCGTGAGCGCCACGGCTGAGAGCGGGAGCCGCGCGAACAACATCGGAAAGAGCAGGATGGCGATCCAGCCCTGGACCATCTGGAGGCTGATCGAGAACCAATTCCGTACCCCGGGCACGAACGCCTTTTGCGTGATCCCGATCAGCGCGATCCCCCATACCGCGGCAAGGCTCGCCAAGCGCACCCAACCGTCGAAGACGATCCACAGGATTGGTGTGTAGGTGCCGGCGATCAGC
>JBFILW010000158.1:0-6476 GCA_041612005.1 Gemmatimonadota bacterium
CGAGCTCCCCGGATGACCGGCGCAGCTCGGTTGACCAGCGCCCGACTGGCCAGAAAGACACCGCCTCCGAATACCGCCAGCAGCAGAACGATGCTCAGGATTGTGGAGCGTCTGTGCTCAGCCACGACACCGTCCAGGGTTTGGGTCCGACGGTGAAGCTACCGTCCAGCGCGGAACGCTGTCAACCGGTTGCGATTGCTTAAGTTGCGCTCATCGCTCCGACGAACTTCTCGAACAGGTAGCGGCTGTCGTGCGGGCCCGGGGCGGATTCGGGGTGGTACTGTACCGCGAACACCGGCCTCTCCCGGTGCTCCAGTCCCTCGATCGTCCCGTCGTTCAAGTTGCGGTGCGTGACGCGGAGCGCTGAGGAGCCCGCAACCTCGCCGTCCGCTTCCTCGACAGCGAAACCGTGGTTCTGGGAGGTGATCTCGATCACGCCGGTGTCGAGATTCCGGACCGGGTGATTGCCGCCGTGGTGACCGTAGGGAAGCTTGAACGTGCGGCCACCAAAGGTGCGGGCGAGAAGCTGGTGGCCAAGGCAGATCCCGAACACAGGCAGCCCGGCATCGCTCAAGCCGCGCAGGCGCTCTGTCGCTCCCGGCACCGCCTCGGGATCGCCGGGCCCGTTCGAAACGAACACTCCGGTCGGCGCCAGCGCCAGCATCTCCTCGAGCGGGGTCGCGGCAGGCACGACCCGAACTCGAAAGCCCTCGCCGCGGATCAGCTCCAGGCTCTGCTGCTTAACACCGTAGTCAAGGCAGAGCACCAGCCCGAGATCATCGCCGATGGCTGCGAGCTCGTACGCCTCCTCGATCGAGACGCGCGAGGCCAGGTCGCGGCCGGTCATCGAAGGCTCTTCGAGCAGTCGCGCGAGCGCGTCCTCCGTCGACACTTCGGCGGGGCAGATCACGGCCCGCATCGCTCCCACCTCTCTGATACGGCGCGTGACCGCCCTCGTGTCGGCACCGACGATGGTCGCGATCGCGTGCTCGTCCAGGTATGCAGAGAGAGACGTGTCGGCTCGCCACCCGGATGTAAAAGGCGACAGCTCCCGCACGACGAATCCGCCGATCCAAGGCCGGCGCGACTGCGCATCCGCCGCCGTGACCCCATAGTTCCCGACCATCGGAGCGGTCATCACCACGATCTGGCCGGAGTAAGACGGATCGGTGAGCACTTCCTGGTAACCGGTCATGTTCGTGGTAAACACGGCTTCGCCGCAGCCTCCCGATAGATCGCCGGCAAGCCAGCCGTTGAATTGGCTGCCGTCCTCGAGGAGCAGATAACCGCTCGGTCCTTGCGCGAGGCTCACGAGTACCTTCCGTTCTTGTCGGTGTTCATTCGACAGGTTGTCTTTTCTCGTACTCCATGTGATCCATGGCCGGCAAGCGCGACACACTGATCTGGATCTTCGCCGATGAATCCTGCCTCGGAAACCAGTTCCGTGACTCCGCCAACCCCGGAGGAGCGGCCGGCATGATCGAGACGTTCGACTCCCGACGCGGCTGGCGCCGAAGAGACTACTATCACTTCGACTCCGACACGACAAACAACCGCATGGCGATCATGTCCGCCATCCTCGGTCTGGAGATTCTCAAGCGGCCGAGCGATGTGGTCTTCACCTCCGATAGCCAGTACCTGATTCGCGGCATGACGGAGTGGATCCATCCCTGGGCGGCCCGCGGGTGGCGACGAAAGGGCGGTCCGATCGAAAACCTGGACTTGTGGCGCGAAGCCGCCGATGCCGCCGCTCGCCATCGGATCGAGTGGCGTTGGGTGCGGGGTCACGCCGACCACCCGAAGAACGAATACGCGAACTTGCTCGCTACGCGCACCGCGTCCGAGGGGAAGAGCTCGAAAGGGCTCGTGGAGTCGGGCTTTGCGGAGTGGATCGAAAAACAAGTCGACAAGGGGCGTTTCACCGACTTCCTCGACGTGCCTTCGGAGGAACCGTTCAAGCCGAGCCGCCCGCCTCCTCCGGTCGACTGATGTCGCGCGAAATCGGCGCCTAGTCGCCGGGATCCGTATCGTCGGCGTCCTGACCCGCACCCCCTGCCGGCGCAGCGGCGGGCGCGTCACCATCCTGCGCCGGTTGGCCGCCGATCGCCTCCGACTCGAGCACCGAGGTCGGGGCTTCCGGCACCTGGGCGCCGAACTCCCCGCGCAGAATGGACTCGGGGGCGCCGACGCTCCGGCTGGACAGCACCGAGAGAACCAGGGCGACAAACATGAACACGCCCCCCCCAATCCAGGTCAGCCGCGTGAGGAGGCTCGCGGCCTGCCGGCCGCCGATGAAGGAGTCGGTGGAGGACGACGCCCCGCCAAACTCGGCCGCCAGGCCTCCGCCCTTCCCTGATTGCATCAGAATGATGACGATCAGCAGAAGAGCGATCAGGATCATTATTACGAGCAGAAACCCGAACATGTATCGCTACCGGTACGCTAATGAGAAAAAGAGGCGCAGGCCGCACGGGCACGCGCCTCGAACGATCGCCGACGCCGTATTTCCGCAGCGTTCGACCTCCTAATAATAGATCCCGGCGCCATGGCGCGTCAACGCAGACGCCTATTGCCTGGCGGCCGGCCGAGAGCTACGCCGCGGAGCAGATCTGGCTGAAGCTGCCGGGATCGAGGCTGGCGCCGCCGACCAGAACCCCATCTACTCCCTCTGCCGCCATCAGCTTCTCGATGTTCGAGGGCTTTACGCTTCCGCCGTAGAGGATGATCGCCGCAGTCGCTGTCCCCTCGCCGGTGTGACCCGCGATCTCGGCCCGGATGATTGCGTGCGCCTCCGCCGCGTCCGAGGGCTCGGCGGTAAGGCCCGTGCCGATCGCCCACACCGGCTCGTAGGCGTAGCAGAGGCGGGAGGCCTGACCCAATTCGACCACGTCCAGAACGCCGGCGATCTGGCGAGCCAGAACGGCGTGAAGGTCGCCGGCTTCCCGCTCGTCGAGAGTCTCACCCACACACACGATCGGCCGCAGATCAGCCTCGAGCAGGCGGACCACCTTGTGCGCCACCATGCTGTCCGTGTCGCCGAACTCGCGCCTCCGCTCCGAGTGCCCGGCCAGGCCCCAGGTGGCTCCCGCGTCCGCCGCCATCCCGGCCGAGATTGAGCCCGTATGCGCACCCTCGACCTCTTGATGTATGTCTTGGACTCCGACTCCGAGATCGGCGCGGGAGCCGAACGCTTCAACCAGCGCGACGAGGCTGATGGAAGGTGGACAGATCAACACGTCCCGGTCTTCGTGCGGCGCGTACTGCTCGACGAACCGACGCGCAAACTCCAGTGTTTCGGTCGGTCCCTTGTACATCTTCCAGTTTGCCGCGAATAGCGGCCGCCGGTCACTCATTGTCTCTCGTCCTTCATCCAACCTCGTCCAGCGCTTCGATTCCCGGTAGTGATCCGTGAGCCAGGTACTCCATAGCGGCACCTCCACCCGTGGACACGTGCGAGACGGCATCCGCGAGCCCGGCCTGATGAATCGCGCTCGCCGAGTCGCCGCCGCCGACGACGGTAAAGGCACCCGCGCCCGTAGCCTGTGCAGCGGCCCGCGCGATCTCGAACGTTCCCGCGGCGAACGCTGGCTCTTCGAACATTCCCATCGGGCCGTTCCAGAAAAACGTGCGCGCTGCCTCGACCCCCTGCGCGTACTCGGAACGGGCGACGGTCCCGATGTCGAATGCGGCCTGGTCTCCGGGAATCCTGGTGGCGTCCACAACGGCGATATCGTCGCCCGTCGCATCCGGCGCGGGAGCAACGACCACGTCGACGGGAAGAACCAGGCGATCGCCCCCGCGCTCCATGAGCGCCCGCGCCTGGTCGAGCGCATCCTCTTCGACCAGCGACCTTCCCGTCGCATGGCCGGCCGCACGCAAAAAGGTGTTGGCCATGGCCCCGCCGATCAGCAACTTGTCGGCTCGCTCGAGGAAGAAGTCCAGCAGCGGAATCTTGTCCGCGATCTTGGCTCCGCCAAACGCGATCACGAACGGACGCGGCAGGTCGTCGGCACGCAGCGCTCCCAGCGCCTCCAGCTCTCGGCGGACCAGAAGCCCCGCAACCGCTGGACGCAAGAACTCCGTAACGCCCACGACAGATGCGTGCGCTCGGTGGGTCGAGCCGAAGGCATCGTTCACGAACAGATCGCCAAGCGCTGCGAAACGCCGCGCGAGCCCGGGGTCATTGCTGGTTTCCCCCGGCAGGAACCGCGTGTTCTCCAACAGCAGGATCTGGTCGTCGCCCAGGCTCCTGCTCGCATCGGCTGCTTCGTCCGAATCGGCAGCGGCGACAAACTGGACGTCGGTTCCGGTGAGATCAGCCAATAGCGAAGCCACCGGTCGCAGCGAGAAACGCGGATCGGGCTCCCCCTTGGGGCGCCCGAGATGCGAGAGAAGCACCGGACGCGCTCCAGCCGCCCTGAGCGCCCGGAGGGTCGGAATCGTGGCTCGGACGCGCGTGTCGTCCTGCACCGTCCCGTTCTCATCCAGCGGTACGTTGTAGTCGACACGCACGAGAGCGCGGCGGCCGGCAAGCTGCTCCGGCCTCAGGTCGGAAATGGACTGTTTCATCCGGATCGGGTCAGGCCGTCGCGTGCGCCGGTAGCCTCTCGGCCACGAAGTTCGCCAGGTCGACGCAACGGGCCGAATATCCGAACTCGTTATCGTACCACGAGATCACCTTGACCATCGAACCATCGATCACA
Organism: Gemmatimonadota bacterium; assembly: GCA_041612005.1. Lineage (GTDB taxonomy): Bacteria > Gemmatimonadota > Gemmatimonadetes > Palauibacterales > Palauibacteraceae > JBFILW01. Next base: position 4,704 of record JBFILW010000158.1, read on the forward strand.
GCGGTCGAGAGACCGTCGATCACCGAGCTCGCGATGCCGCCGTTGAAGTCCACCGAGACCAGCGGCTCGTCACAGAACTCGAGAATGCCGTTCAGCTTCCCGTCGGCTTCCTCCCGAAAAGCTGCGTTGACCTCGTCTGCGGTCACCGTCTTGCCGAGGTCGGCAACCAGGTCGACGATCGACACGTTTGGTGTCGGAACCCGCATCGCCATGCCGTCGATCTTGCCGGCCACGGCGGGAATCACGAGGCCCGTCGCTTTCGCGGCTCCGGTGCTGGTGGGAATGATCGAGACAGCCGCGGCTCGCGCGCGACGGAGGTCCTTGTGCGGAAAATCGAGAATCCTCTGGTCGTTCGTGTAGCTGTGTATCGTGGTCATGAGGCCGCGCTCGAAGCCGAAGTGGTCGAGCAGTACCTTGACCGGCGGCGCAACGCAGTTCGTCGTACAGCTTGCGTTCGAGATCACGTCGTCCTTCTCCGGATTGTACACATCCTGATTCACTCCCAGGACAATCGTGACGTCCGGCTCCTTCGCAGGCGCGGTGATGATGACTTTCTCCGCCCCGGCCTTCAGGTGCATGGCCGCCTGCTCGCGGGCCCGGAACAGCCCGGTCGCCTCGAACACGATCCGTACGCCGAGCTCACTCCAGGGCAGCTCGGCCGGATTGCGCTCCGACAGCACCCTGATGCGCTTCCCGTTCACGATCAGATCGGAGCCGTCTACCTCTACCGTGCCGTCGAACCGCCCGTGCACCGAGTCGTAGCGCAGAAGGTGCCCAATCGTCTCGGCGTCAGTGAGGTCGTTTATCGCCACGAGCTCCAGATCGCCCCAGCCTGCTTTGTCGGCAGCGCGGACTATGCAACGTCCAATGCGCCCGAAACCGTTGATGGCAACTCGAACGGACATCTCTGCTCCTTTGGTTTGATATTGCTTACCGGCGTCAGGAACCCTCAGCGTCGCGCGTCCATCGGTCGTGACGCGCGAGCAAAGCTCACCACGCCGTCACAGTCGAATCCCGCCGCCGAAAGCGCGGCGACACACGCGGCCGCCGTCGCACCGGTCGTCACCACGTCATCGACCACGAGCACCGAACTCCACTCGTCCGTCCGCTCGCTCCGATCGATTTCGAACAGATCGCGCACATTGGCGGCTCGCCGGCGCCGGCCAAGCCGCGCCTGCTGTTCGCCCGTTCGACCGCGCCGGAGCAAGTTAACTAAAGCCCACCCAGTTTCGTCCGCAAGACCCTGCGCCAGCAGCTCCGCCTGATTGAATCCACGTTCTCGCTGCCGCGCCGCGGAGAGTGGTACGGGCACGAGCGCGCGCGGCTGATCCATTGTCAGGCGACGCGCCGGCCGGACCATGGCTCGGGCCATCTGAGGTGCCAATCCGCGCCAACCGTCGAACTTGAGCGCATGCACGAGGCGGGTGGCCATCCCGTCCATGTGAAAGGGCGCCGCTGCCCGAAGCGTTCCCCATTCGAGACACTCGCCGCAGCTGCCGGTGTCCGGCAATCGTACATCAAACGGGCGGGTGACGCCGCACGTCGGGCACCACGGCGGGTGCATCCGGCCGAGCTTGCGCCAGCACAGCGGACAAACGGGCGGCGCGCCGCTCTCCATGCCGACCCCACAGCCGATGCATGCCGGCGGGAGAAGGATGTCGAACGCCCGTGCGGCACCGGTGAGCAGATCGCGAGTGAATCCGGGCACGTTCTGCGCCGGTCAGGCGTACACGTCGGTCACGCCATTCCTTCGCGCAGCTCTCGTTCGGGCAG
>JBFILW010000159.1:0-6450 GCA_041612005.1 Gemmatimonadota bacterium
CCGGGAATGGGTCTCGGCGGACGGCCGGTCACGCGAACGCTGTCACCGCTCGCCAACCGGGCCGCGCAGGAGGCCTGGCTCGAACGTGCGGCCGCTCCGCCGAGGGCGAGGCCGGCGAGGGCGCACGCCGCGATGCTCAACATGAAGGGGGTCGAGCGACTCCAACCGCCGCCCGGTTGCCGATCCTGCCAGTACCGGAAGCCGAGCAACGACGCCCCGATGGCCGCTGTGATCAGAAGAGCGGGTGGGACCGGAAGCGGGTTATCGCGCGCAAGCGCGAGGAGCTCGCCGCCGGTGAGGGCGGCCGCGGCGAGAAACAGGGGGCCGAGTCGCACCCCCGTCAGTCAGCGATCAGTCGCGGCGGTCCAGACTCTCCCGGTACCTGCGCATCATCACCCGAGCCTGCATGTCCGCCCGCAGGCCGACAATAAACACCACGATCATGCCAAGGAGTATGGCGCCGAACACGACGACCGGCAGCGATGCCCCGCGGAACGTGAAGGGCCCAAGGCGAACGTTGACCAGCTCCCGACCGTTCTGCACCGCGAACAGAAAGGCAAACGCGGCGCTCAGCGCGATCGTGAGGAAGCGGGACCAGCCTCTCACGCCGCCCGCTCGCCGGTGAACGTCGCCCCCGTCGTGCCAGTAAGGCGGACCGTGACGTAGCGGCCGATGAGATCCGCCGTTCCGCTGAACACAACCATGCGGTTGCGATCGGTGCGCCCGAGCATGTCTCCCGCGGTCCTCGCCTCCCCCTCGACGTGGACTTCCGCCAGCGAACCGACCTCCGAGCGCGCCACTTCGGCCTGAATCCGCCGCTGCAGCTCGATGAGCCGCTCCAGCCGGCTCTGTGCCACATCGTCAGGGATGAAGTCGGTAGCCGGAAACCGTTCGGCCGGCGTTCCAGCGCGCAGCGAGTAGCGGTAGAGGTAGGCTTCCTCGAACCGGACCCGGCGGACGAGATCCAGCGTCGCCTCGAAATCATCATCCGATTCGCCCGGGAAGCCGACGATGAGGTCGGTGCTGAGCGCGATCCCCGGAACCAGCCGGCGAGCGCGATCGACGGTATCCAGATACGACTCGACACTGTACCGCCTCACCATCCGCTTGAGGATCCGGTTGGCGCCCGACTGCGCGGGCAGATGCAGCTGACGGCAGACGGTTGGCTCCGAGCCGATCACTTCGAGGAGCTCCTCGGTCACGTCGCTGGGGTGCGGTGAGGTAAAGCCGACCCGACGGACTCCGAGCACCCGGCTCACCTCCCGCAACAGGCGTGTGAAGCTCCAGTCTTCCCATCGATACGAGTTCACCGTCTGGCCGAGCAGCGTCACGGCGGTGTAGCCCTGCCCCACCGCCTCCTCGACCTCTTTCAGAATCGACCCGGGGGCCCGGTTCTTCTCCGGGCCGCGCACGTATGGCACAATGCAGAAAGTGCAGCGGTGGTCGCATCCGCGTTGGACCGTCACCCAAGCCATCACGCCCTGCCGGCGCACGGAGTGCAGCCCCTCGTAGTCCTCGGTCTCGTCGAGGGTGAGCAGCGACTGTCCCCGCGCTACACCACCGAGCTGCATGGCCTCGACCAGTTCGCCGATCTTTCGGTAACCATCGGGTCCCGCGACGAGATCGACGCCTCGCCCGCCGGACAGGAGGTCATCGCCAATCCGCTGCGCCATGCAGCCCGTCACTCCGAGGATGAGCCCGGGTCTGGTGCGACGGTGGCGCTGCAGCTCGCCGATCCTGCCGAGCACGCGTTGCTCCGCATGTTCCCGGATCGCGCAGGTGTTGAGGAGGATCACATCGGCCAAGGCCGGCTCGTCCACCGGCACGAAGCCGTTGTCCGCCAGGACGCCAGCCATCAACTCGGTATCGTTGATGTTCATCTGGCAGCCGTACGTCTCGATATAGACGCTTCTGCCAGCCGGAACCGCGGCGGCTCGGGACACGCGCGCCGCACCGTGAGTTCGCCGTAGCTGGACGAGCTCGCTCATCGTGCCGGCTCGAGTCTAAGGAGGATTATCATGATACCCTCAACACGCCCGTGTCCCTACTGCCTGAGGCTGATCGAGAGAGTAGTCCGGAAAAACGACTCCTCGGCTCCGGTCGTCGGGAGATCGCCCCGCTGTCCCCACTCGAACCCGAAGTCGAACGCTGCCGCGCCGCTCGCGATGCGTGTGCCGAGGCCGAAGGTCGCAGCCCACTCCGACGACTGCTTCTTCCCCTGAATGACGAAAGGAAGCTCCGTCCAGCGGTATCCAATGCGCAGCGGGATGTCGAGCGAGATGAATCTCACGCCGTAATACTCGAGTCCGCCTCCGAGGGAATAGGTGTCGGCGGACCTGACCGTGCTGAACGACTTGTTCGACTTTGACCAGTTGGTCCATCCACCGCTGGCCGCGACCAGAAACCGTGGCGAAATGCGAGCGCTGCCACCGACACCGAGCTCCAGGGGCCGGTCGAAGCTCGCGGTCACACCGGTCGTGTCGCGCGTCGCCTTGAGGTCGGTGTTGAACGCAATCTGAGCGCCGATCATCACCGTTTCCTTGAGCTTGGCCGTGAGTCCCCCCAGGAATCGCCACGACCCATATGAGACCTGGGCGAAGTCACGCACCGGGAGAGGCGTCCGACCGAGGCCGGCCGTGTCCGCCTCGAAGGTGCGGAACACCGTCTGCCTGAGGTTGCCGGTCAGGCGCTGGAGTCCCGCCCCGACCGACAACGAACCGATACGCCGTGCGAAGGTCACGTCGAGACTGCTGAGACCACCGTCGTTCTCGCGCCGTTCGTCGAACGGGAAGGTGCCCAGCGTCGAGCTCAGGGTGTCGCGAAACACGACGCCCCAGTCCTGGTCGAGGTTACTGCCAAGTCCGACAGCGACCACGCTGCTCCGACCGATGGGAACGACGCCACGCAGGACCGGAAGCCAGCCGCGGTTGATGCCCTCGCTGATACTCGGGTACTTGACGCTCACGGCCTCGCCGGTGAAAGAGGCGTTGAGGTGAAGTCCACGAAACTCGGTCACGACCGCCGGGTTCGTAAGCGAATACGAGCCGCCCAGCAAAGCCACGGAAGCCTGACCGAGCGCCGACGCCCGGCCATCGATGGGCAGCGCCGGGTAGCCGAATCCGATAGCGGTGAACGGTGTCTGCGCTTGCAGTCGCTGGGCGGGAACAAGCAGCGGGACTGCTGCCAGGCTCACCATGAGCCAGCGGCCGGCGGCACCCCGGCCCACCGCAAGCGATCGGGCCGTGCCGTTCACGGGAGCACGAAGCGGGCAGGTGGTGTGACCAGGATGCGAAGCTGCGGTTGCCTGAGCGGCAAGCTCTCAGCCGACCCGAATTGCCAGAACTGGATCGTGATGCCGTCGGGCTGAGCCTTGACGCCGAAACGGAGGTTGGGCTCCTGCCCGGGCGGCGAGTTGGCCCAGTTCTGAATGAAGAAGGTGACCGGGACGGTGATCGGGCCGCCGGAAGCCAGGGAATCGGGATCGAATACGAGATCTGCGACGGAAAGCCCGATCGGCGTGCCCGGACCGAACTGGAACGGATCGGCGAGGAGTGAGAAGGCACGTCCCGCGATCGGCAGCTCCAGCGCGAACGGCGGCGATGGCGGCGGGAACGGCTTGAAATACAGCTCGGCAAGATTGATGGTCGAGCCACGCAACGGCACACCGTCAAAGGTGTCTGGAAGCACGAAGTCGAAGTAGTAACGGTTGGCCGGCAGCCCGGCGACTCGGAGGGGAAGACCGATGCCGGGTTGGGGCGGATCGTAGATGAACGTCGATGGATTCGGACTGCGGAGAAACTGGACCACCGTGTCCTTCTCGACCAGAGTGGCCCTCATCCGGATCGCGATGTTCCTGAGGCGCAATTCGTTGTTGGCCGAGACCAGGAACGCCACCCCCTGTTCCCCACCGTTGGCGCGCCATGTCGTGAGCAGCGAATCGACATTCACCCGGATGGGCACAAATATTGTGTCGAGCGGCATCAGGCTGTCGATGTCGGCCACATCGACCGACCCGAGCAATCCCCCCAGCGTACCACCCGGTGTCGTCCAGGGAACCCCTACACTCGCGTCCGACCAGGTAGCCGTCGCACCGTCGAAGTTCTGGGCGAGCGCCCAAGCCTCGACGGTGAACGAGGTGGAATCGACGGTCGACAGGGACGAATCGACGACAAGCCTGAAGTTGGCGGTCAGAAAAGAGTCTACGGTGAAGCTGAGGGTGTCGAGCTCGAACGTACTTGGCAAGGTGGGGAATCGGACCAGAGTTCGCGCCTCCAGATCCGGTTCATTCGTGATCAACTGAAATGGGACATCCTCGGGAATGGCGTACCCCTGGTACGTCGTATCGCGCCAGCTGACCATGTCGCTGGAGCGGAGGATGACTTCGACTGTCTGGTTTCCGAGTAGTGGCGCGTTCGAGGCATCCGCCTCCGTCAGAAGGCTCTCCCCGCTGCAGGCCGCTCCGCCGAGAGCCGCTATCGTACCGACAGCGGCTGCCGCCCGGGCCCTGGCGACGCGCCAGAAATGTCCGACTCGGCTCTTCATGTGGACGCAGCCGACGGCGAGCGTGGCGCTCGCGGAGGAAGGGCGAATGCGTGAGGCAGAAGCTCTCCGAGTGTCCAGGTGCTTCGCTCACCCATGCTTCCCTCGCTCACCACCTCGATATCGCCGAACTCGATCAACGCCTGCCGACAGACACCACAGGGCGCGGCCGGGCGCTCCTCGCTACAGCAAATGGCGATGCGCCGAAACTGCCGCTGGCCCGCGCTCACCGCCGCCGCGAGAGCCGCACGCTCCGCACACAGACCGGCGGGGGACGACGCGCTCTCGACGTTGCAGCCGGCGTATCGCTTTCCGTCCTCGCTCTCGAGGGCGGCGCCCACGGAATACCCTGAATACGGAGCGTAGGCCCTCGCCCTCGCATCCCGTGCGACCGTCATGAGCGCATCGTCGTTGGAGCTCAAGTCTGTCATTGTTCCCCTCCGCCGTTCGAGGTGCCGGCCGACGGACGCTCCACCCTCGGCAACCTCGATCCCAGCCCGGTCAGGATCTCATACGAGATCGTCCCGCACGCCTCAGCCATCGACTCCAACCCGATTCCCGTACCGGCATCCGACCCGAGAAGCGTCGCCACATCGCCTACTGTCACCTTCGAAACATCGGTTACATCGACTACGGTGACGTCCATACACACCGCACCGACCATGGGCACCGAGTGCCCCCCGAGGACCACGCTGCCGCGCCCACCAAGGCGGTGCGGCAGGCCGTCTCCGTACCCGATAGCCAACGTCGCCAGCTTCGAGGGCCGCTCGGTCGTGAACTCCGCCCCGTAGCTCACGGTCGCTCCCGGCGGAACCTCGCGTACCTCGAGCACGCGCGCACAGAGCCGCACGACCGGGGTCGGGGCCGGGGCCCAACGGCCACCACCGTAGAGCTGGATCCCAGGCCTCACCATATCGGCGCAGTAGCTGTCGTACCGCATAACGGCGGCACTGTTCGCGGCGTGTCGAAGCCCAGGATCGATACCGTAGCGGCGAAGCCGGTCCACGGCCGTCTCGAATCGCTGCCACTGGGCATGTGTAGCCTCGGGATCGGTATCGGCCGAGTGGAAGTGCGTAAACGTGCTCACCACTCGCAGTGGCGCGCGGGCGAGTCGCTTCGCGAGTACCGGTCCCCACTTGTCCACTTCCCCCTCCGCCAACCCGGCGCGCCCCATGCCGGTATCGACCTCGAGGTGAACAGGCAACGGGCCGGTCCCCGAATCCGTGACGGTAGACAGGGCCAGAAACGCTTCCAAACTCGTGACCACCGGCTCCAGTCCGCCTTCGATCAGGGCCTCCAAATCCAGCCTGACCGCGGGCGTGAATACCACCACCCGGCCCGTGAAACCCTCCTGCCGGAGTTTCAGACCCTCTTCGCAAGTCGCCACGCCGAAGCCCCACGGACTCTCTTGAGCGAGCGCCCGCAAGACACGGGACGCGCCCAGCCCGTACCCATTTGCTTTTACCATGGGGAGGATGCGGCAGCCCGGCGTGAGCCTGCTGCGAAGCGCGGCCAGATTGCTGCGGATCGCGGTGAGATCGACCTCCACCCACGCCCGCCGCATGACTTCGATTGACACTGTTTTCAAGGCCGGCCTAGTATACCGTCCCCCTGACTGCGGAGCAACAGAAATTGGACGACATCGAAGGCGGTTCAAGGCCGCCTCACCTGGAGAGCGGACGTGTTTCCGACGCCGCTCTAGGCCGAGCGCTGGCTCTGGTTCGTTACCTGCGCCTCCACTGCCCGTGGGACGCGCGCCAGGATGCCCGCAGCCTCCGTCCCTACCTGCTCGAGGAGGCCCACGAAACGGCGGAAGCGATCATGGCTGGCAACGATGATGCCCTGAAGGCCGAGCTCGGGGATCTCCTCCTCAACATCGCGTTTCAGATCGTGCTGGGCGAGGAGCGCGGC
>JBFILW010000160.1:0-6444 GCA_041612005.1 Gemmatimonadota bacterium
CGGTGGCTCTCGCGAGGGGGATATACCTGGTCCCATCCCGAACCCAGCAGTCAAGCCCCTCAGCGCCGATGGTACTGCGGCACTGCGCCGTGGGAGAGTAGGTCGCCGCCGACTTCACATACGGGCCCCGTGGGCGTCAAAGCCCCGGGGCCTGATTCGTTCTAGGGATGGACCCACCATACCCGGAGCTGTCGCATGCACAAGCGTTTCGTCGCACTCGGACTATCAGCCTTGACCCTCACGGCCTGCAGTAGCTCATCCGGACCGGGCGAGTCCGGCCGAATTACGAGTCTTCCGCGCTCTCTCACTGCTGGAGAGCAAACCACGATCGCGGCGAGCAACCGTTTCGCCTTTTCGCTGCTGGCCGAAGTGTACGCCGCCCAGTCCGACTCCAACCTCTTCATGTCGCCGCTCAGCGCCCATATGGCGCTCGGCATGGCCCTGAATGGAGCCGCCGACTCGACCTTCGAGGCGATGCGCGCGACGCTCGGTTTCGATACGTCGCTCATGTCCGAGATCAACAGCGCCTACGCCACCCTCCTGGAGCTGCTCATCGGTCTCGACCCCCGGGTCGAGATGCGGATCGGCAATTCGGTTTGGCTCCGAGAGGGTTTCCCGTTCCTGCAGTCGTTTGGTGATACGGTGTCCGTATACTTCGATGCCGCAGTGAGCGAGCGCGATTTCGACGACCCGGCCACGGTGGACGCGATCAACGCGTGGGTCTCGTCGGCGACCAACGGCCGGATCGACGCGATCGTCGAGTCGATCGATCCGCTCGATATCGCCTTTCTGATCAACGCGATCTACTTCAAGGGAACATGGACACAGCAGTTCGACCCGGCGGATACCCGCGACGACAGCTTCCGTCTCCTGGATGGAAGCACCAAAACGGTGAAGATGATGAACCGAAGCGGGGTCCACATGGCTAGCTTCGGTTCAGGTTTCGCGGCCGTCGACCTGCCTTACGGTGGCGAGGCTTTCTCGATGACGATCGTCGTCCCGTCACAAAGCTCCAGCCTCGCCGAGCTCATCTCGAGCCTGACGCAGGTGGAATGGGAAACTCTCCTCGGCGGTCTCAGCGAACAGACTGTCGACATCGCCATGCCGCGATTCGAGCTCGAATGGGAGCGCCAACTGAAAGATGCTCTCGCGGCCCTCGGGATGGGTGTCGCATTCGATCCGCTCGGGGCCAACTTCACGAATCTCTCGGATGCACGAGATGACCTCTACATCAGCAGCGTTCTCCAGAAGACATTCGTGAACGTCGACGAGGAAGGGACCGAGGCGGCGGCAGCGACGTCGGTCACGATCTCGGCAACATCGGCTCCGCCGTCGATCCGGGCCGATCGTCCGTTCCTGTTCGTCATCCGCGAACGACTGTCGGGGACGATTCTCTTCGTCGGCGCCATAGTCGATCCGCCCGGCTCCTGAGGAGGCCCGCCCGGACTCACGCCTCAGTTTCGAGTCGGGGTTCCGTTCGGGCCCGGCCCGCCCGAGATTGCCCCATGCACACACCTGACACCGCGGACGGCTTCAAAGCCGGCATGTGCGCGATCATCGGGCTACCCAACGTCGGCAAGTCCACGCTGCTGAACCAGCTCGTCGAAGAGACGCTGAGCATCGTCACGCCGCGCCCACAGACGACGCGCAGGCGCCTCCTCGGCATCTACACGGACGAGCGCCACCAGGCCGTGTTCATTGACACACCCGGGATCCTCGAGCCACGCTATCTGCTCCAGCGGGCGATGCTGGCCGAATCGGATCGAGCCGCAGCGGACGCTGATGTCATCGTATACGTGGTGGACGCGGGGTATCCGGCGAGCATCGAGGCTGCCGGGTCCTTTGTGGATTCGTATGGAGCGGGGGCACTCCTGTGCCTCAACAAGATCGACCGCCTGCCGCCGAAACGGTTGGCTGAGACGTTCGCCCAGTTCGAGACCGATCAGTGGGCCTGGGCCGGCACCACGATCGCCACTCACGGAAGCGGAGTGTCTGAGCTGCGAAACGCGATCCTCGAGCGCCTCCCCGAGTCCCCACCGCTGTACCCGGAGGACGAGATATCCACAGCCTCGCTTCGCTATCTGGCGGCGGAGTTCATTCGAGAGGCGGCATTCGAAGAGCTGGCCGAGGAGGTACCGTACGCCGTTGCGGTAGGGGTTGATGAGTTCCGGGAGGGAGAGGAGCCGGTGTACATCTCCGCCACGATCTTCGTCGAGCGGGAGTCTCAGAAGGGCATTGTGATCGGCAGCAAGGGTCGTATGATTCGGACGATCGGGACGCACTCCCGGCAGAAAATCGAGAAGCTGCTGGGCGAGCGCGTCTACCTGGATCTACGGGTAAAGGTGCTCGCCAACTGGCGCAAGCAGGAGGCCAAACTTAAGCTGCTCGGGTTCCCTTCGGTGCCCGGAAAGAGGTGACATGTCCCTGGACGAAAAGCTGCTCGAGATCCTGGTGTGTCCCAAGTGCAAGGGCGAGCTGGAATATCGTGAGGAGGAGCAGGCTCTGCTCTGTCACACATGCCGGCTGCGCTACGAGATCAAGGACGAAATCCCGATCATGCTGATCGACGAGGCCGTCTCGTTTTAGCGACCCACTAGGTTCCGACGTGTCACAAGCCCCTTCGAGCTTGCAGCGCGGACTGATACTCGCCGCCACGGCATGCCTCTCACTCGGCATTCCCACGGCCGGGGCACAGCAGACCCTGTCGGACAAAAGCTCGGCGACCGAGTCCGCGACATTCCTGCTGGTACCAGTCGGTGCGAGGGCCGTCGGGATGGCAGGAGCCGTGGTTGCATCGACCAACCAGTGGGAGTCGGTTTTCTGGAATCCCGCCGGGATCGGATCGATGGAGGGGGGCGCCGCCTATTTCATGCACTCCAACGACTTCGGCTCAGACTCGAATATCCTCGGCCTGATCCTGAAGTTGGATCGCTTCAGGCTCGGGGCCGCATTCTATGCCTTCGATCTCGGATCGCTGCAGGCAACCGACGACGCGGGAGCGGTACTCGGCACACTCGACGTGGGTAACCGCGCGCTCATTCTCACTGGGGCCGCTCCGGTACTGGCGTGGCTGGACGTCGGCGCCAATGCGAAGCTGGTTCAGTTCGGCGCCAACTGCAGCGGAGGCTGTGGCAATGTCGATTTCACGTCGACGGCGTTTCTCTTCGATCTCGGGGCGGTCGCGGTCCTACCGTCGCTGCCGGCTCTCAGCATCGGACTGGCTCTCACCAATGCGGGAGCGGGCATGGACCTCAACGGGAGCGGGGTTACCGACCCACCTCCAACCCGGCTCCGACTGGGCGGCGACTTCGACGTGTTGAACGGCTTCGATCGGCACCGGAGCCAAGACGCGGATCTGGATCTGACAGTCGCCGCGGACTTCCAGGAAACGTGGTCCGAGTTTGACGATCTCCAAGTTTTTGTGGGAACGGAATTCGGATTCCGGAAGATTCTGTACGTGCGCGGGGGGTACGCGTGGGCCGGAGAGGGCCGCCGTGGCGCTTCACTCGGCCTGGGCCTCGACTTCAAGCGCTTCCGCCTCAACCTCGGACGCACGTTTGACGACTTCTCCACCTTCGATTCCGACGAACCATTCCAATTCTCGTTCGGCTTCGACTTCTGAGCGACCAATGACAGAGAACGGTGAGCTGGCAGGGCGCATCCTGACCTACCTGCGTCAGGACGCCAACCGACCCCTCAAGGCCAAGGAGCTGGCGCGGGCTCTGGGTGTGGCGGACGACTCCTACGGGGGCTTTCGCTCGGTGCTTCGCGAGCTCGAGGGCGACGGGCTCGTCTATCGCGGACGTCGCGGCCGCTACGCGACTCCCGACAACATCAACCTCGCTGTCGGTCGGATCCAGATCACTCGTGCCGGTGACGGCTTCGTGTCCGTTCCCGGGGGCGACGATGTCTTTGTTCGTGGCAACAACCTGGCCACGGCTGTCGAGGGCGATACCGTCGTGGCCCGGGTGGAGCGGCGGCGTCCGGGGCGCAACCCGGAGGGCCGAGTCATTCGCGTGCTGCAGCGCGCTTGGCACCAGGTCGTGGGCGTGTACCACCGCAAAGAGAGCTACGGGTTCGTGATTCCTCAGGAGCCCCCTTTGACCGCCGACCTCTTCATCCCTCCGGGCGAGGAGGGAGAAGCCACGGAAGGCCAAATGGTCATGGTGGGAGTGCTCGAATGGGGAGAGCGCGAGCTGAGTCCGGTCGGCCGAGTGGAGAGGGTCCTCGGAACTCCCGGTGAGGCAGGCGTCGATGTGCTGGCGATTCTCCTCGGACACCAACTCCCGCTGGACTTTCCCGCTGCAGTGACGAGCGAGGCGGAGTCCGTGGCGGCGGCAGGGCTGCGAGCGGACGAGGGAATGCGCGAGGACCTCCGCGACCGCCTGGTCTTCACGATTGACCCGGAGGATGCCAAGGATCATGACGACGCCCTGTCCTGGACCCGCACCGCGGACGGCAGCATTGAGGTCGGGGTGCACATCGCGGACGTATCGCACTACGTACCGGAGGGAGGCGTGCTGGACCGGGAGGCGCTGGAGCGCGGCACGAGCGTCTATCTCGTCGACCGGGTCGTTCCCATGCTCCCGCACGAGCTCTCCAGCGACCTGGCCTCCCTCAAGCCGGACGAGGACCGTCTCGCGATCTCTCTCCTTCTTACAGTCGGCAATTCGGGAGAGATCATTGCGTCGCGACTGGCTCGCACCGTCATCCGAAGCAGTCACCGGCTTTCGTACGACCAGGCGCAGGGAATACTGGACGGCGGGCCGGCCGGCTCCGAGGAGCTGTCCTCCGCCGTCAACGGGCTGTACGGCTTCTCGCGCAAGCTTCGGCGTCAGAGGGAAAGTCGCGGCAGCATCGACTTCGACCTGCCCGAGGCGCGGGTCGTGCTGAATACGGCCGGGGAGCCCACGGACATCCAGCGTGTGTTTCGGCTCGGTGCCCACGAGCTGGTCGAGGACATGATGATCCTCGCCAATGAAACCGTTGCATCTCTGGCCATATCTGAGCGCGTGCCGATCCTGTTCAGAGTCCACGAGGAGCCGAAAGAGGACCGGATCGAGATCCTCCGTGGCCTTGCCGCGACCTTCGGGCACCAGTTGCCGCACCGCAAGCTGAAGCCGAAGGATCTCGCCAAGCTGCTGCACGCGATGGACGGAACGCCGCAGGAGACTCTGGTTTCTACGGCAACCCTCCGCAGCATGAAGCAGGCTCGCTATTCGGCCCAGAACCTGCGCCATTTCGGGCTCGCCTCTCCGGCGTATGCGCACTTCACGTCGCCGATCCGGCGCTACCCGGATCTCGTGGTCCACCGCCAGCTGTCGCGTTGGCTGGCGGACCCCGAGAGCGCCCGGAAGATGGATGTCGAGCGCCTCGAGACTATCGCCGAACGAGCCTCGGAGCGGGAGCGCAAGGCGGTCGCCGCGGAGCGGGATTCGGTCGACCTCAAGAAGATCCAGTTCATGGAGCGCCATCTGGGTGACGACTTCGACGGTACGCTCGCCGGGGTGACCGCGTTCGGGATGTTCGTGCTGCTGGACGACTTTCACGTCGAGGGCCTCGTTCACGTGAGCTCGCTCGGCGATGACTACTACGTGTTCGACGAGGAGCAGCACGCTCTGAGCGGCCGGCGCACCAAGAAGCGCTACCAGCTTGGAGACCGCGTGCGCGTCCAGGTGGTCCGGGTGGATCGCGAGGCGCGGCAGATCGACTTCGATTTGCTCGAGCACCGCTCCGCCGCGGGCGAGACGCAGGACGCACCTGGTGACAAAGCCCCCGAAACGCCGAGCCGGAAGAAGCCCAGGCCGAGAGGTGGGAAGAAGGGCCAGAAGCGGCAAGGCAAGAAGGGCGAGGAGCGGCAAGGCAAGAAGGTCGAGAAGCGACAGGGCAAGAAAGGCCAGAAGCCGGTAGGCAAGAAGAAGGGGAGTGGCTCGCGAAAGCGGAGAAAGCCGGGTTGACCACGCGCTCGACGATCGGTTACGTTGCGGCCCGACGGGGCCATCCGCAGTGCGGGGGCCCCGTTCCTGTTAGTCGGGGTAGTGCCCGTGGTGAGAGAGCTGAAGGAGCGATAGGACATGGAGGCGGTAGGGGATCAGGTCACGCGCCTGGAGGAGATGCGCAGCCGGCTCGACGAACTCAGGGGGTATCTTTGACGTAGCTGCCAAGTTGAGCGAGCTCCAGACCCTCGAGGCCCGGATGGCGCAGCCGGACTTCTGGGACCAGCCGGACCGCGCCAAGGTAGTCATCGATCGGTCGAACCGACTCAAGGCTTGGACCGAGCCATGGGCCACGATGTCGGAACGGGTCGATGGCCTGCTCGAACTGGCCCGGCTGGCCGAGGAGGATCCGGACCCCGAGATCCTGACCGAGATCAGCTCCGAGGCGGACAGCATCGAGGTTGACCTCGGAGCACTCGAGCTCAGGAACATGCTGAGCGACCCCGAC
>JBFILW010000161.1:0-6404 GCA_041612005.1 Gemmatimonadota bacterium
CCACCACCAGGTCCAGTCCTACCTCGGCGGCCAGGCGCCGCGCCTTAGCCCGCACTTCGAGCGCGGAGATGGAGGGCGTGTCGTCGATCCAAATCGGAGCTGTGTTCAAGTGTCCCGCCGCCGTCGCCAACCGCGCGTATTCGTCGTCCTGGAGGCGGCCCCGCCGCAGCCGTCCGGAATCGACCCGGCCCTCGGCGCACAACAGTCGCTCCACCAGCTGCTCCTTTGACATCTCGAGCGAGAAGAACGCCACGTTCTTTCCGTGATCGATCGCGGCATGCTGTGCGACGTTGAGGGCGAGCGCGGTCTTCCCCATCGATGGGCGGCCGGCGACGACCACCAGGTCCCCCGCTTGAAAGCCGACCGTGAGACGATCCAGGTCGTGAAAGCCGCTCGGCACGCCGGTAATTGCCCCCGGGTTCCGCTGCAGCTCCTCGATCCGCTCGAAGGTCGGCCACAGGATCTCCTTGATCCACACGAAGCCGCGTCGTTCGGCCGCCTGAGCGATCTGGAAGATGCGCTGCTCGGCGCGGTCCAGCGCGTCCTCTACTTCGCCCGCCGGTACGGTGTACGCTTCCTGCACGATCGAGGTGGCGGACTCGATGAGGCGGCGTAGAATCGCCTTGTCGCGAAGGATACGGCAGTGGTATTCAACGTTCGCGGCCGTCGGAACCGCGTCGACGAGCTGCGCCACGTACGCCATCCCGCCGGCCGAGTCCAACTGTCCGGCTGATTTCAGCTCGTCGGTCAGAGTGACGACGTCAATCACTTCCCGGCGGCCGTACAGCTTGACCATCGCCCGAAAGACGCGGCGGTTTCCCTCCCGGTAGAACGCCGAGTCGTCGAGCAGCTCGACCGCCGTGACCACCGCGTCTCCATCGATCAGCATGGCGCCGAGCACTGAGAGCTCAGCCTCCTCGGACCACGGGATCTGGCGCCCGGCGAACGACTGCGTTTCCTGGAGGGTGAGAGTCGACTCAGCCATCGGGTGTCAGCGCCGGTTCGGAGTGATTGGTCAGGTCCGCGTCGACGAGGCGCCGAGCACCCTGAAGGTCCTCCCAGGTCTTTCGCGTCCAGCGTGAGTTTCGAAGCAGCGCGGCCGGGTGGTACGTGACCACCAACGGGAAGCCCTCATACATGTGCGTCCGGCCTCGAAGCCGCCCGATCGACTCCCGCGTGCCAAGGAGCGTCTGGGCCGCGAAGCTCCCAAACGCGACGATCGCGCGCGGGCTGATCAGCTCGATCTGTCGAAGCAGGAAGGGCGAGCAGGCCGCGATCTCGTCCGGTTGCGGATTCCGGTTCTGCGGCGGGCGGCACTTGAGCACGTTGCAGATGAATACCTCGTCTCTCTGGAATCCGACTGCCAGCAACAGGCGATCCAGCAACTTACCAGCCCGACCCACGAACGGGCGCCCCGTCTCATCCTCACGGGCGCCGGGCGCCTCGCCTACGCACACGAGGCGGGCGTTCGGACTACCCTCACCGAACACGACCGAGCGCCTCGTCGCGTGTAGCTCGCACCGGGTGCAACTCTGCGCCACGGCTTCGAGCGTGGCGAGGTCCGGCAGGGCGAGAATCTGCTCCCTGGTCGCGGTGGCGGCCAGTCGCTCCAGCTCGGTTGTTGGATCGGCCGCTGCGGGCGACGTCGCGGCCGGTGACATCTCGGGAACCGGAGCAGCCGGGACAACCTCGACCGGCTCCGACGCGATCTCGCGCGCCGCCGCCAACGCCTCGATCCGGCTCAAGGTGGTCAGGTAGAGCTCGTCGTCTCCAAGCGATATGCGCGTCCGCAGATAGCCGCCGAGCAGATCCCCCACGTTACTTCGAGTTGCCCGAGAACTCGGTTTCGATTCGATCGAGCAGGCGCTCCGCCACTTCCTGCTTGGGCAGGAGCGGCCATTCCTCCGCATCGCCGGACGGCGAAACGAGAGTCACCCGGTTGGTCGATGTGCCGAACCCGGTTTCAGGTCCCACCACGTTGACCGCGATCAGATCCAGCCCCTTGTCGAGCTTGCGGCGGCCATTCTCCACCGCGTCCTGCGTCTCGAGCGCGAAGCCGAGCGTGAATACGCCCTGCTCGCGGCGCAGAGCGCTCGTCTCCGTGAGCAGGTCCTTTTCGGCTTCCAACTTCAGCGGCAGCTCGCGCATCTGCTCTCGCTTGATCTTGTCGTTGCTCGGCGCCCCGATCCGGTAATCACCGACGGCGGCCGCCATCAGCAGCACCGACGCATCGGCCAGCTCGGCTCTCAGCGCATCGAGCATCTCGTCCGCGGTCTCGACATCAATGCGTCGCGGACCGTCGGGCGGGGCCACCTCGGTTGGTCCACTGATCAGAACCACGTCCGCGCCACGCCGCCATGCGGCTTCGGCGAGCGCGAATCCCATTCGACCGGATGAGTGATTGCTGATGAACCGCACCGCGTCGATCGGAGCGCGGGTCGGTCCGGCGGTTACGACAACGCGGCGGCCGCTCCACGGAGACGGTGGCGCCAGCAAGTGACCGAGCTTCGCGAGGATCTCGTCCGGTTCGGCCATCCGGCCGTAGCCGACCTCGCCCTCGGCGAGCTCGCCATGGTCCGGCCCCAGCACATGCACGCCGTCCGCCCGTAGGGCTTCCATATTTCGCCGGGTGGCCGGGTGCTCCCACATTCTCACATTCATCGCCGGGCACACCAGCAGCGGACACGCGGCGGCGAGCAGGGTGGCCGTCGCCATATCGCCAGCCAAACCGTGCGCCAGGCGCGCGAGTATGTCTGCCGTGGCCGGCGCGACGACCGCGATGTCCGCCTCGCGTCCAAGCGTCACGTGAGCGAGCGGCTCTTCCCACACGTCGCGGTAGACGCGCCGGCCGGTCAACGCCCCAAACGTGACACGGCCAACGAAATGTTCGCCGGCCGGCGTCAGTATCACATCGACCTGAGCTCCGGCCTGACGCAGGCCCCGGCACAGGTATACTGCCTTGTAGGCCGCGATGCCGCCCGAAACGATGAGCAGCACCCGGCGACCCTCAAACGGGCGCAACTCAGTCCGTGCCGCCCGTTCGCCGGATGACCAGACGGTAGTCGATACCGCCCGAAGCCAGCGTCTCGAGGGCGATCGTGGTCAACTTGTCCGCTCCGTAGGGGGATCGCTCGAGCGGCAGCGCGTTCAGCTCGCGCCCGTACTTGGCCGCCACCAGCACTCCCAGGTACTTGTTCCCCGCTACGTTTTCGAGCTCTTCCGGAGTGAATACCTTCATTCTCTATTCCCGCCTTTTTCGTCTCTTGATTGTCAGCGCAAACACCAATGACCGGTCCTGTCTCGAACAACAGGTAATACTAAGCCTTCAGGTCCTCCTCTGACAGGACCCGGCGAATCTCCTCCAACATCCCGGCGACCTCTTTCTCCGTCGCCGCGCGAGTGCGATCGACGCGCAAGCTCTCCGCGTTGATAATCCCCGCGATCACGGCAACGCACGCATCGAGATCGTCGTTTACGACGGCGTAGTCGAACTCACCGACCCCGGCCAGTTCCGTCTCAGCGGTGCGCAGGCGCCGCTGCAGCGCCGCCCGGTCCTCCGTGCCGCGACCTTCGAGCCGGGCGACGATGTGCCGCGCGGTCGGCGGAAGCAGGAAGATCGTCACCACGCCGGGGACGAGGCGCCGTACCGCACGGGCTCCCTGGACGTCGATGTCCAGGAGCAGGTGGGCTCCTTTGTCCACGGCCGCGGCCAGGTTGCTGCGTGGCGTGCCGTAAAGCTCACCGTGCACCTCGGCCCACTCGAGCAGGCCAGCGTCGTCGATCTGGCGCTCGAAATCCGCGCGTGAGATGAAGCGGTAGTCGAGGCCATCGGTCTCGCCTTCACGAGGCGGGCGGCTGGTGACAGAAACGGAAAACGTGAGGTCTGCGCGCCGCGCGAGGAGAGAGCGGGCAACCGTAGTCTTTCCGCTCCCCGACGGTCCGGCCAACACGACCGGAAACAGGTCGGCAGGAGACAATGTGGGGGCCTGCCCCGAGTCACTGCTCACTCGACGTTCTCCACCTGCTCTCGGAGCTTCTCGAGCTCGTTCTTCATCTCAACCACTTCGCGCGTGATCTGAGGGTCGTTGGCCTTCGCTCCGAGCGTGTTGATCTCGCGATGAAGCTCCTGGATCAAGAAGGAGAGCCGCTTGCCGACCGGTTCACCGACGGGCGTTTCGAGCATCTCGAGGAACGCGTCGAGGTGAGCCGCGGCACGGACGATCTCCTCGCCTACATCCCAGCGGTCGGCGATCAGCGCGATCTCCCGGGCGACCCGGTCCTCGTCGAGTTGAACCCCCCCGGTGAGCTCGGCCACCGCTAAGCGCAGGCGCTCCCGTTCCCTCTCCAGCCGGGCCGGGATATGCGGCGCGACATGCTGCAGCCCCGTGCGTACGGCGGCGATGCGGTCGCGAAGTTCCGCCTCGAGTCGCGACCCTTCGGCCTCGCGCATTGCGGTCAGCTCGCCCAGCGCCCCGCTCGCGGCCGCTGTCAGCTCCGCACCTTCGACCCGCTCGGTCACGTCAGCTCTCGCCTCGCGGAGCAGCGGTCCGAACGCCGCCATCAGCGCCAGATCGATCTCCCCGGGCAGGTCGTAGCGCTCCTTCATTGCCCGAATGGCCGAGATGTACGCCTCGACTCGGGACTCATCGAGCTCGACGCCGGCCCCCTCTGTTCGATCGTCGACCCTCACTGAGACGTCGACCTGGCCGCGCTGAAGACTTTCCGCGAGCTGTGCGCGGAGAGAAGCCTCCCACACCTCGGCTCCAAACGGCAGCCGGAAGTTGAGCTTCAGGTGGCGGGAGTTGACCGAGCGCAGCTCGACCGTCACAGAAACCTGCCGCCCTTCGTGACTGGCGGCCCCGAATCCCGTCATACTACGTATCATGGTGGCGGTTCAAGTTAGAGAAGCGCGTCGACGATCGTCAAAGAGCGACCTGCTAATTGAAGAACTCCCACTTCACGCCGATCGAGAACCGGTCCTTCGGGTACGGAACGCCGGCGATATCCTGAACGATAAGTCGGTTCATGTCATCGACCCGAAGCCAGAAGCTGAACGACTGAATACCGAACCAGAAGTCGAAGCCCACCTGCGTGAGCGAGCCGGCCGGTTCCGGATCGGGATCACCCGGCCGTGCCGTCAGCATGTTCCCCCGGTGAACGACGAAGAGCCCAAGGTGAAGCCTGAGATTCCCCTCCAGGAAAGCCTGATCGAAGCCGAGGGCGCCGACTCCCAGATTCTGTGGAGCGTAGATCAGGTTCTTCCCGCTCGGGAGAAAGCTCCTGCGGAAGAACCCCTCGAGCGTGATCGGGCTCCAACCCTTGATGATCGCTCCTACCGGTATGATCGGACCGGAGAACGTGAACTCGACTGAAGGCAGGCTCACGTTGCGGATGTTCACGACCAGGGCTCGATCGAACGGCGCATCGAAGGGGAGCTGGCGACTCAAGTTCTGGTAGGCAAAACGCTGGCCGAAGCGAAACGGGCCGAACTGCTCGCTGGCCCCCGCAGTAAAGCCGCTGAAATGAACGCTGTCCGCGCTGCGTGAACCCGGGCGGGACAATCCCCGAGTCCCGACCGCCCCATCGGCGCGGAGCTGGAGGTCGAATCCAGGCTGGAGGTCCCATGCGACTCCGAGGCGTCCGAATGCGGCACTGAACTTGTCCCACGAACCGACCTCGCCGCCGGCCTCTACGACCAGGCCGGGCGCGAGTCCGTAGCCCGCATCGACCCAGCCAACGAAGTTCGGGTAGGCGATTCCGTTGGCCACTCGACCACCCCCTTGGGCGTAGCCCCGGCCGAAGCGGCCCCGGAGGGTGAGGGCCGCCTCGTTCACATCGACAACGGTGGAGTCCTCCCCCGACATCGCCGCTGAGTCCGCGTTGAGACTGCTGGTCGACGCGGACAGCTCGACCTGAAACCGGTCGCTGATATCGGCGCGCGCGCGAAGCACCAGACTGTTGCGGTCCGCCTTCAGCGTATCTCCGGAGCCTCGCTCGATGCGCTCGTTGTGGTACACCAACTCGAGGCCCGAACGGTTGTTGAACGGCATCCAGTCGACGCGACCCCAGAAGTGCAGCTGATTGCTCGCCTCCTGCGCCGGAGAGACGTTTAGCAGATCGATACCGAACCCGACGGTGAGAGCGGGGCCGAAACCGTTGGTGAATAGGCCCCGTAAAAGCTTCAAGCTCGGGTCGCCGGTGGCCGACGTGAGGCGCGCGTAGGCTACCGGATCCGCATGTCGCTTCTCGTCGAGTTCCAGCTCCAGGCCGGTCGCGCGACGGATGACCCGGACCCTCTCCAGAGTGACCAGCGGGATCGACGCAAGATCGAGCTGGGCGGACTGGAGGGGAGGCATCACTTTCCCGTTTCGACGCACGGTCACGAAGCCAGGACCGAAGACACC
>JBFILW010000162.1:0-6391 GCA_041612005.1 Gemmatimonadota bacterium
CGTAGTGCGGATCGATAGGAGACAGCGAATCACCCGGAGACGCGGAACCGTTGCCGCCTTGAAGATCGGAGGCAGTGGTCGCGGCGAGGGCAGGCTTCAGATTGTAGGTAAAACCAATTCGCACACCCGGCCTCCTGGCTCGTAAGGAGGACACAAAGAAACCGTCATCTCAGACGGTTGGTTTGCCACGGCGAGTCGACGCACAACTAGCGAAGAGGTTTTTATCCCGTCCGCCACCGCACCCAAAACAACTGTCGCATCCTTCCGGGTTGTAGTTCATTCTTATCGCAATAATAAAGAATGCATCGAACCACGCAAGAGTACTTGTAAGTCCGAGTACACTCGCGCTCGGATGCACAGGTGCCGTTCGACGTCGTTCGCACTCTTTCATCGACATGATAAGGCAGGAAAAAGTCACGCTCGATCGCGGCAGCTAGCGATAGAAGAGATACTCGGAACGGAAGAACTCAAGAAGTTGCTCGCGCCAACCTGTCGGACGTAAGCTCTCGACGTTCAGCCGGTCTGACATCACGTGAGCGATCGTGACCGCGGTAACCGAGGACTGGGAAGCGTGCGACGAACTTCTATCCGCCACGGGCCACTGATCATGTGGCAACGAGCCACGGTTGCAGCGATCGCCGCGACAATTCCCGCGACGCTGGCAACCGAGCCGCTTCTCGCGCAGCAGGCTCCCGTGGCTGACAGCGTCCGGGTGGTTCCCAACCCGACATATAGGGCCAACTCCTTCTTCCGTGCCTTCTGGGGTAGCGCCCACCGGGATGCGTGGACGGCAGAATTGCAGGTTCCGGTATTGGACCTCTCGGCCTACTCCGGCGGCCTCCGGCCCGCTAACGAGATCACCGGCGACGCCCACAGGATCTTGGTGTTTCGGGACGACGACGGTCGCAGCTTCCAGTTTCGGTCCGTCTCACGCGACCTCAGCCTCAGTCTGCCGAAGGCACTCCAGAACACATTCGCCGAGCTGATCGTGCAGGAAGAGGTGGCGGCTCAGTATCCGGTCGCGCCGCTGGTGGTGGACCCTCTCGAGTCGGCCACCGGGGTGCTTCACCTCGAGTCCGGGCTCTACTCGCTGCCCGACGACGCGCGGCTGGGAGAGTTCCGTGAGGAGTTCGCCGGCATGCTGGGCATTCTGTCCCGCATCGCCGACACCGTGTCGGCGGACTACGAGAACGTCGAGGAGCTCATCGATTCGGGCGAACTACTGGAACTCACCACCGTGAGCCGGTCGAACTACGTCGACGCCAGAGCGCTCCTCAACGCGCGCTTGCTCGACATCTACGTCGGCGACTTCTCGCGCCGCCCGAGTCAGTGGCAGTGGGTGCTCTTACGCCGGGATGCGATCGGCGGCTGGAAGCCGGTTGCCGAAGCCCGCGACAACGCGTTCATCCGGCTGGACGGATTGTTTCCTTCCAAGGCATGGGTGGTCCGGCCGGAGTTGATCGGGTACGACCGTCGGCTCCGCAACATCACCGGGCTCACCCTTTCGGGCGCGACGCTCGACCGCCGCTTTCTGACCGGACTGGCGTGGCCCGCGTGGGACTCCGTCGTCACCGAGTTCGCGAGCACAGTCAGCGACTCCGTCATCATCGATGCGATCGGACAGTTGCCCGGCGGCCTGCAACAGATCGACTCGACCTGGTTCAGAGCGACGTTGCAAGCCCGCCGCGCCGAGCTACGCGACGCCGCGTATGAGTACTACCGCATCCTCTCCGGCACGGTAGAGATCCAGGGTACCGACGCCGCCGAGACGGCTCGCGTGACCCAGCTTGATGATGGCGCGATCGAGGTGCGGGTCGCCGAGCAAGGCCGCGAGACCGAGCCTTACTTCCGCCGCCGGTTCGATCCGCACGAGACGGGCGAGATCCGGCTGCGGCTCCGCGGTGGGGGCGACCGTGTCATCGTCGACGCCGAACGGAAGCTCGGAATCAAGCTTCGGGTGATCACGGGCCGCGGAGCCGACACGGTCGACTTTGTCCGATCGGCGAGAGGCGTGAGTCTCTACGACCAGTTTGACGGTCTCGACATAGTCGGCAACCCGGACGGACGCCCGCGAGTGGACCGGAAGGCCTACGAGGAGTGGAAGTACAGTCCGGACGACGAGACAGCGCCGCGGCAGTGGGGTAAGTGGACCGTGCCGAGCGGAGAGATCGGCCTCAGCGGAGACTACGGCCTTTTTCTCGGCGCCGGCGCCACCCGGTACTGGTATGGCTTCCGACGTGACCCGTACGCCGCGCGAGCGACGGCCAGAGTCGGTGTTTCGACTCAGGGTAAGTTCGAGTTCAACACCTACGGCGACTTCCGTGGCCGGAACACGCCCAACCACGTCGAATGGCACGCGCTCGCCTCGTCACGGAAGATCCTGCGCTGGTACGGTCTCGGGAACGACACGCAGAACTTCGCCAACCCGGACTCGGCTCGCGTGGACCGGTGGTTGATCGCGGCCGACGTGTCTGCGGCGCGCATCTTCTTGAAGACTCTCGACCTGCTGCTGGGGCCGGTGTTCAACTATTCGCTGACAGGCGCGAATGAAGATCGTTTCATCAGCACCGAGCCCGATCTGTACGGCAACGGCGACTTCGCCGAGCTCGGGGCGTTTGCGGAGCTGCGGTTCGACAGCCGCGACGACCAATGGGCGGCGACCAAGGGCTTCAAAGTCAACCTGCGGGGCAGCGTTTTCCCAGCCCTGTTCGACGTCGAAAGCACGTATGGCTTCCTCGATGTGCGGGCATCGACTTACCTGACGCCCTCGTTCCTCGGTAGGCCCACCGTTGCCCTGAGGGCGGGGAGTCGAAAGATCTGGGGTACGTCCCCGTGGTTCGAGTCCGCGTTCATCGGCGGACTGCAGACGGTCCGCGGATGGCCGAATCAGCGTTTCGCGGGAGACGCGTCCTTATACGGCGGCGCCGAGGTGCGCGCCTTTCTGTTCAATACACCCCGAGTGATACCCGGAAAATTCGGCGGCTCCATATTTGTTGACACGGGTCGCGTATTCGTTGACGGCGACTCGCCGGGCAACTGGCACACAGGTGGGGGCTTCGGAGTTTGGTTCCAGCTACTGGGGCAGCAGCGCGGCACGTTCGTGGCCGGCGTCGCCTTCAGTGAAGAAGAAACGATCCTCAACGTGACGTATGGGTTTGCCTTCTAAAAGGTCGCTGACGCTCACGGGCCTTATCTTGCTCGCGCTTCCGCGACCTGCGGTCGCGCAGGAAGCCTCGTCCTCGCCGCCCGTGATCGATACGGTCATGATCCGGCGCTCGGACGTGTTCCCCGACAGTATCGCCGCCACGAGCGGGATCTTCCGCGTCATGAACAAGCTGCACCCGATCACCAGAGAGCGAGTGATAAGGCGGTCCCTGCTCTTCAGGCAGGGACAGCCATTCGATTCAGCCCTCGTGTCGCAGTCGGAGCGCAACCTCCGCGACCTACAGATTTTCAGCGCCCTCAGGATCGATACAGCGACGGTGGGCGGCAAGTTCGCGGTGATCGTGAACACCCGAGACGGCTGGAGCTTCAAACCCAAGATCGCCTTTTCCGTAGCCTCGGACGGGACGGTTACGGCGACCCTCGGCATTCTGGAGATCAACCTGGCCGGCACCGGGATTCTGGCCCAGGCCTACTACGTGAAGGAAGTGGACCGGGAGGGAGCCGATCTGGCCCTGCAGTGGAACCGCATCTACAGGAGGCTCACGGTCGGGGGTTCGGCCCAGCTTCTGTCTGATGGCACCCAGGGCAACTGGCAGCTCGGGGTACCCTTCTATTCCTCAATCGACAGAAGCGGGGGGATGTACGACGGGTTCGTCGCGGATCGGCGGGTGCTCCAGTTCCGGTCCACGAACGCAGGTGGACTCGAATCGATATCCTACCAGCAGGGCGCGTTCATCAACCACTTGACCGGAGCGATTGCGCGCAAGGCACTGCCCGATGGATACCTGCGCTTCGGTGCGGTCGGCCAGATCAACCAGAATAAGTTTGTCCTCCGACAGGATGCCGGGATGAGCGTTCCCGATACGGTGAGAGGATACTTCGGTGGCCTGGCGGAATACCGTCATGACAGGTTCCGGCGCATCCGCATGTTCAACGGGTTCGGCACCGAGGATGTCGATATGAGTAACGCCCTCTCGTTGACGGTCAATCTGGCGCCGCAGGCGTTCGGCTACCCGCAGACGGGCATCGGTGGTGTCGTGATCGCGGCCGGCGCCCTGCGACTGGGCTCACGGGGCTTTCTGCACGCTCGGCTCAATGCCAACGGCCTGTTCGGCAGCGACCTCTACAACAGCGGGGGGCTCGATTCGGGACGCGTGGTGCTCCAGTCAACGCTCGGTTACAAGGTGGCACCACGCCACGCCACGATCCTTCACGTGCAGGGTGGACTGCAGGAGAACCCGGCGCCCGGCACACAGTTCGACATTGGCTTCAACACTCCGCCGCGGCTGTTTGCTCCCCACGCCTTCGTCGGCACGCGCGAGTTATGGGGAATGTTCGAGCACCGGTGGTTTGCCTTCGATAACTTCCTGAAGCTGATCGGCATCGGCTTCGCCGCCTTCCTCGACTACGGAGGCGCCTGGTATGCGGAGTCCGATGGCCCGCCCCTGGGCCAACCGGCACGGTTCGGGGGGAACGTCGGCATCGGTCTTCGGATGGGCTCGACGCTCAGCACGATCCCCAATACGGGCCGCCTCGACGTGGGCTATCAGTTTGGCGATGGCGCTGACGGAGGCGGTTGGGCGGTCAGCTTCGGATCGGGCTTCGCTTTTCCGAAGCGGGTGAAACTGCGGACGGACCGAAGGCCGGTGGTCACCTCAACAGGGACCTAGGGGTATCAAGATGAACGAAGCCACGGAGGACGTACGCGGTGCCCGGCAGCTCCGTCGCCTGGAGACGTTGACGGACGTAGTGTACGCCATCGTCCTCTGGCGCCTGTTCATGCTCATCCCGCGGCCGGGCATCGGCACCGGGGCGTGGACGAGCGTGCGGGACTACCTGGCCAATGAGTGGATCGCGCTCGCACTGGTCGCGATTGGCGTCGCGTTCACGATCATCTACTGGCTGCAGAGCAACACGCTGTTCAGCTCTCTCAAACGCACGGACACTCGCCACACGACTCTCTGCATCGTGCAGATTTTTTTCGTCCTCATTTTTCTCTACTCCCTGCGGCTGGGAATCGAGTTGGGAGGCTCCTTGGGCACTCGCCTGGTCGAGAGTTGCGCGGCGGCGGCCGTGGGCCTGACGGCGGCATGGGCCTGGAACTACGCGCGGCGCGGCCGTCGACTCTTGCGGCCAGAGGTGAGCACCGAGGAAGCCGAGGCGCTAGCCAAGCGGATCATGGCCGAGCCGGCCACCGCGATCGCCACCATCCCCATGGCCTTCCTGGGTCCCGTGTTCTGGGAATTGACCTGGTTCGGCTATCCGTTCCTCGCCAGGCTGCTGCGACTTCCGGGTGGTGAGAAGAATGAGTAGCTGTGGCCCAGCGCCAGGCTACTGGCTGAAGCGGTACGTGTGCTGGTGATTCACGGAGCGCGAGCGATCGTCGTCGGGCTTGCCATGAGCGTGGCGTTGCCAACCGGCCTGCGGGCCCAGGTGACCTTGCCGCTGCAACCACCTCCTACGGAGGGATCGACCGGCGCCTCGATCGCGGGTGCCGCGCTCGGGGGCTTTTCCGGTGTCATGCTCGGAACCCTCGGCTCGATCATCCCGTGTAGCCAGACGTACGCGGGCGCGGCCTGTGTCCGGGTCGCCGCGATCGCGGGCGGTGGGATCGGGTTGGCCGGTGGTATCTACCTCGGTGCCGGCAGCACCGAGGCGATCGAGCGCGCTGCGCGGGGAGCCGGCATCGGCCTTCTGTTCGGCTCCGCCGCCGGGGTCGGCATGAAGCTGTTCCTGCCACGTTTCGGGTGGGCGGATGTCGCCGCGACTGGGCTCATCGGAGCATCGATCGGCGCATCGGCCGGTGGAGCGGCGCTCGGCCTGGCGGCCGGATCGGTAATCGGGTTCGGAATGTTCGCGCTCGACAAGAGCTTCGGGGTTCCCAACGCGGCCTCGATTGGCCTCATGGGGGCGGCAGTCGGCGGCATCGGGTCCTGGTTCTTACGGGCGGTACAGGAGCGTCAGGGAGAGCCCCTCCCCATTCCGCTGGCGATCTCCATCCCGGTCAGCTTCTGAGTCTTTTCGCGTGCTGCACCAGCGTCCGGTAGTCCGCGTTCGTGCGGCGGCCCTCACGCTCACGACCTGTGCCGTGGCGGGGTGCGCGATGTCCAACGCCATGGTGACCGACGCCGCCGGCGCATGCCATCCGGTGCCGGTCGTGGGAACCCCGGATCCGTGGCTGCACTGGTTCGAGCCGGAGCGCTCCTCCGATGAGGCCACCCTCCAG
>JBFILW010000163.1:0-6387 GCA_041612005.1 Gemmatimonadota bacterium
AGCTCGTCGGGGTCGAGATGTGCACGGCCGGCATGACGAAGTCTGTCGCACGCCCGACTCCCTCGGACACGCTCCCCGTCAGGCAGAGAACGATTTCGTTGTTGAGGCCGTCGGCCAGGGTCTGGAGCTTGCCGAGAAGGGGCGGGTCGATGAAGAGTCGCGCGCCGTCGGTTGCAGCGGACGTGTGAGCCGTTGCGGACTCGGTGTTTGTGCCGAATACGAGTCGCGAGTCGTGATCGGCCCCGACCAGCGCCACCAGGAGCCCGATCGCGGCCGTGCAGGAGACGACCGCGGCCACACTCGGCCAGCGCTCACCGAACCCTGCTCGACTCGATCGCCTCACGATGGCTCCTCCTCATCCGCCCCGAGGACCTGTTCTCCAGCCCGGGAGTTCGCTCTCCAAGCCCTCTAAGATGACTCGCCGACCTGCGGCTCCGTCACCCTTTGGATGCCGGCCGGGCTCGGATTGTTACTCCGCGCGGTCCGGGCGGCCCGTCGTTTGCAGCCCCACGTATGCCCGAGTGGCCAGCACGCCGACCCAAGTAGCTGAAACGCATGAGGGTTGTGGTGACGTGGCCACTAACCGCATCGTCCATGTGACGGGCCGGAATGCGCCCTGTAGCGCTCGTACAACGGTATCGAGGAATCCAGCGAGAACGCGACGAATCGAGATATGAGAGTTTTTCTGGCGGACCTGGGACACAACGTCCTCACGATTAGTTCGGACGTATACCCCCTCGGCGTCACCAACCTGGCCACATACGCGACCGCGTACCTGAAGACGGACAAGCCGGTCGAGTACCGGATTTTCCGGGAGCCGGGCGACCTGAAGGCGGCGATCGACGATGATCCACCGGACGTGCTCGGCCTCAGCACCTACGCTTGGAATCACAACCTGTCCACGCACTTTGCCCGCTACGCGAAGGCCCGCCGTCCCGACACGCTCGTACTCATGGGCGGACCCAACTTCCCGCTCACGACCGAGGAACAGGAGAGCTGGATCCGCGGGATGCCCGAAATCGACCTGCACGTACGCGGGCCGACGTACGAGGGAGAGCGCGCGTTCCTCAATTTCATGCAGCGCTATGTGGATGTCGGCGGGTCCGCCAGCGGCGTGTTCGAGCAACCGGTGGCTGGCAGCGTGTGGATCGACCCGTCGAGCGGCGATTTCGTGGATGGTGGCTGGGTGGACAGGATCGAGGACCTCGACGAAATCCCGTCACCTTACGCGGCCGGGCTGATGGATCCGTTCTTCGAGACCGCCTACTTCCCGTTGATGCAGATCACGCGCGGATGTCCGTTCACGTGCGCCTTCTGCAACTCCTCGGTCAAGTCCAACAGCAAAGCGTACCGCCACTCGGTGGAGAACATCGCCGCCGACATGCTCTACATCGCGGAGCGCGTCAAGCCGGAGACTCCACTCTGCCTGGCGGACGACAACTTCGGCATGTACCCGTGGGACGAGGAAGTCGCGGACTACGTGGCTCACCTCCAGGACCGCTTTGACTGGCCCCACTACATTCGGACCACGACGGGCAAGAACCGCAGCGACCGCGTCATCAAGGTCATGCGCAAGGCACGGGGCGTTCTCCCGATGACTTCGGCTGTTCAGTCGCTGAATCCCGAGGTGCTCAAGAACATCAAGCGCCAGAACATCAGCCTCGACGCGTACGCCGAGATCCAGGAGGAAGTTCTCGCCCAGGGAATGCAGGCGTACGGAGAGCTGATCCTTTGCCTGCCCGGAGAGACGCCCGCCTCGTTCATGAAGTCGATTCGGGATCTGCTGACTACGGGAGTCAAGCGCGTTTCGGCGCACCAACTCATGCTGCTTCACGGCGCACCGCTGTCCAACCCCGAGACGCGTGAGGAGTTTGGATTCCAGACGCGCTTCCGCGTCGTGGCGCGCAACATCGGCAATTACACCGGGGAGCCGGTGATCGAGACCGAGGAAGTCGTGGTCGAGACTCCCACGATCTCGTTTCAGGAGTATCTGGACATCCGGGTATTCCACCTCCTTCTCACCATCTTCTACTACGAAGGCAACTTCGAGGAGGCGTTCGAGTTCGGCCGGCAACAGGGTGTCGAGCCCTTCGACATGATCGTCCACCTCCAGAAGGTTCTGGACCGGGCGCCCGCGGCATTCCGCGCCACGATCGATGACTTCGTGCGCGAGAGCCAGGAGGAACTGTTTGACACGGTCGAAGAGTGCGTGCGATGGTCGGAGGAGAACTACGACGCGCTCATCGACGGAACGGTCGGCGGGAATCTGCTCAGCAAGTACTCGATGATCGGCCGTTTCCTGCGCACGCCAGAGGCGCTCGACTTCCTGGAGATCGCCATCGCGGACAAGCTCGACGATCCCTCGGACGACGTGCGAGAGCAGCTCGAAACGGTGATCGATTACCTGCGCTGCGTGCTTTTGCAGTCGCCGTTCGCCGAGAGCTTGCGGCACAGCCCCGAGTGGACGACGGAATACGACCTCGAGCAATGGCGCGATGACGGGTACGAGCGCGATCTGGGGGAGTATCGCTACCACGAACCGATCGTGATACCGACGGCGGTCGCCGAAGAGCACCGCACCGCGCTCGAGAACCGGATTCAGGCGTACGGAGACCATCCAGCCGGCCTTGGCAAGCTCACCCGGACGATGTTCGCGCGGGACCTCCGCCGCTCGCTTGTTTCGAGCCCCGTGGCCGAGTCTTATCAGGAAGACCGTCTTCCCGGTCCGTCCTCGCTCTAGGCTTCGCCTGCGATCACACTCCGAGCAGGGCCGGCAACTGCTCCATCGACGTAAAGACGCCGCCGCTGGCCTCGCGCAGCCGCTCCCGGGGCGTCGCGGCGGCAAAGCCGAAGCTCGTCATCCCCGCGGCGTTCGCTGCCTCGATGCCGAGAGGACTGTCCTCGATCACGGCACAGCGAGACGGATCGGCGCCGAATGACTCGGCCGCGAGCAGAAACAGATCGGGCGCCGGCTTGCCACGCTCCACCTCCTCGGCGCTGAACAGGTGCCCGTCGAAGTGGTCGATCAGGCCGGTGAGGCGGAGGCTCAACTCGATGCGCTCGCGGCTGCCGCTCGACGCCACACAGGAGGGGAGGGGAATACGCTCGATCACCTCCCGCACACCTGGGATCGGGTCGAGCCCGCCCCGCAGGCGCTCGAACAGCGCCTCGTAATAGCGGCGCTCGAAGTCCTCCGGCAGGGCACGACCCAGCCGCTCCTCGGCGACCTGCCGCACGCGCGGGATCGAGGATCCCACGTAGTCACGCAGGCTCTCGTCGTAGGTTGTCGGAAGACCGCACTCGGAGAGAAGGGCGGCCAGGACACGATTGGCGTGCGGTTCCGAGTCGACCAACACGCCGTCGTTGTCGAAGATCACCAGCTCGAAGCGCTTATTCAGACCGCGCCTACCGGCTGACCGCGTCCGCCGCCTCTTCGGTCTCGTACAGCGTCCCCGTCGTCAGCTCTCCGACGATCCGGTCCGCGTCGTACACGTGGTCCAGCGAAGCGTGGATCGCGCGCACGTCGACCATCACGTTCCGGCCCTGCTCGGGGAGGTAGAGGTAGTCCCGCGACAGTCCGTTGATGTTGCGATCGAAGTTGAGCCCGACCAGGGCCAGGTCTTTCGTCACCGCCGGTGAGCCGGAGTTACCGCCGTACGTATCCGCCGTCGACACGAAGTTGAGCGGCGTACCGAGATCGAGACCGGGAGGCGGGCTCTGCCAGCGCTCCGGCAGGGCCCAGTCGGGATTGCCTTTGTGGGCGTTGTGGCGGTCGTAGACCCCATAGAACGTCGTGTACGGCGGCGCCAGCGTGCCGTTGTACTCGTACCCCTTCACGATGCCGTCCGTGATGCGCAGCGAGAAGGTGCCGTCGGGCGGAATGCTCTCGCCGTACACGTCGAAGCGCGCCCGTCCGAGATCGATCATCAGCTCCTGTTCCCGGGCCGCCAGCGCGTCCCAGCGCTCGTCGTACTTCTTGTACTCGGGCGCGATCGCCGCGCCGAGTCGGACCCCGGCGCCTTCCGCAGACAGGGTGTTGTCGCGCACGGCGGCCGCGGTGGCTTCCGCGCTGGCCAGGGCCGAGCTCCCCAGCAACGCCGCTGCCGTCGCCGCCGGTGCTCCGTCCTGAAGAGCGAGCTGCGTGACCGGATGATTCGCGCCCAAGTAGCGCTCGAAGTCGGACAGGCGCTGCCGGAGCAGGCTCCGCTCCAGCTCGTCCGGCATGTCCGCGATTCCCGTCAGCTGCTCCGCGTAGGCCGCGATCGAATCCGCCGAGACGCCCCGTGCCTGCGCATCGAGGTACATGTACGCCGCCATCGCGCGTCGGATCGTGGCTGACGAGAAAGCGCCGCTCGTGATCCCCCGGAACGCGGCGTACTGAGGCGCGAGATCGGTCTTCTCCGCCTGAATCGCGCTGATCTGTTCCATCACCTCGGCCACGCTGCCGGCCAGCTCGGGCCGGGCCGCGATCGCGTCGAGAAACTGCCGCTCACCGTCCATCTTCTTGGTCATCACATACGGGTTCTCCAGCGCCTCGTATCGGCCTGTGTAGGCCTTGAGCGAGTTGGAGAGGCCGAACATCCGGTTCCGGATTCCCATCTCCTCGCCACGCGCCGGATCGGCCCGGTAGAAATCGCCGAGTGCCCGGTGCGTGTTGGCGAGCCACGCGATGGTGACAGGGAGCGTGACCTCGCGCTGGAACTCGATCTGCCCCAGCGTCGCCAGGCGGTTGGTTTGACCGGGGTTCCCGATCACGAACACAGCGTCGCCCTCCTCGACACCCGTCGCTCCCCAGCCGAAATAGTGGGTGGGCTCGTAGGGCTGCCCGTCCTCGTAGATGCGCAGGAACGCAAAGTCCAGTGCATAGCGCGGGTAGGTGAAGTTGTCCGGGTCGCCGCCGAAAAAGCCCATTTCGAGCTCGGCCGCGAATACGAGGCGCACGTCGGTGAAGCGCCGGAATACATACGTCGAGTAGCGCCCTCCTCCGTACAACCCGACCACCTGGATGAACAGCGAGTCGCCAGCGCTCGAGTGCGCGGCGCGGGCGCGCTTCTGAATCGCCTCGATCGCCGCCCCCCGCGCCGCCGCCCGCGCCTCGTCGGTCGACTCCCGGTCGAGAGCGGCGTGCACTTCGTCGGTCACGTCCTCGATCGCGAGCAGCTGATCGGCGTAGTAGCCCGGGATCGGCCGCTCATCCGAGAGCGTCGCCGCGAAAAAACCGTTGTCCAGCAGACCCTCGCCGGGGCCCGAGATGCGCCCGACCGCGCCACGCACACAGTGGTGGTTGGTCGCCACCAGGCCATGCGGCGAAACGAAGGATGCCGAACAGCCGGGGATCCGGAGCGCGGACAATCGCGCCCGCTCGAACCACTCGTCGTTGGCCGCGAAGCCGTACGTGTCGGTGTAGTAGTCCGCGGGAGCGTACTCGAACGGCCACATCTTGCCGTAGTCGAACTTCCCGGCTTTGACCGTATCGAGGTCGACCACTCCGATCTGGGCCACGGCTGGCGTTGCTGCTACGGCCAGCAGGCCGGAGAACAACAGGCCGGGTAGGTACCGTCTGCAGTGCATGTCTGATCTCTCGTTGCTAGTGTGTCGCGGTGCTGTCGGACTTCGTTCCGAAGACACGGAGTGTACATAATACGTTGTAGACTCGGGCGGGATACCGGACACGGGCCATCCGTTACAGGCGGTGTGAGTGATGGGGCAGTTCGCGGAGCGAATCTTCGTGGTCACGGGGGCCAACTCCGGAGTCGGCAAGTCGGCGACCCGTTCATTGGCCACCCGGGGTGCCCGAGTGGTCATGGTATGCCGCAGTCGAGAACGCGGGGAAGCGGCCCTCGACAAGATCCGTCGTCAGACCGGCAACGATCGTCTGGAGCTCCGGGTGGCCGATCTCGCGGAGCTCGACCAGGTGCGCCACCTCGGAGCCGGCCTGGCCGAGGACCTGGACCACCTGGATGGTCTGGTCAACAATGCCGGCGTCGTGCGAGCCAAACGCGAAATCACGGTCGACGGCTTCGAGCGCACCATGGCCACCAACCACCTCGCGCATTTTCTCCTTACGGCTCTGCTCCTGGACCGCCTCGCGGCGGCCGGAGGCCGGGTCGTGCACGTCAGCTCGCAGGCCCATCGATCCGGGAAGCTGAGCCGGGCGCCGCTCGAGTCGATCCTGCGGGGGGACATTCGCTACCGGGCTCTGCAGGCGTACAGCGACTCGAAGCTCGCCAACGTGCTGTTCAGCAACGAGCTTGCCCGCCGCTACAGAGGGCGAATCACATCGAACGCCCTCCATCCGGGCGTTCTGGCCACCCACATCTGGAATCAGAACAAGACGCTCGGGAGCCTGATCGCCGCGGCGTTCAAGCCGGTGATGGGGTCTCCGGA
>JBFILW010000164.1:0-6383 GCA_041612005.1 Gemmatimonadota bacterium
CTCAGTCCGCCACGGTACTTGAGCGGCAGAGCGACGTTTTCCTCGACCGTGAGCCGTGGCATCAGATTGAAAGTCTGGAACACGAAGCCGACTTTACGGTTTCGCACACGAGCGAGCGCGCGGCCGCTGAGCTCGCTCACGTCCTCTCCGGCAAGGGTGAACGTACCGGCGGTCGGCGAGTCCAGGCAGCCGAGGATGTGCATGAGAGTGCTTTTTCCGGAACCCGACGGGCCCATGATCGCTACGTACTCGCCCGCCTCGACGGTGACGTCCACCCCTCGCAGTGCCGGCACCTCGACCCGGCCCAGCTTGTAGACCTTGGTCAGCCCCCGAGCATCGATGAGGCTCACTTACTGTCTCCCAGCGGCGCGCCGCATCGCGGCGATCGGGTCCTCCAGCGCGATCGAGTCGCCGGGGGCGACGCCATCGGTTACCTCGACGAAGGTCAGGTTGCTGAGCCCGAGCCTGACCGGCACCGGCTCGGGGCCCCCTTCGGCCAGGATATAGAGAACTGGCTCGCCCTCCACGTACTGAACGGCCTCGACCGGTACCCGGACCACGCCCTCCCGGGTCGGGCCGGAGATGCTCACGTTGGCGGTCATCCCCGGGCGCAGGATGCCGGCGCCATCGCGAACTTCGATCTCCACATCGAACACCCGGATGCGCTCGTCGAGGCGGGCCGCGGGCGGGACGAGCCGAACCAGGCCGTAGGCGGTGTCACCCGGGAACGCGTCGGAGCTGATCGCGACGGTGTCTCCCTGTGTGACCTTGCCGATGTCCACTTCGTTGACGGCGGCGCGGATGAGCAGAGTGGAAAGGTCGGCGATCGTGAACAGTTCGGTTCCACCCCCGAATACGCTCGTTCCGCCGGTCACCGCTTCACCTTCTTCGACTCCCTTCGCGATCACGACGCCGGCCACCGGGGCCCGGATCAGCGCCGACTGCGCGCGACCCTGCGTACGCACTCCACTCTGTTCCATGAGGCGGAGTTGCTCCTCGCCGGCTTCGAGGCGGTTTCGTGCCTGTTCATACCGCGTCCGGTACTGCTCGAGCTCCGACTCCGAGATCGCCGAGCCGACCTCAAGGCCGTCCGCTCGCTCGTACTCACTCTCGAGGTTCTGAACGGAAATTCGAGCCGATTCGATCTCGCTCTGCAGAGTGGCCAGCGCGTTGGCCTGCGCAATGTCGGGCACCAGGGTGGCCATCAGCTCGCCCACGCGCACGGAGTCTCCCTCGCGCACCTCGAGACGAGTCACGATACCCGAGATAGGCGACTTTACGATGATCTGGCGCTCCGGCTCGACTACACCGGTCTCCTCCACCGTCACCGCGATATCGCCGAGTTCCACCTCACCCACGGCGTACGGATATCCCTCGCCGATGGCGTCGCCGCCGGCCTGCGAGCAGGCGAGGAACAGGACTGCGAGCAGCGGAACGGGAAGGGTCTTCGTTGACGGTCGCGGCATCATAGGTGGACAACCCCCTGTCGTCGATAAGCGAGCTCTCGTATTCTCAACTCAGTACGTGACTTGGCCGCGTTGGTTTCAGATCGCGGGCCCGGAAATTGCCACCCCGGCCGGAGAAGTAGAGAGGAGGAGAAGATGGGGTCTCGCCCGGCCATGGTCTACAAGGGGTTGTACGACGGGGTCAATCTCCGGCTGCGCACGTTCGCGGGCGGCCGGCTGGCATCGCTGTGCCGTCCGACCTGGATCTCTTTCCTGCTGACGGAGCGCTGCAACGCGCGCTGTGTCCATTGCAACATCTGGCATAACAAGGGCAAGGAAGACCCACCGACCCCTGAGCAGCTTCAGGATGCCCTCACGGATCTTCGCGGCTGGCTGGGTCCGGCGCACGTGTGTCTGACGGGAGGCGAGGCGTTGCTGCGGCCCTACGCGACGGACCTTGTGGCCCACGGCTCCCGGATCGGCCTTCTGATGGAATTGCTCACCCACGGTTGGTGGAAAGACCAGAGCAGAATCGAAGCACTGGCCCGAGCCCGCCCGTGGCGCGTCACACTCTCCTTCGACGGGGTCGGCGCCACCCACGACACCGTCCGGGGCCGTGAAGGCTTCTTCGAGCGCACTGCTGCCAGTATCGAGACGCTGAAGCGGGTGAGGAAGGAAGAAGGACTCGATTTCTCGATCCGACTCAAGACCGTTGTGATGTCGCACAATCTCCACGGACTCGAGGACGTCGTCCGCTTTGCCACGCAGCCGGGGATGGACGTCCTCTTTCAGGCGATCGAGCAGAACTACAACACCGATGAGGACCCGCACTGGTTCGAGAAGACCGACAACTGGCCGCGGGATCCGGAAGACGCCGTCGCCGCCGTCCGCAGCCTCATCAACCTCAAGAAGCAGGGCATGTCGATCGCCAACAGCGAGAGTCAGCTCGAGGAGATGGTCACCTATTTCCGCGATCCGTACGGGTTCGAGCATCGGTGGGAAAAGATCAGCCCCGAGGGACGGCGAAGCTCGTGTGGTGCTCTCGGGTTGTTCCAGGTGCAGGCGAACGGAGACGTGACCGTATGCTACAAGTCACCGCCCGTCGGCAACATCAAGCATGACCGGCCACGTGACATCTGGGGCAGTCGGCCTCGGTTGTGGCAGTCCGGGTGTTGTCGCGAGGCCAAGGCGCTGGACACTGATGCGGGAGTCCCGTCCACGGAAGCGGACGCAGGCAGAAGCGGCAACGGCGCGTCTTCCTGACCTGGCGCCTCGCCGGCGCCCGGGGATCTACCGGACACCTCCAGCTTTCCGGGGGTAATCCCCTCTCACCACGCGGCGACATTTCCCCCATGGACATGAGCGGCCATTCTGGCCAAGTTTGAAGCCGGCGTAATACGAGCCGTTTGTTACTTGAATCGCGGGGGGAACATGAGGCAGGTCCTATCGAGCATTCTCTCGAGCGTCGTGCTCGCGCTTACACTCGCGTGCGGGGGCGGCGAGGAAGCAGCTCCGGCCGACGACGTGGCAACCGTTCAGGCGGCGCGCGCCGACTCGGTCGAGCAGGCCGAGGCACAATACGATCCTGCCGCCTTTGACACGATCACGTGGGCCAGCCAAGCGGAAGCGTGGGAACGGGGCGGTGTCGTCTTCGCGTACAGCTGCGTGAAGTGCCACGCTTCGGACGGATCAGGAAGTGGCGAGCTGGCGCTCCAGCACGAGTTGGCAATGCCGTCCTTGATTGGGGAGGACTGGATCTATGCCGGCGACATTCCGGCGATCCGGCACCGGATCTACGTTGGGCATGAATCCGAGATGCCGACCTGGGGCCTGTACGGGCTCAAGTACCGCGACATCGATGCGGTCTCGTACTACATCGACGATGTGATCAGGGCTCCCCAGTAGTCGCCCGCAGAAGCCAGGATCCCTTCGGACTTCTGCACGAGTGCGCCCACCGATGCGTTTGCCCGGTCCGCGCCGGGGGCGTTACATTTGCGTCTACTTGTTGTGATTACCCTGATGTGATCCCCCGAGGACTTGGTGGGCGATGCCCGCGAGTCGGGGCAACTGTCTTCAGGTCGAAGGTGCCGGTGATCGAAAGTGCTTCTCGCGTTCAACTCCGCCCTGTGGTCTCCGTGCCACGGTCGTGCCGGACTTTCCCCACTCCACGATGAGCTACGCGTCCGGATTCAACGCTGATGTCTTCATCAGCTTCAGCGGCGCGGGCGACGCCGATGGTTCGTGGCTCCTGGGCTTCAAGTCCACTCTCATCGGGGTTCTGAACAGTCAGCTCCGGGACAAGGCGAGAGATCCGGTCGTCTACGCGAGTGGCGCGGGCGAGCACCAAGATATCTCGGCCGGCGAAGCGGCCGTCTTTGTCGCCGTCGTGTCGCCTGATTCCGCGTTTGCCAAGGACCACGCCGATTTCAGGGCGGCCTCCGAGCGCCGACCCGGCGGCGCCGAGGCGGCGGCGGGTAGAGTGTTCAGGGTGGACCGGCGGCCGGTCGACGAAGTGCCGGAGTTGCTCGCGAACGTGCCCGCATTCGAGTACAGCCCCGAGGACGATGGGAACCCGGTAAAGAGCGGTCAGCAGACAATGGAGCTCGGCGCCGAGATCGCGAAGCGCCTCGAGGAGCTGCGGGCAAGTGAGGTCACGGAGGAGCGGTCGCAAAGCTCGGTTCCGGAACGGGTTCAGGTCACGGCTTGGCTCGAGCTGTCGGATGAAGCCGGCTCACCTTCGTCGCGACCCGCGCCGTCCGCCCCGTCCGGTGAACTGACGCCGCGTGCGGAGCGTGACAAGCCGTACATCTTCATACTGCATGCGGCGGAGGACGGTGCGGCGGTCCTTCCGCTGAAGGCACACCTCGAGCGTGACGGCGGATTCGAGATCGGCTGCTCGGCTGATTTCGCGATCGATCAGGCGCATACACGCGAGGTCGAGGAGGCGTTCGACATGGTCGCGAGCGAATGCGACGCTTGCCTGGTGTTCTATGGGAACGCAGGCGCGGAGTGGGTCGCGAACAGTCTGAAGAAGTTCGCGCAAGCCCAGGTCAAGCGTCCCTCCGAGAGGAGTATTCTCGGTAGGGCTCTACTCTGCATACCACCGGGCAGGCAGGGAAAAGTCGACCAGGCGAATCCACCTCGAATGGGGTCTTTTACGTTTGCGAGATACCCGGCGACGGGCGAGGTCTTCCAGGCGGAAGATCTCGAGACCTTCCTGAGTGGGATCACATCGGCCCGTGGCGCTGCGGATGCCTGACGCCGGCGCCGCCAACCCGTTCCCGGGCCTGCGCCCGTATCAGGACTACGAAGCCTCGATGTTTTTCGGGCGGAAGGACCCGGCCGCAGAGATCATCGAGAAGCTGGGCAGCCAACGTTTCATTGCCGTGGTCGGGACATCCGGGAGCGGTAAGTCTTCGATCGTGAACTGCGGCGTGCTGCCGACTATGTACGCCGGGTTCTACCTGCCGCGCGGCTCTCGGTGGCGAGTGGTCAGAACCGAACCGGGAGGCGAGCCGATTCGCAGATTGGCCGAAAGAGTCGGCGGCGCGCTCGCCGATCGCCTGGGCGGTGAATCGGGCAACGGCCAGGACTCGAACCGCCATCTTCATTCCGGGCAGCTCGAGGCACTCTCGGAGGCCATCCTTCGCTATGGCGACGACGGCCTCGTAAGTCTCGTTCGCCAGGCGCGTCTTCCGCGATCCGACAACGTGCTGGTCGTCGTGGATCAATTTGAAGAGCTCTTCCGGTACCGGGACCAACACCCGAGCCCTGACGAAGCGAAGCAGTTTGTGCAATTGCTCCTGCGTGCGGCCGAGGCCGATGACGAACACATCTACATCATGCTCACGATGCGTTCGGACTACCTCGGCGACTGCATGCTGATCCCGGGCCTTCCGGAAGCGATCAACGACGGGATCTTTCTCGTGCCGGCCATGAGCCGTTACGAGCGCGAGCAGGCGGTCCGTGGCCCGATCAGGGTCGCTGGGGCAGCCATCGAGGTTCCTCTCGTCAACCGCATATTGGATGACGTCGGGGATGAGATGGACCAACTGCCCCTTCTCCAGCACGCGCTCATGCGCACATGGCAGGAATGGGAAGAGGATGCGCGTGCGGCGAAGGAGATCTCGCTTCGCTATTACCTCGCGACCGTGAAGAACGGCGCCGGAGGGGAAGCGGATCAGTCGGAAGCGACGGTCATCGAGCGCGCCCTCGACCATCATGCCCATGCCGTGTACGAGTCTCTGACTTCCGAGCAACGGGATATCGCGCGCAGGATTTTTCAGGCAATCACGGAGGTCGATGAGCTCGGGCGTCGCGGGCGACGGCCGAGGCGTCTGGGTCCAATCGAGGGCCACAGTGGGCACGGGCGCCATGATCTCGAGTACGTGACGGGGGTGCCCCAGTCTCAGCTGGCACCGGTCATCGAAGTGCTTCGTGCGACGCACCGCTCATTCTTGAAGCCGGAGCCCCGGCAAGAGCTCGAATCTGGTACCGTGGTAGGAGAAGACTTGCACGCCGGTTCCGTGATCGACGTCTGGCACGAAAGCCTGATTCGCAACTGGACAGAGTTGAAGGGCTGGATCGACCAGGAGTCGAGGGAAGCGGAGATCTACACGGATTTGGCGAAAGAGGCCGCGCGCGATGCGGAGGCAAGAGAGCTGTATCGCGGAGCCAAGCTGCAAACCGGCCTCGAGTGGGCGGACCGCCTCCTGGCCGATGTCCGAGCCGACTCGGTCGAAAAGAGCTCGGCCTGGATCGCATCGCGCCGACGCATCCGGGGACTGAACGCGGTCGAGAGAGACAGCCTCAGGCCTTGGGCCAGCAAGTACGCTGAGTCGGCGCGCCGGTACGCGAAGAAGGAAACGCAGCCCGAGATCTTCGACACAGCGCTGGACTTTCTCAACGAGAGTAGGGCGACCTGGATCCGCTCGTGGA
>JBFILW010000165.1:0-6299 GCA_041612005.1 Gemmatimonadota bacterium
GACGGGGCGCTGGCGATGGAGATCCCGGCTGGATCGGACAGCGCATCGTTCGACCAGGTCTACCTCGGTTACGATGCTCAGGGGCGGTCGATGGGCTTCGCCATCGCTGGAGAACAGCCCGGCTATCAGGACATCGTCGGCCTCATCTTCGGTTACGACGCCGAGGCCGACCGGTTGCTCGGCATGAAGGTGCTGGAGAGTAAGGAGACGCCGGGTCTCGGTGACAAGATCGAAAAGGACAGCGCCTTCGTAACCTCGTTCCACGGTGTAGTGCCGCCGATCGAAGCGGTGAAAGCGGGGCGGGGCAGCGGCAGCGAGAGCGAAGTGGACATGATCACGGGCGCAACAATTTCGTCCCGGACAGTAATCGAGATCATCAATCGGCGCATGGAAACGATCGGCCCCCTGATCGACGTGTACCTTGAGAGCTCCGTCGAGTCCGACGTCCAGCCCGACCCGGTTCTTGCGGAGGAAGGCGCATGACGAGTCCGGACAGCACCGCGGCCGCGGAGAGCACCGCGCTGCCTGTGCGCACGACGACGCCCGCGTACGATCTGCTCCGCGGCGTGTGGCGGGAGAATCCGGTCCTCGTGCAGCTGCTCGGACTGTGTCCGGCGCTGGCGGTCACCAATACGGTGGCCAACAGCCTCGCGATGGGCCTGGCGACGTTTTTCGTGCTCCTCGGTTCGAGCCTGCTGGTGTCGACGCTCAAGCGGCTCATCCCGAGCGAGGTCCGGATCGCCGCCTACATCCTCATCATCGCGACGTTCGTGACGATTGCCGACATGGTGCTGGCGGCCGTGGTTCCGGACATCCACAAGGCTCTCGGGGCGTTCATCGCTCTCATCGTCGTCAACTGCATGATTCTCGGCAGACAGGAAGCGTTCGCCTCCAAGCGGCCGGTTGGCCGTGCGCTTCTTGACGCGGTCGGAACCGGCACCGGGTTCATTATCGCAATGCTCATGATGGGCGCGTTCCGGGAGCTGTTGGGCAACGGGAGCCTTCTGGGCTACAGCGTATTCGGGCCCTCGTTCGAGCCCTGGATCATCATGATCCTCCCACCGGGTGGTTTCCTCACTCTCGGATTCATCCTGCTCGCCTTCGGCTGGTGGCGCGGAAAGAAAGCGAAGGAGACTCCGCGCGTCCGGCGCTGGCCCCACGGCGTCGCGTCGAGGAGGGCGGCATGAGCGGCCAACTGTTCTGGATCCTGATTTCGGCGATGCTGGTGAACAACTTCACTTTGCATCTTTTCCTCGGCCTCTGTCCGTTCATGGGAGTGTCGGCGCGCGTGTCGACGGCGCTTCGCATGGGTGCCGCCAACATCTTCGTGCTCACGATCACCTCGATCGTAGCGTCGTTTCTCAACGCGTTCATCCTGCCCCACGCTCCCTATCTGAGGCTGATCTCGTTCATCGTGGTGATCGCGTCCCTGGTTCAGATCGTCGAGATGACGATCAAGAAGGTCAGCCCGGGCCTCTTCCGCGAGCTGGGTATCTACCTGCCGTTGATCACGACCAACTGCGCGATTCTCGGGCTCGCAATCTTTCAGACCAACCGGAGCTACGGCCTGTGGGAGGGCCTCGCCTTCGCGATTGGCGCCGGGCTCGGCCTCACCCTGGCGCTGGTGTTGATGGCGTCGATTCGCGAGCGTGCTGAACTGGCCGACGTTCCGGCACTCGCTCGCGGCATGGGCCTCGTCCTGATCGTAGCCGGTAGCCTGTCGCTCGCCTTTATGGGCTTCGCGGGATTGGGTGCGCCATGATCCCCGAACTGCTATCCATTCTCGGCTTCGCGGTGTTGTTCGCGCTGTTCGGCGTGCTGCGCCAGCGAACGGGCTGCTCATCCGATCCGTCGAGCTGCGGCCGCTGCAGCGGCTCCTGCGAGAAGAGTGAAGGGCCCGACACGACACAGAGGATACATCGATGATCATACCCGAAGATCAAGGCAAGCACGCGATCGACTCACGAGTGAGCCGGCGGAGATTCATATCGCTCGGGGCGGGGGCCTTCGTCGTCATGGCGCTTCCCGGTGTTCCGAGACTCGGCACCAGGCACGCAGGCGTCGTACGCCGCAGCGTGCCCGTGATGGGTACGATCGCCGACCTCGTGGTCGTCGATATGGACGAACGGCGGGCACACGCCGCGATCGATGCGGCGATTCGCGAGCTGCAGTGGGTCGACGCCACCATGTCCCACTTCAGCGCGACATCGGACGTGGGCCGTGCGAACACAGCCGCCGCGATAGAAGCGGTGCCGGTTTCCAACGCCACAGCGGAGGTCCTCGCCGAGTCGCTCCACTGGGCTGAAGCGAGCGATGGCCGCTTCGACCCCTGCCTCGGCCACGCCACCGCACTATGGCGAGTCGACCAGCGGCGCCGGCCGCCGCCAGCAAGCGAGGTTGCCGACCTACCCGGCGCGGGGACGTACCTGAACCTGGACCTCGATCGATACCGGGGCCGACCCATCGTTCGCTTCCGCAACGACCGGCTGGCGATCGACCTCGGCGGCATCGCCAAGGGATATGGAGTGGACCGCGCTGTCGCCGCCCTGCGAGACGCCGGCGTCGCCAACGCGCTGGTCAACGCTGGTGGCGACCTCTACGCCCTGGGCTGCTCCGACGACGGTAACGCCTGGACGGTTGGCGTTCGCGATCCGCGTGACCCCGCACGTCTCGCGGCGACCCTGGAGATGTCCGATCGAGGCGTCGCCACCTCTGGCGACTACTTCCAGTTCTTCGACCACGATGGCCGCCGCTACCATCACCTGCTCGACCCGGTCACCGGTGAGCCCCGCCAGTCCCGACAACACAGCGTCACGGTCGCAGCGGCCACCTGCATGACGGCCGACGCGGCCGCGACCAGCGTGTTCGGACTCGACCTCGAAGCAGAGCAGGCGATGCTCGAGCGCTCCGGAAGCGGAGCCGAGATCGTTCACTCGGCCTGAATCCGAACCGACGAGGACACAATGAAGCGTGCGATCACGCTGATCTGCACCCTGCTGTTCGCGACGCCCGCCGCCGCTCAGGAACTCTACCTCACCAACGCCCGCATCGTGGATCCCGCGGCAAAGGAGATTCGGGACGCCAACTTGCTGATTGCGGATGGCGTGATTGCCGGGAGCCCGGACCGGGTGCCCGATGGGTTCAGAGGCGAGACGATCGACCTCGCCGGGAAGTGGGTGATCCCCGGACTCAACGACCTGCACACACATGCGTACGGCAACATGGCGCCGGGCAACACGTTCGACTCGCCGGGCACCGCGGTCGTGGCGCGGCGGATGCTGTACGCGGGTGTTACGGGTTTCCTCGACCTCTTCGGCCGCGAAGACGTCTTGTACGAGCTCCGGGCCCGACAGCGCGCGGGAAAGGCTGAAGGCGCGGACGTGTACACGAGCCTCTCCTGCCTCACCGCGACGGAAGGGCACTGCACCGAGTACGGAATCGAGACCAGGACGATGAACGACCCGGACGAGGCGCGAGCGGTCGTGGCCGACCTGGCGACAAAGAAGCCGGACGTTGTGAAGATCATCTACTCGCCGAGCGGCAGCATGCCGTCGGTCGATCGTGCGACCCTGGCGGCGGCCGTCGCGACCGCGTCCGAGAACGGCATCCGCACGGTGATCCACGTGGACACGTGGGATGATGTGTGGGACGCGGTCGAGGTTGGTGCGACCGCCGTGACCCACGTACCGCACCCCGAGCCGATGCCCGAAGACCTGGGCGCTCTGATGGCGGAGAAGGGCGTCTACTCGATCCCCACTCTGGCAGCCTTCGTGGATCTACTGGCGTTCATATTCGATGAAGAGGTATTGGCGAACGAGCTGGCGACCAGGCTCACGACACCCGAGATCATGGCCGCGTACGCCTCCGACGAGCTGCGAAGCTCGGACGTCGCGTGGCAGGACCGCACGCGTGGTCGAAGAGCTGCCATCCTCGCCTCGGTCAAGGCGATGTCGGATGCCGGCGTCACCATTCTGACCGGCACCGACTCCGGCAACTGGGCCACCATCCAGGGCTACTCGGAGCACCGCGAGCTCATGCTGCTGGTCGAGGCCGGACTCTCGCCCTGGGACGCGCTGGCTGGGGCGACAACCCGGGCGGGCGAGTTTCTGGGACGAAGTTTCGGGGTCAACCCCGGCGATGTGGCGAACCTGGTCGTGCTCGAGGCGTCACCGATCGATGACATCACCAGCACGCAGCGGATCGCGATGGTGATTCACCACGGCGTTGTGGTCGACCGCGAGGAGCTGTTGGCGGAGAGCCCGAATTAGCGCCAGCCAACCCCCGCGTCGGTTACCTGGGGCCGAAACGCCGGCACCAGGTAATCGTCGAAGAACCGGCGCAGCGCCCGGGTGTGGCCGAACCCCCGGCCCTGCTGTAGCGATGAGGTGACAACGGCCACCAGCGACAATCTCGGTACCACCACGAGGTACTGACCGCCGTAC
Organism: Gemmatimonadota bacterium; assembly: GCA_041612005.1. Classification (GTDB taxonomy): domain Bacteria; phylum Gemmatimonadota; class Gemmatimonadetes; order Palauibacterales; family Palauibacteraceae; genus JBFILW01. The sequence goes on from JBFILW010000165.1 coordinate 4,443, forward strand.
CCCCAGGCGAAGAAGGCGCGCTCGCCGCCCCAGCGATCAGACCACCACAAATATCCATAGTGATGCCCGTTCCAGGGCGAGATCGCGTAGTCGCCCCATGCCGCCTCGATCCACTCCTCCGGAACCAGCTGTCGCCCCTGATCTACGCCTCTGTTGAGGAACAGCTCTCCGAACTTCAGCAGGTCGCGTGGCGTGAGCGACATGTTGTTGCCGCCCAGAAGGTAGCCCTGCGGATCTCGGTCCCAACCCGAGAGCGGGATCCCGAGCGGTCCGAACAGGTTCTGGCGTGCGAAGGCGAGAGTGCTCATCCCGGAGGCTCGGGTGAGGATGACCGACACCAGGTGGGAGTTACCCGTGCTGTACTCGAAGCAGCGTCCGGGGTCGCACACAAACGGTTGATCGAGGGTGAAGCGTACCCAGTCCGGCGACGCGATCCATGACCCGTATGTCCCGAAGCTCGTCGTCTCCAGACCCGTCCTCATGCTCAATACGTGCTCGAGCAGGATCCGATGTTTGCGGGGGTCGTCGGACTCGTTGAAGTACTCGGGCAACAGCTCGTGCAGCGGCTGGTCGACGCCCGTGAGGAGGCTGTCACGGATTGCGATGCCCACCAGTGGCGAGAGCAGCGTCTTGGAGATCGACTTGAGGTTTACGGTGCGATCGGCTCGCATGCCGTTGTAGTAGTTCTCGACGATCAGCTCGCCGTCGCGCGAGATCAGGAGGCTGGTGAGCGGTCGGAGCTGCTCGGCGCGCCTCAGCGCCCTCTCCAGCGCGGCGCTGTCGTGCGGTGCGAGGGGTGCGACCGGCTCGGGGATCGTCGACCAGAAAGCGCTCTCCTCGCGCCGGCGCTCGAGCGCCAGAGACGCCCCTTCGAGTGGACCGGCGTCTCCGAGTCGTTGGGTCGCGGCGCGGTCACGGACCGAATCGAGAGCCAGGAGAACGATGGCCCCGCCGCCGATGACGATCAGCACGACCAACGCGATGCGGCTGCTTCTCGTTCCTCTCACCCCCGCCTCCGTCTGTGCATCAGTTTGAGAACCCCCGACGCGCTCGCTTCGTTCCGACCCCGAGTCACGACGCACGACCGGCGGCTTGCTCATAGCCCCTGGCCCGGTGCTAGCGCTGCGTCCCGGATCTCGCCGCCCCGGCACCTGATGTGATATCCTTTGGCCATGGATATCACCAGAACGCTCGCAGTCGCGAGAGGAGACGAGCCCGCCGATCTGCTGCTCACCGGCGGCCGGGTCGTGGATGTATTCGCCGGCGAGGTCATCGAAGCCGATGTCGCGATCGCCGGAGACCTCATCGTCGGGGTCGGCGACGGTCTCAGCGCGAAGGAAACGTACGACCTGGGCGGCCGCTTTCTGAGCCCGGCGTTCATCGACGCCCACGTTCACATCGAGAGCGCCATGGTCCCACCGTCTCAGTTCGCGCCGGCTGTTCTGGCGTGCGGGGTGACCTGCGTGATCACCGACCCGCACGAAATTGGCAATGTGCTCGGCCTCGATGGCATCCGGTACATGCTGCGCGACTCGGATGGCTCGCCGCTAACCGTTTATGTCAACGCCCCTTCGTGCGTGCCGGCCAGCCCGCTCGGAAGCGCCGGCGCAGCGCTCGAGGCGGACGACCTGGCGCAGCTGCTCGACGAGCCCCGGCTGCTCGGACTGGCCGAAGTAATGAACTTCCCCGGGGTAGTAGCAGGCGATCCGGGATTGCTCGACAAGATCGCCCGCTTTGGCGGACGCCCCATCGACGGCCACGCGCCGGGGCTCGATGGCCGGGCCCTCGACGCCTACGTCTCGGCCGGAATCCAGTCCGATCACGAGTGCACCACTCCGGAGGAGGCTCTCCGCAAGC
>JBFILW010000166.1:0-6208 GCA_041612005.1 Gemmatimonadota bacterium
CCAGCATGGCGCCGAAAAAGGGGCTGAGCAGCCAGACCAGCGGTTGGGCCGAGATCCCCAGCCCGACGGCGGCGATGAAGACGATGATGAAAATGAGAATGATTCCAGCCGCGGCTGCCTCGCGAATCGTCTCCCCGCGCGAGCGGTATCCGACCAGTACGCCGACGAGAACGATGGTGAGCGAGATCATCAACCCGGACACGGCAGGTCGTTGGAAGTCGGGGTCGACGAGGTACATGAAGAGGCCGATCAGGACGGCCCCCAGTACGACACCGCCGACGACCCAGGCCCAGCGCAGCGCGTCAGGCGTTTTGGAAGGAGTCGACGGAGATTGGTCGGCGTTCATGTTCGGCTCCTCTGGTATCTTGCGTGCACGCTGACGACCTTGCGCGGACGCTTCACAGTGTAGAACCGTCGCAGCGTGTCCTGCAATGCTTGGAGGGCTTTTTGCGGGTCCAGTCCGGGGTCCGGTTACCTTCCGTCTGACCGCCCGATGGCCGGTGCAGTGATGCGGACATAGACGACAAAGAAAACCGGGCGAGTCCGCGGTGGACCCGCCCGGCGTTCGGAACTGCGGCCTGACCCGATGCTACAGATCAGGCGTGCTTGGACCTACTCCTCGAGCGCGGCCATCGCTTTGTCGCGTACGTAGGCGTAGTTGAAGTTGAGGCCGTTGAAGTTGGCGGCCTTCTCCATCATCGTCGCTCCTGCGTACTGGTCACCCGCCCCATAGTAGGCGATGGCTGTCAGGTACAGGATGCGTGGGTTCTGCTGATTGGCCTGTTCCAGATGCGCGACGGCATCGGCCCAGTTCTCTTCGGCCATCGCGATCGTGCCCATCAACTCATGAACGCGCCGCATCTCGAACGGGACTTCCTTCTCTTTCACCTGGCTGGCATACGCCTCGGCGTGCAGCTTCGCCTCGCTGATGTTGCCGCCCTTGAGCGCCACCCGAGCCTGGAAGTAGTGATGATTCCGGGCCGCGTTGGCTTTGACTTCCGGCGGCACGTCGGCCTCGTTAATGATCGTGATCGATCGGTCGTAGTGCTCCATTGCCGGCGCGGGCCGATCAGCCTCGAGCAGAATGGTGCCCATGAAGACCTGGTCGCCCGACATGGCCGCGGCGTCCTGCTTCTCCTCGACGATCGCGTAGCGATCCTCCATCGCAGCCATCGCCATGTCCGTTTCGCCTTCGTACACGTACGACGCGGCCGTCCACATGAGCGCCGTGCGGCGCTCGCCGTCGGTGCGCGCGGCCTCACCCATCTTGGCAAAGGTCTCCCGGGCCATGGCCGGGTCGCCCATGAAGATCTGGTTGGCGCCGATCCCGCGGTACGAGATGATGAAGTTCGGGTCCCGCTCCAGGGCTTTCTTGAATTGCTCGATCGACTCGTCGTAGCGGCCCAGTTTCATGAGCAGCTCGGCGTACGAGTCGTACGGATTCGGGTCGTCGGGGAGGAGCGCGATGTACTTCTTGAATGACTTCTCGGCGTTGTCGTACTGCCCAAGGAATCGGTACGCGTAGCCGGCGCTGTTGTAAGGCGGCGAGTAGGTGGGATTAATCTCCATCGCCTTTTCCCAGTGCGCGATCGCCTTGAGGTAGTCCTGCTGGCCGTTGTAGAAATTGCCGACGAGATTCTGTACGCGCTCGTCGTTCGGGTATGCCTCGACCAGAGCCATCAGGTACTCTTCCTGGGCTGACGGGTCGCCCTTCACCGCGGCATCGAGCGCCATGATCATGTTGCGCTCGCCTTCGGAGGCCATGTCGGCCTTCTGGACCGCCAGCTCATACGCCTCGAAGAACTCACCGGCTGTCGGCGAGTTGAGCGCCAGCGCCCGGTACGCGAGAGCGAAATTCTCGTCCGCCGCGATTGCCTGCTTGTAGTACTCCAGAGCGTCGGTGCCCCGGAGCTTCTCGGACAAGTCGCGCCCCTGCAGGTAGAGCTCGACGGCTTCGTCCGACGCCGTGATCGGAACCTTCCCCTCCTGCGCCAGGGCCGGAAGCCCGGGGAAGAGAAGAGCCAACATCAACACCACCCCCCCCTTCTTCACAGTGCGGTACGTCATCCTGCCTCCTTTTTGCCGGCGTCGTGGCCAGCTCGGTGAGTGGGTGCCAGCGGTGTTCCGGGGGGATCGCCCGCCGGAAGCCGTGGGCGCTCGTGCGGGGGGCCTGTCGGCTCGGGCCCGCCTCCTCATTGGGAGAAAATGTAGCATAAAATAATACCGCTGCGCCGGAGCCGTCCGCAACTTCCCCGGGCGTCTGCTCGTGCGGGCAGCGCTTGACGTCTGTCCCGTGCCAGCGCACTCTCAAAGCTCTCCAACTCGCCAGGTAATACTGCCAAAGGATGACCGATGCTCCGACTTCGCCGTCTTACAGCCCTGTGTGCGTTTGCTCTCGTCTCGATCCTGACATTCAGTCCGGTGGCCACCGCTCAAAACGCTCCGGTCCTGGATGCAATCCTCGAGCGCGGAACGCTACGGGTCGGGATGTCGGGGACGCAGCCTCCGTACAACGTGATGAGCCGAACCGGGGACATGATCGGTCTGGAAGTTGACCTGGCCACGGTGCTCGCCATCGGCATGCAGGTCGAACTCGAGATCGTACGCAAGCCATTTGGTCAGCTGCTCGCGACCCTCGAGGCGGGTGAGGTCGACATGGTGATGTCGGGCCTCACGATCAATGCCGAGCGCACGAGACGCGTGTCGTTCGTCGGCCCGTATATGCTGTCCGGAAAGTCGATCCTCACCAAGTCGGGCGCACTGGCCGCCGCGGACTCATCGGTGGACCTCAACAAGCCAACGGTGAGGCTCGCGGCGTTGGCAAACTCCACCAGCCAGCGCTTCGTCGAGCGTTTTGCGCCGAAAGCCACGCTCGTAACGGTCGCGGAGTACGACGAAGGCGTCCAAATGGTCCTGAATGACCAGGTCGATGCGCTGGTCGCCGACATGCCGATCTGCATCATTACGATGATGCGGTACCCGAACCGCGGACTGGCGACGCTCAGCGAGCCGCTCACGCTGGAGCCGATCGGCATCGCGCTCCCGGCCAACGATCTGCAGCTCATCAACCTGGTCGACAACTATATCGAGACGCTCGAGCGGACGACGGTACTCGATCAGCTGCGGGAGAAGTGGCTCGAAGATGGGAGCTGGATCGCGGCGCTTCCCTGAAGTCGACGCAGGAACCATGAACGAGCTGGCGGCCGAGGCGCTCCGCCGGCTCTATGGGCTCGAGGGGCGGCTCCAGCCCCTGCTCGGCGAATACGACTCGAACTACCGCGTCGATACGGGCCGGGACACGTTCGTCCTCAAGATCATGCGGCCCGACTGCGACCCTGGTCTGGTCGATCTCCAGTGCTCCCTCCTCGACCACCTCGCCGAGCGCGCTCCCCACATCGTCGTGCCGCGCGTTCACCGCAACAGGGCGGGGGAGCGCGTAGGGCGCATCGGGCTCGTGCAGGATGCCGCACGGCTTAGCGAGCGGCTCGTGTGGCTGCTGAGCTACGTCCCGGGCCGGCTGCTCGCGGACACCCGCCATCACACGCCCGATCTTCTGGAGAGCCTGGGGCGGCTGCTGGGAGAGATTGATAACGGCCTCTCCGACTTCTCTCATCCCGCCGCCAACCGCGAGTTTCAATGGGATCCGACCCGCCCCGGCTGGGTCCGCGATCGCCTTGAGTACATCGAGGATTCGGCGCGGCGCGGTCAGGTTGCGGGTCTACTCGACGACTTCGAGACCGACGTGGCCCCACTTCTGTCCGCCCTGCCGTCGAGCGTGATCTACGGGGACGCCAACGACTACAACGTCCTGGTCGAGGGAACCGGTTACGCGGCCCGCGTCGTCAGCGTGGTCGACTTCGGCGACGCAATGCACACGGTGACGGCGTGCGAGCCGGCGATCGCCGCCGCGTACGCCAGCCTCGGCAAGGCTGACCCGCTGGCCGCCGCCGCCTCGGTTGTGAGAGGCTATCACGCCGCGCGGCCGCTGCAGCCGGAAGAGATCGAAGTGATCTGGCCCCTGCTCCGAATGCGGCTGTGCGAGAGTGTCACCAACTCGGCCTACAGGAAGCGAACGGAGACGGACGACCCGTACGTCACGATCAGCGAGGACGCGGCCTGGGCGGCGCTGGAGCGTGTGTCCGGAATCCATCCACGCTTCGCCCACTACGCGTTGCGAGGCACATGCGATCTGGAGCCCGTGCCGGGCGCGCCCGTGGTCGCCGAGTGGCTGAGGGCGAACCGTGAAGCAATTGGCTCGGTGCTGGACGTCGACGTGAGGGACGCGCCGTCCGTGGCGTTCGAGCTCGGCGTCGGAAGCCTGCTGCTGGGCGCCGACCCGGCGGCGGCCGAGACGTCCCGCCTCGCAGAGGTTCTATCCCGCCGCATGACCGATGCAGCAGTCACGATCGGGATCGGAGGCTACGATGAGGCGCGGCTCGTGTATACGGGCGATGCGTTCTCCTCCGGACCGCACGCCACTGACGAGCGACGCACGATCCACCTCGGGATCGACCTGTTCGCGGTTGCGGGAACACCGGTTCACGCGCCGTTGAGCGGCATCGTCCACTGCGTCGCCGACAACACGGCGCCTCAGGACTACGGGCCGCTCGTGATTCTGCGCCATGAGATTCCGGACGGTCCCGGCTTCTTCACTCTGTACGGCCACCTGGATCGCGAGCCCGGGACTGCGGTCGAAGTCGGGCAGGACGTCCGGCCGGGGCAGCGGATCGGTGCGATCGGAGCGCCCCCGGTCAACGGAAACTGGCCTCCCCACCTCCACTTCCAGCTCATTACGGACCTGCTGGAGCTCGACGCCGAATTTCCGGGCGTGGCGCAGGTGTCGGAGCGGACCATCTGGTCGAGCCTCTCGCCCGACCCGAATCTCGTGCTTCGCATCCCGGAGGCGAAGCTCCCGGCTCGCGACCCCGCTCCCGAGGAGACGCTGGCTGCGCGGCGCGCGCACCTCGGGCCCAGCCTCCGCGTCTCCTACCGGGAACCGATCAAGGCGGTGCGCGGGTGGATGCAGTATCTGTATGATCACACGGGACGCGCGTTTCTCGACCTCTACAACAACGTGGCGCACGTGGGGCACAGGCATCCGCGGGTTGTGGCGGCGATCGCTGAACAGAGCGCCCTGCTCAGCACCAACACACGCTACCTGCACGACAACATCGGACGCTACGCCGAGCGGCTGGCCGGCCTCGTGCCGGACCCGCTGGAGGTGTGCTACTTCGTGAACTCAGCCAGCGAGGCCAACGAGCTGGCGCTGCGGTTGGCGCGCACCTACACGCGCCGTGAAGCCGTCATCGTGCTCAAGGCCGCCTACCACGGACACACGACGTCTCTGATCGAGATCAGCCCTTACAAGTTCGACGGGGCGGGCGGTCGCGGGCCAAAGCCGTGGGTCCACGTGGCGCCTCTCGCCGACGACTACCGGGGCCCGTACCGGCGCGATGACCCGCACGCGGGAGCGAAATACGCCGGACACGTTGCCGAGATCGTCAACAGCCTTCGCGATGAGGCAAGGCAAGCGGCCGCCTTCATCGCCGAGACCCTGCCCAGCGTGGGTGGACAAATCGTCTTTCCGCCCGGCTACCTGGAGGCCGCCTACCGCCACGCGCGGGCGGCGGGCGCGGTGTGCATCGCCGATGAAGTCCAGGTCGGGTTCGGGAGGCTGGGTACGCACTTCTGGGGTTTCGAGACGCAGGGAGTCGTGCCCGACATTGTGGTGCTCGGGAAGCCGATCGCCAACGGTTACCCGCTTGGCGCCGTGATCACGACACGGGCGATCGCGGAGGCGTTCGACACCGGCATGGAGTTCTTCAGCACCTGCGGCGGCAATCCGGTCGCCTGCGCAGCCGGCCTCGCGGTGCTCGATGTGATCGAGGACGAGGGACTGCAACCGCATGCGCGCCGCGTCGGTGAGCATGTCCTGTCCGGCCTCCGGCGTCTTCAACGAGAGCACTCGCTGATCGGCGACGTGCGAGGGTCGGGCCTGTTCATCGGAGTGGAGTTGGTTCGCGATCGTGAGACCCTGGAGCCGGCGGACCGGGAAGCGGCGTACGTAGTGAATCGTCTCCGGGAGCTCGGGGTGCTGACAGGGACGGACGGACCGTATGAAAACGTGATCAAGATCCGGGGGCCTCTGGCGGTGACCGAGGCGGACGTTGATCGGGCTCTCGAACTGCTCGAGGAGGTGCTGGGCGAA
>JBFILW010000167.1:0-6204 GCA_041612005.1 Gemmatimonadota bacterium
GAGGCCCGCCACCGGCATGCCGGCTCCCTTCGGGCACGTCGCTTGCGCCTACGTGACGGGATTACGGAGGTAGAGTGGAGAAAATACCGGAAACTCTCAACCGTTTCCGCGACCTGATGACGCTGGCGGTCGCATGCGGCCTGTTGGCTGGGGCCCTGCAGCTCGTCAGCCTCGCCGTCCGAAAGTACCTGCTGGGCAACTTCCTCTACGTCGGCTCGGAGGTGCTCTGGACGGTCCCGTTCGTTACGACGTTGGCTTTTCTGCTGGTGGCGTGCGGCGTGGCGCTGTTTCGCCCGCTCCTCGGACGGTGGCTCGGCTGGCCGCTCGCTCTCGGGCTCTACATCGCCGCGACCGTTTTCGCGGTCCTCTACCAGTTCCCGCAGCTTCATCGATTCGCCGCGCTCTTCCTGTCTCTGGGTCTCGGCGCTCAACTGGCGCGAACGGCAGCGCGCCACGACGCGCGATGCTGGACGTTCCTGCGCCGCAGCGTCCCCTGGCTCGCGGGCGCCTACCTGCTGCTCGTGATCGGTCTATTCTCGGTGGCCGGGCTGCGCGAGCGGAACGGCCGCAACTCTCTAGCCGAGGCTCGCGCGGGAATTCCCAACGTGCTCCTCATCATTCTCGACACGGTGCGCGCGGCCAACCTCAGCACGTACGGATACGAGCGTGAGACAACACCCAACCTGTCGCGACTCGCGCAGTCGGGCGTGCGCTTCGCTCACGCCCTGTCGACCGCACCGTGGACACTGCCGGCGCACGGCAGCCTGTTCACCGGCCGCTACGCTCACGAGCTCGAGGCTGACTGGCGCGTGCCGCTCGGCGACCGATTCCCGACCCTCGCCGAGGAGCTGACCAGGGCGGGCTTCGTCACCTGTGCCGTGTCGGCCAATCCGGATTACGCAACGGCGGAAGTCGGCCTCGGTCGGGGCTTCCTTCGCTTCGAGGACCATACGCTCTCCGTGGGAGAGCTGCTGAGGAGCACGCCGCTCACACTGCCCATTACGCGAAACCGCGTTGTCCGGAGAATGATCGGCGAGGACATGATGGGACGGCGTCGAGCGCCTTCCATCAACCGGGGAGCGGAGCGCTGTATCGAGGACGCGGAGGGACGGCCCTTCTTCGTGTTTCTCAACTATTACGAAGCCCACCGCCCGTACCTGCCGCCGGAGCCGTATCGCTCCCGCTTCGTTACGGACGGCGAGGGGCTGGACCCCCGGCCGGTGAGGATCGCGGAGCCGGGCGACGACACGCTGGCGTCGAAGACCGCGTGGGCGGTCAACGCTTACGATGGCGCGCTGGCTTATCTCGATGCCGAGCTCGGCATCCTGCTCGATAGCCTCGAGGCGCGCGGGACGTTGGACAACACGGTGGTCATCATCACTTCCGACCATGGGGAGGAGTTCGGGGAGCACCGGGTGTTCGACCACGGCCATACCCTCTACCGGCAGGCGTTGGAGGTTCCGTTGATCGTTCTCCTCCCGGGGCGCGATCCGGCGAACGTGGTCGTGGAGCAACCCGTGACTCTGCGGTCGATCCCCGCGACGATCCTCGATCTGCTGCAGCTGGGCGCCGAGAGCCCGATCCCGGGACGTTCTCTGGCGCCGCTGTGGACGGACGCTGGTCGCGATACGGCCATCGATACGGTGTTCTCCGATGTGCGGAAGGCGATCCGCCAGCCCGAGTGGTACCCCGCCAGCAAGGGAGATCTGCAGTCGATCGTTAGCGACGGCGGCCACTACATCCTGAATCGTGGAACGGGGCAGGAGGAGCTGTACGATTTCGCCGAGGACCCGGGCGAGCAGAGGGATCTGATCGCTGCGCCTGAGTGGAGTGCGCACGCAGCACAGGCGCGCGATGTACTGGAGCGAACGCCCATCGAGCCGACAGATGTCGACGGATCGTGAACGAATGTTCGATGTCGTCACGTTCGACTGCTATGGCACGCTGGTCGACTGGGAGAGTGGCATCTCGACAGCCTTCGTTGATGCGGCCGCACGCGTCGGTGTCGAGATCGACGCGCCAACGGCGCTCGGTTTGTACATGGAGATCGAACCCGTCGTGGAGGCCGAAGCCTACAGATCTTACCGGGATGTCCTGGCCGAGACCGCTCGGCGGGTAGCCGCTCAGCTGGATTGGACGATCTCGCCGAAACAGGCCGCGTTCCTCACCGATAGCCTGCCCGAGTGGCCGGTGTTCGGGGATACGCGTGCGGGATTGCGGCGGCTGAGGGAGTCCGGCTACCGCCTCGGAATCCTGTCCAATGTCGACGAGGATCTGCTGGCCGCGACTCGGCGCAATCTCGATGTTCCATTTGACACCGATCTCATCATCACCGCTGAGGCGGTAGGCTCCTACAAACCGGCTCATGGCCATTTTCGCGAGGCCCGGCAGCGAATCGGAGCGTCACGCTGGCTCCATGCAGCCCAAAGTTGGTTCCACGACGTGGTGCCGGCCTGCGAGCTCGGGATCCCGGTCGCGTGGGTCAACCGTAACGGTGAGGACGCCCGCTCGGATGCCACACCAGACTTCGCGGTCGCCAGCGTGAGCGAACTGGCGAACGCGTTGCTGAGCCGGTAGGTCAGGTCGCGACCCTTACCCTTCTTGACCGATCGCGATATATCGATTACTATTCTTGAAGCGATATATCGCATACGATCGCGTAATGTCGGGCGCGGCGTCGCCCTCGGGAAGGTGGCGACACGCTCGCGAGACCGGAGATACGGGATGTTTGCTCGTGGAAGAGATCACGGATTCGGGGCCTGGGCCGCTTGCTGCGGGCCGGGCTTCGCGGTTTTTGGCCAGCAGCCGGGTCGGAGCGGCCGTCGGGGCAAGGTGTTCGGGCGCGGCGACCTGAAGTACGTCATCCTGGGGCTCCTCAAGGAGCGCCCCATGCACGGATACGAGGTGATGCGATCGCTGGAGGAGGAATCCGGAGGCTGCTACACGGCGAGTCCGGGCTCGGTCTACCCGACCCTGCAGATGCTCGAAGACCGGGGCTACGTCACCTCCGACCGTGAAGACGGCAAACGAGTGTACCGCATTACGGACGAGGGGCTGGTTTTCCTGGAGAGGAGCAAGGACAAGCTGGAGGACATCCGGGATCGGATCGGCGAGTTCGTCGAGTCTTTCACCGGCGGCCCGATGCGAGACCTCTCCCGCTCATTCGTGCGCTTTGCGCAGGCGAGCTTCGAGAACGCCATGCACAACACGGGAGATGAAGACCGGCTCGCCAGGCTGAAGGAAATCCTCGACCGGGCGACCCGGGAGATGGAGTCGGTGTGGGAAGGCGGAGAGAAAGGGGCGACCTGACCATGATCACGGTATTACTGGTATCTGTGGCGACAGCCCTTGTCGTGATTTGTTGTGTCGGAGCCTGCGCCTGGACGTGGGCATGGAGCCGTTACTGGGGCCGCCAACGGGTTGACGCCCGCCTGTCAGCCGGGACGCAACTCCGTTTCTCGTGTTGCGGACCCCCTCGGATCGAGAAACCACGGGAGACCCGACTCGAGTCGCTTCAGCGCCGTTTCGTCTCGGGACAGATCACGGTTGACGAGTACGAGCACCAGATCGACCGATTGCATCAGCGCGCGGAGCTGGCGTGAGATCGAAGCGGGAATAGAGGGCCCACGAGTACCGCGACGCCCTGCTATGCCGTATCTTTCGTGCGTCAATGAACGAAACCGCGAACTCAGGCTCGCCCGCCTCACCGCCGGATAACGGCTCCGCGCCGGGCTTCGAAAGCCTCGGTCTCACCCCGGAGATACTCGATGCCGTCCGCCGCGTCGGATACACGCGGCCGACCGAGATCCAGCGGCTGGCAATTCCGCCGGCTCTCGAGGGCAAGGATATCCTCGGAACGGCTCACACCGGTACCGGTAAGACGGCGGCATTCACGCTCCCCATGGTGCAGCGGATGGCGGACCATGTGGATCACACCCATCCACGCGGTCTGGTCATCACTCCCACGCGGGAATTGGCGCAGCAAGTGGCCGCGGCGGTCCATCGGTACGGGGCGACCTCATCGATGGAGGCCGTCATCGTGCACGGCGGCACCTCCATCCGCGGCGAGATCGATGAACTCGATTTCGGCTGTGACGTTCTGGTCGCGACGCCCGGTCGACTGCTCGACCACATCAAGCGTGGCTCGGTGGATCTTTCCTTCATCGAGGTCCTGATCCTCGATGAAGCGGACCGGATGCTGGACATGGGCTTCATTGACGATGTTAAGGAGATCGTGGACGCCTGCCCAAGAGAGCGGCAGACGATGCTGTTCTCGGCCACGATGCCGAATGGGGTCATGTGGCTGGCGACAGAGATGATGCGCGACCCGGTGCGAGTCGCAGTTGGCATGGAGTCCGCGGCGGAGGGTATCCGCCAGGTTGTGAAACCGGTCGACTGGGCCAAGAAGCATGCCCTACTCCTCCATCTCCTGGAGGAGCGCACCCAGGGTCAGGTGTTGGTGTTCACGCGCAGGCGGGACACGGCCACGTACCTGACCGACTACCTCAAGGCCCGCGACCTCTCGGTGGACAGCCTGCACGGCGGCATGGCTCAAAACCAGCGCGACAAGAGTCTGACGCGGTTTCGGGAAGGCAAGACGCGGATCCTCGTGGCCACCAACGTCGCGGCACGTGGCCTCGATATCACCGGCATCAAGCATGTCATCAACTTCGACGTGCCGGAGGACCCGCGGGACTATGTGCATCGCGTGGGTCGCACGGCGCGGGGGGATGAGACCGGTGACGCAGTGACGCTCGTGGCGCCTGGAGACTGGCTCCTCGTAAGTCAGATCGAGGCGCTCACCGGAGAGCCGATCGAACGCCGGGAGATCGAAGGCTTCGAGCCGAGCATCTCGCCTCCTCCACGTGAAGAGAGCGCGGAGGCCGCGGCCGAAACCGCTGAACGCCGCTCGTCTCTCCGCCGGGGAATCCGCCGCAAGAGGTAGGAACCACCGCTCGTCCAGGGTGGTGTGGAGTCCGGGTGTGTGCGGTAGTTTACGAGGGTCTTTCCAGTCGGAACAAAACTCTACCGCACTCTCAGAGGGAACGACGCTACGATGATCGAAGAGCTATATACTCCGCAACAGGTTGAGCTCAGAGCGCGGGCGCGGGAGTTGGCCGAGACTGTCATGCGCCCCCTGGCCGCCAAGTACGACGAGGAGCAGACGTATCCGTGGGAAGTCCAGAAGGCGATCGCTGAGGCCGGGCTGTCGGGAGTGTGGATCCCCGAAGAGCATGGGGGCCTGGGCGGGGGCGTGCTGGACCTGTGCCTCGTCGTCGAGGAGTTCTCCAGGGCCTGTGGCGGCATGGGCGTCGGGTTCGCGGTCAACGCCCTGGGCTCGTTTCCGATCCTGGTCGGCGGTACCGAGGAGCAGAAAGCCCGTTGGCTTCCACCGATTGCCGCCGGCGAGAAGCTGATCGCATTCGCGTTGTCGGAGAAAGCGTCCGGCTCGGATGCGGGTTCGATGACGACACGGGCCACGCTGGACGGTGACGCATACGTCCTCAACGGTGAGAAGAAGTGGAACACGAACGGCGCTGTCGCGTCGTTCAATACAGTGTTCGCGGTGACCAACCCCGATCGCGGCGCTCGCGGCATCTCCGCCATCGTGGTCGAGGAAGGCACGGCCGGATATCGGGTGGGCAAGCACGAGGACAAAATGGGCATCCGCTGCGTGCCGGTCGTGGAGATTCACTTCGATGACTGCCGGGTTCCGGTAGAGAACCTGCTGGGTGGGAAAGAGGGCCATGGCTTCAAGCACGCCATGATCACGCTCGACAAGGCACGGCCGGGTGTGGCCGCGCAGGCAGTCGGACTGGCCCAAGGCGCTCTGGATCTCGCGCTGGCTTATACGCACGAGCGTCAGCAGTTCGGTCAGTCCGTGAGCTCGTTCCAGGGCGTACAGTGGATGCTGGCCGACATGGCGACGCAGATCGAGGGGGCCCGGCAGCTGGTCCACACAGCGGCCCGGACAATCGACTCGGGCCGCAAGAACATCACCAAGCTGTCTGCCATGTGTAAACTGATGGCGACGGACGTCGCGATGAAGGCGACAACGGACTGTGTGCAGCTGTTCGGCGGCTACGGCTACTGCAAGGATTACCCGATCGAGAAGTACATGCGCGACGCCAAGATCACCCAGATCTATGAGGGAACGAACCAGATCCAGCGTCTGGTGATCGCGCGGAACCTGCTCCGTGAAGC
>JBFILW010000168.1:0-6172 GCA_041612005.1 Gemmatimonadota bacterium
CATGGCAGGGCGATACGCGAACCACACTCCGGATTCAGCTTACGGACGTCGAGCTGGCGGGGCACGCAGGCCGGTGTCGGTTACCTCGCCTCTCCATCCTGCTGACGCGCACCACCGCCGATGCATATCCGCCGGGGTCTGGTTGGCTCTCAGCTCACGGCGTCTGGCGCCGCTACGACGACGCAGGGCGGAGGCGCCCGCGACCTCCCGACCGATACGGTTACGTACGGGCCCGACTGAGCGTGGCTCGCTCGCCCGCGCGCGGAGAAGCTTTCGCCGGACGCCGTGGTTGGCTCGATGCCGTTCGGCTGGCCGCCGTCGAACGGCTGCGACGCCGGTTGCCTCCCGACGTGAGGGGCGTCGCGGTCGCGATGACATTAGCCGACAGGAGCGAAATTCCACCCTTGTTGTCACGCCGCTTCGCGGAGTCGGGGCTCGCTCACCTTCTCGCCATTTCCGGCCTTCACGTCGGCATTCTGGCGGGGCTGTGCACCGGCCTGTTCGGTCTGCTGGGAGCGGTGCGCTGGCGCCATTCGCTGGCGGCGCTGGCCATCGCTCTTTACGTGCTCGTGATCGGAGCCCCGCCCGCCGCCATGCGCGCGGGCCTCATCTTCGTGCTCTACGCAATCGCGCGTCAGCGCGGGAGTCCACGCCAGTTTACGGACATGGTCGGCGCCGCCGCCATCGTAGCGCTAGTTGTTCGGCCGCTGGTTCTTCTCGAGCCGGGGTTTCAGCTCTCGTTCGCCGGCTTCATGGGCGTCGCGGTGGGCAACAGGTGCGCAAAGCGCTGGACCGCGGCGGTGAGCCGGTCCGGTCGGTGGCTCGCACGGTTGCTGGCTACCGGGCCCTCAGGCGGCGCGTTTCGGCTCGCCGTGATCGGCACGGCCGCCTTTCTTGCCACCGCGCCGTTCGCGGCGCTCCACTTTCAGCGCTCGGCTCCGATCGCGATCGTGTCAAGCTGGATCGCAACGCCGCTGGTGGCGCTCGCGCTACCAGCTTTGATCGGCGGCTTGCTCCTTCCCGCTCCGCTGGCTGAGCTCAGCGCCTCAGCCGCCGCAGCTCTCTTGCGGCTCCTGGTGGCCGCCGTGGCGTGGTTCGCCGATCTGCCGTTCGGTCACGGCAGTGCGGGGCCGCCCCGGCTCGACCACTGGATCGCCTTTGCCTTCCTTTTCACGGCCGCTGCCGCCTTCGCGGCGGGCCGGAGGCCGGCTCGGGCCGTGTGGCCCGCCCTGATCGCGCTGGCGCTGTGGCTTGCCGGTCCGGCCTCGGTTCTGGTGCCGCTGAGAGGACGCACCCTGCTGTGCTCTGTAGCGGTAGGGCAGGGCGACGCCGCAGTCATTCGTAGCCGTCGCGGCAACTGGCTCGTGCTGGACGCTGGTCCGGCCGGGGGCGCGCGCAGTCCGTTGCTCCGCCTCCTGCGCCGGCACGAGGCACACGGAGTGGAGCTGCTGTCGCTCAGCCATCCCCACTTCGACCACATGGCTGCCGTGCCGGCACTGCTGGACGAGTTTCGCGTCCGTCGCGTCCTCGACGTGGGAAACCCGCTGCCCAGCGAGCGATATGCGGAGTTCCTGGATGCCGTGCGGGCGGAGGGAGCCGAGTGGCTTCGGGGGCTGGCCGGCGCGGAGCTTCAGGTGGACGAAATTCGGATCCTGGTGCTCGGACCGGCGCTTGGGCCAGGCTCCATCGTCGGACCCGCATACGCTGACGCCAACGAGGCGAGCCTGTCACTGCGGGTCTCTACGCGCGGTTTCGTGTACCTGAATACGGGGGACGCCCCAGACGACCAGGAGCTCGAGATGTTGGAGCGCTGGCCCGCCGACCGATTGCGCGCCGACGTCCTCAAGCTGGGCCACCACGGAAGCCGGACCTCGTCCACTCTCGCTTGGCTTCGGACCGTCGAGCCACACCTCGCCATCGTGTCCGCCGGTGCACGAAACCGCTACGGACATCCGCACTCTGAGACCCTAGCGCGTCTGGACTCGGCTGGGATCACCGAGGTGTGGCGGACCGACGAGCGGGGGACCCTGTGTCTCGAGATCGATCGTAACGGGCGGTGGGAAATTCGATCTCCGTCTTGACCCCCGCCGCCCGGCGATCCAACGTGTATGCCACCGACCGTTTCAGGCGTCACCCGAGCCATCTCGGAGACAGAATGGATAAAGCAGTCGTCACGCTCGAGCGCTTCATCATCGGCAGAGAGAAGGCGTACCCTCAGGCCCGGGGTGCGCTGAGCTCGATTCTGTACGATCTCACCCTGGCCGCCAAGCTGATCGCCCGAGAGGTCAATAAGGCGGGGCTGGTCGATATCCTGGGACGCGCGGGGCGCCGCAACGTCCACGGCGAGGACGTCAAGAAGCTGGACGTCTACGCGAACGAAGTGATCTTCAACGCGCTCGACCACACCGGACTTCTTTGCGTGATGGCGTCAGAGGAAGAAGACGACCTCATTCCCATTCCCGAGCGCTTCGATGTAGGAGACTACGTGCTTCTGTACGATCCCCTCGACGGGAGCTCAAACATCGAGGCCAACATCACGATCGGCACGATCTTCTCGATCCATCGACGCGTAACGAAGGGCCGGAACGGCACGCTGGAAGACTGCCTGCAGAAGGGAAGCAAGCAAGTCGCCGCCGGCTACGTCATGTACGGCTCATCGACGATGCTGGTCTACACGACGGGCGATGGTGTCCACTCCTTCACGCTCGATCCTTCGATCGGCGAGTTTCTCCTCTCTGATCCCGACATCAAGATCCCGACTCCGGGTAAGCGGATCTATAGCGTCAACGACGGCAACTTCCGGAGTTGGAGCGAGGCTCAGAAGCGTCTGGCTCGACACCTGATCGGTGCGGAAGGGGAGGAGGCAACCTACTCGCTGCGCTATGTGGGATCACTCGTGGCCGACTTTCATCGCACCCTCTCGTACGGTGGTCTGTTCATGTACCCGGGCGACGAGAAATCACCCAACGGCAAGCTGCGGCTGCTTTACGAGGCGGCGCCGCTCGCGATGATATGCGAACTGGCGGGCGGACGGGCCACGAACGGGGTCGATGCCATACTCGACGTGCAGCCGACGGAACTGCACCAGCGCACGCCGCTGTTCATGGGGAGCCGCGATCTGGTCGACCGGGCCCACAGCATCCTCGGGACCTGACGGAAACGTCCAGGGCCTTCGGCTACTGCTCGAGGACAGCGTGAGCGGCCGCGAGGCGAGCGACCGGCACCCGGAAGGGTGAGCAGGATACGTAGTCGAGTCCCAGTTCGTCGCAGAACTCCACCGAGCTCGGATCTCCGCCGTGTTCTCCGCAAATGCCGATCTTGATTCGGATGTTCGCGCGACGCCCCGCTTCGGTCGCCGCACGCATTAGTCGCCCTACTCCTGCCCGGTCGATCTCGCTGAATGGATCCGCCTTGAAGATCCCGGCCTCGATGTAGGCCGGAAGAAAGTTCCCGGCGTCGTCCCTTGACACCCCGAGCGTCGTCTGCGTCAGGTCGTTCGTACCAAACGAGAAGAACTCAGCGACCTCGGCGATGGCGGCGGCGGTCAGGCAAGCCCGCGGCAGCTCGATCATCGTTCCAATCATGAAGTCGACCTGTTCTCCCATCTCCGAGAAAACGGCCTCTTTGACCCGCTCGATGATATCACGCTGGTTGCGAAGCTCACCGGCATCGCCGACCAGCGGCACCATGATCTCCGGTTTGACTTCCACTCCTTCGGCCTGCACACATAGCGCCGCCTCGAGAATCGCCCGGGCCTGCATCTCGGTGACCTCGGGGTACGTGAAGCCCAGGCGGCAGCCACGGTGTCCGAGCATCGGATTCGCTTCGCGCAACCGGTCGATCACAGCTTCGACTTCCTCGATCTCCACCCCCATTGTTTCGGCCAGCTTGCGCAGATAAGCCTCGTCGTGGGGCAGAAACTCGTGCAGCGGGGGGTCCAGGAGCCGAATCGTGACGGGGAGCCCGGCCATCGCCCGGAAGATCCCCTCGAAATCGCTTCGCTGCATGGGTAGCAGCTTGGCTGCGGCGGCGCGCCTCCCCGGCACATCCTTGGCGAGGATCAGCTCGCGCATGACACCGATCCGGTCCTCGCCGAAGAACATGTGCTCGGTGCGGCACAGACCGATGCCTTCCGCGCCATTCTTCCGGGCTCGGGCGGCGTCCGCGGGCGTATCCGCGTTCGCCCTCACCAGCATCCGCCGGAACTCATCCGCCCACTCCATCAGCGTCTTGAAATGATCGCCAAGCTCGGGCTCCACGGTCGGTACGCGGTCCTCGATGACGCAGCCGCGGGAACCGTCGATCGTAAGCCAGTCGCCCTCGCGAATCTCGTGACCTTTAACCCTCGCCACCCGACCCACCGGGTCGACATCGAGCTCCTTTGCACCGACAACGCAGCACTTGCCCATGCCGCGAGCAACGACCGCTGCGTGGCTCGTCAGGCCGCCGCGCGCGGTGACGATAGCGCGGGCCGCCACCATCCCCTCGAAGTCATCGGGCGATGTCTCGCGGCGTAAGAGGATGACGTCGTCGCCCGCTGCCGCCCGTTCGACGGCGTGGAGTGCGTCGAACACAGCCTGTCCGGATGCCGCTCCCGGCGAGGCCGGCAGTCCGGTAGCCAGAATCCGAGTCTCGGCTTCCGGGTCCACCATCGGATGGAGCAGCTGGTCCAGACTTCCCGGCTCGATTCGGACGATGGCCTCGCGCCTGTCGATCAACTTCTCCGTCGCGAGGTCCACGGCGATGCGCACGCCCGCCGCGACGGTGCGCTTGCCAGCCCTTGTCTGCAGCAGATAGAGAGTGCCGTTCTCGACCGTGAACTCGAGGTCCTGCATGTCACGGTAGTGGCGCTCCAACTTGTCCGCCGTCTCTACGAGGCGCCGGTAAGCCTCGGGCATGAACCGTTCCATCTCAACGATGGAAAGAGGATCCCGAATTCCCGCCACCACGTCTTCTCCCTGCGCATTGACTAGGAACTCGCCGAACAGCCGCCGCTCGCCGGTGGCCGGATCGCGCGTGAACGCGACCCCGGTGCCGCTGTCCGGCCCGAGGTTGCCGTAGACCATGGTCATGACGTTCACGCCGGTTCCAAGGTCGTCCGGTATCTCGTTCATCCGGCGGTAGGCGCGCGCGCGCGGGGTGTTCCAGCTCTTGAACACCGCCTCAATCGCGCCCCACAGCTGTTCCTCGGGGTCATCGGGGAAGGGGGTTCCGCTCCCCTCGGAAACGAGGCTCCGGAACTTCTCGGCGACGGCCATGAGGCTCTCGGCGGGCAGTTCCGAGTCGACCGTGACTCCGGCGTCGCACTTCGACGCTTCGAGAACGGTTTCGAACGCGTGGTGCTCGATGCCGCACACGACGTTGCCGTACATGGCGATGAAGCGCCGGTAGCTGTCGTAGGCAAAGCGCGGATTGCCGGACGCGCGGGCCAGTGCCTCGACGGTCTGTTCGTTGAGCCCGAGATTGAGGATCGTGTCCATCATGCCGGGCATCGAGACCGCTCCGCCAGAGCGGACGGACACGAGGAGCGGATTGTCGCCGCCGAACTGCTTGCCGCTGGTCTGTTCGACTCGTCGCAGGTTCTCGTGAACCTCGTCCGTCAGACCTTCGGGAAAGCGTTCGAGGCGCAGGTAATCGCGGCAGGCGCCGGTGGTGATGGTGAAACCGGGCGGAACCGGCACTCCGAGACGCGTCATCTCTGCCAGGTTTGCGCCCTTGCCGCCCAGTACGTCGCGCATGTCGCGGTCGCCGGCCGCCTCGCCGGCACCGAAGAAGTATACCCTTTGCATCAGCAGCCGCAGCCGGCGGGCTCGTACCCCAGCTCGAGATCCACCAGAGGCGCCTGGTAGTTCCCGGTCCAGCAGGCATCGCAGAACGGCCCCG
Source organism: Gemmatimonadota bacterium (assembly GCA_041612005.1). Lineage (GTDB taxonomy): Bacteria > Gemmatimonadota > Gemmatimonadetes > Palauibacterales > Palauibacteraceae > JBFILW01. The sequence goes on from JBFILW010000168.1 coordinate 5,884, forward strand.
CGTCGTTGACCGCGCTGGACATACCCTCAAGTGACAGGTAGCCCAGCGAATCGACACCCAGGTGCTCCCGGATCTCGTCGATGCTGTGCGTGGATCCGATCAACTCTTCACGCGTCGGCATGTCCACACCGTAGTAGCATGGGAAACGGATCGGCGGGGAAGCGACGCGGAAGTGGATCTCCTTCGCCCCCGTGTCACGCAGCATCCTGACCAGCCCCCGGCTGGTCGTGCCGCGGACCAGAGAATCATCGACGACGATGAGCCGCTTGCCCTCGATGACCTCGGCGAC
>JBFILW010000169.1:0-6087 GCA_041612005.1 Gemmatimonadota bacterium
ACACCGCTGCTTGGCGCACACCAGGCGAACAACGCCACCCTTGCTCTCCTGATGCTCGAGCAGTTCGCGCCGCAGCTGGATGAGAAGACGATCCGGGCCGGCGTGGCAGCCGTGGATTGGCCCGGCCGGTTTCAGGTCCTTTCGGGGCCCGGTCCGACATGGGTGCTCGACGTCGCTCACAACACGGCCGGAGCTAGAGCACTGGCCGCGACGCTGCACGAGATTTCGCTGCCGCGGCCGCTCATACTGTTGGTCGCGATTCTGGGGGATAAACCGTGGCGGGAGATGCTGGATCCTTTGCTGAGCGCCACGGCTGGTGCCATCTTCTCGATTGCGCCATCCTCACGGCGTGAACGCAGGTGGGACCCGCACGCGGCGCTCGAGGCGGTGCGGGGCCACCGGGTGGAGGTGGAGAGGGACTTCGATGCTGCTCTGCGCCGGGCGACCGAGCTGGCTGGCTCCGGAACCGTGGTCGTATCCGGTTCCTGCTACACGGTTGGAGATGCGCTGGTGAGACTCGGAGAGGCCGGACTCGAGGCGCTCCAAGAACCGAGTGACGTTTGGCTCGCGGCAGAAGCGCCGCGAGCCTTCGAACCATAGGGGAGAGATTTATGCCATACGATCCGCGACTGGTACAGCCGATGCGGGAGGAGCTGACGCGCCTCGGTGTAAATGAGCTGCGATCGAGCGACGACGTCGAGCGCGTTCTGGGCGAAACCAACGGTACCACGCTGGTGGTCGTGAACTCGGTCTGCGGGTGTGCGGCCCGCAACGCGAGGCCGGCAGTGGCGTTGGCGCTGAAGCACGCGGCCGTGCCGGACCGTCTCGCCACCGTGTTTGCAGGTCAGGATCTGGAGGCGACTGCCAGGGCGAGGGAGTATTTCACCGGCTATCGGCCGTCGTCGCCGCAGATTGCGCTGCTCAAGGATGGCGAGCTCGTGTTCATGCTCGAGCGACATCAGATCGAAGGTCGGGACGCGCCAGAGATCGCCCGGGACCTGACGGGCGCCTTCGACCGCTTCTGCGGGATAGCAGCGTAGAATCGGGCTGACGGATAAATCAGCCACGCATGGAGATCGCTGCGCTTCCCGGCTTCCGCGAGTTCTACCCCGACGATCTCGCCCTGCGGGCATACATTTTTGCCGTGTGGCGGAGCGTGGCCGGCCGGTATGCATTCGAGGAGTATGACGGCCCACCTCTCGAGCCATTGGCGCTCTACACCCACAAGTCCGGCGCTGAGATCGTTGGGCAGCTGTACGACTTCGAGGACAAGGGAGGCCGACCGGTCGCATTGAGACCGGAGATGACGCCGAGCTTCGCGCGCATGGTGTCGGCGCGAGCCGGTTCGCTCCCCAAGCCAATCCGCTGGTTCTCGATCCCACAACTGTTTCGTTATGAGCGGCCACAGCGGGGGCGGCTCCGCGAGCACTTCCAGCTCAACCTCGACATCGTCGGTGAGAGCGAAGTGATCGCAGATGTCGAGCTGGTGGCTGCAGCGATCGATGTGCTGCGCGGTTTCGGCCTCGATTCCACCGATTTCGTGGCTCGCGTGTCGGATCGGCGGCTCATCGCGGCGGTCCTGCGGGCCGCCGGCGTCGGGGAGCCAGCCTTGCCGGCAGTCTTTGCCATCCTCGACAAGGCCGGCTCGCGCGAGGATGATTGGGTACGCGAGCGGTTGAAGGACGCGGGCGCTGGCGACGAAGCGGCGACTTTTTTACTCGACCTTTCGGGCCGAACGCTGGATGAACTCGTGTCCGATTCGGCCGAGTCAACGGAGATTATGAGCGCCGCGGACGAGCTGCGTCGCTTCTTCGACTATACCGATGCCATCGGGCTCTCGGACTACGTGGTTTTCGATGCCGGGCTAGTGCGAGGTCTCGCGTACTACACGGGGATCGTCTTCGAGCTCTGGGACCGGACGGGCGAGTTGCGGGCGATCTGCGGAGGCGGGCGCTACGACGATCTGCTTGCCACCCTCGGTGGCACCGACTTGCCGGCGCTCGGTTTTGGCATGGGAGATGTGGTTCTGGCGGAATTGCTGCTGCGGCGCGATCTGGTTCCGGCTCGTGGAACAATGGTCGATTACTACGTGGCGTACATAGGCGAAGAGATGCGAACTCTGGCGTTGCGCGTGACCCGCGCGCTGCGCGAGCAGGGGAGTCGTGCCACCTTCGATTATGGCGCCCGCGGCCTGGGACGGCAGTTGAAGTCGGCCAATCAGGCCGGGGCGCTCCGCGCGGTCGTGTTGGGACCGGACGAAGTCGAGCAGGGAAACGCGCGGGTGAGAGACATGAAGAGCGGAGAAGAACGGGTCGTCAGTCTGGAATCGCTGCTCAGCGGCGCCGAGATCGACCGAGACCCGTCCGGATCCAGACCAGAATAGAGGACGATGGCGAAAGAGCGAGGGCTGACGGCGCAGTCGGAGGACTTCGCGGCGTGGTACAATGAAATTGTGCTTCAGGCGGAGCTGGCCGACTACTCCCCGGTTCGTGGCTGTATGGTGATCCGGCCGTACGGTTTCCGCATCTGGGAGCTGATGCAGGGCGCCTTGGACGGCATGTTCAAGGCCACGGGTCACGAGAACGCTTACTTCCCCCTGTTTCTGCCCCAGTCGGCGCTGGACAGGGAGGCGGAGCACGTCGAGGGTTTCGCGCCTCAGACGGCCGTGGTGACCCGGGGCGGCGGTCAGGAGCTGGAGGAGCCGCTCGTGGTGCGCCCCACGTCGGAGGCGATCATCTGGCCGATCGTGGCGGACTGGATTCAGTCCTATCGGGACCTTCCCGTACTCCTCAACCAGTGGGCGAACGTCGTACGGTGGGAGATGCGAACGCGGCCTTTTCTGCGCACAACGGAGTTCCTGTGGCAAGAGGGGCACACGGCGCACGCGACGCCCGATGAGGCGCTGGAGGAGACGATCCGCATGCTGGCTGTGTACCGCAGCTTCATGGAGGGCTGGATGGCGATGCCGCTGATTACCGGCGAGAAGACCGCCAGCGAGCGGTTCGCCGGCGCCGAGCGGACCTTCGCGCTCGAGGGGCTGATGCGGGACAACAAGGCGCTCCAAGCCGGGACCAGCCACTACCTGGGCCAGAACTTCGCGCGGGCTTTCGGGGTCACATTCCAGACCGAGGACGGCGAGCACGATCATGTGTTCAGCACGTCGTGGGGCGTATCCACTCGTATGATTGGTGGTCTCATCATGTCCCACGGAGACGACACCGGCCTCGTGCTGCCACCGCGGCTGGCCCCTCATCAGGTCGTCATTGTTCCGATCTGGAAGACCGATGAGCAACGGGCCTCGGTGCTCGAGGCCGCGGAGACGCTGCGGGCCGGGCTCGAGGGAAGCGTGCGGGTCCACGTAGATGCGCGCGATACCCTGAACCCCGGTGCCAAGTACTACGAGTGGGAGCGCCGAGGCGTACCTTTGAGGCTCGAGATCGGGCCGCGCGATGTAGAAAAGGGAGAAACGGTCGTTGTGCGCCGTCTACCGCTCGGCGACGCGCCTCGCAAAGAGCCCTTCAAGCTCGAGGCGGCGATTGACGCGCTTCCCGGCCTACTGAGCGAGATTCAGGACGAGATGCTTCGCAGCGCCGTGGAACGGCGTGAGGCGAACTCGCTGCGCGGTGTCGAGGACTATGAAGCGTTCAAAGCCCGGATCGAAGAAGTCGGCGGTTTCGTGTACACGGGCTGGTGCGGCTCGGAGGCGTGTGAGGAGCGGGTGAAAGACGACACGAAAGCTACGATCCGCGTCATCCCGGATGAGGAGTTCCGATCGGAGACCGCTCCGCGGACGTGCCTGGCGTGCGGCGAGGCGTCGATCGAGGAGGTAGTGTGGGCGAAAGCGTATTGAGTCCCGTAACGTCGCCGCAGGACAAGGACGCGACGGCAACCGGCAAGGAGGCGGACGCGACAGCGACCCCGACCACGGATCGGATCCTCATCCTCGACTACGGCGGGCAGTACACGCAGCTCATCGCCCGCCGGGTCCGAGAGGACCGGGTGTACTGCGAGATCCACCCGCCAACCCGCTCGCAGGAGTGGATTCGCGAATGGAGCCCCCGGGCGATCATTCTCTCGGGCGGTCCGTCGAGCGTCTACGACGAAGGTGTTCCGAGCGCCGATCCGGCGCTGTTCGAGCTCGGCATTCCCGTGCTAGGCATCTGCTACGGTATGCAATTGATGGCACATCTCCTCGGCGGCCGCGTAGTTCCGGCCGACTCGAGGGAGTACGGGCGCGCGGAGCTCGAAATCATCGATGCGAGTGGACTGTTCCGGGGCTTCGAAGCGGGCGAGAGGACGCCCGTGTGGATGAGCCACGGAGACCAGATCGAGACGCTTCCGCCGGGCTTCGAACTCATGGCGCGCTCGGACACGTGCCCGGTCGCCGCGTTTCGCGCAGCTGATCGGGGCCTGTACGGGGTGCAGTTCCACCCGGAGGTCGCCCACACGCCACGCGGCGAGGAGATCCTCGAGAACTTCGTGCTCGATGTGGCAGGTTGTCACGCCGAGTGGACACCCGGCAGCATCATCGCGACCCACATCGAGGAGATTCGCCGCACGGTGGGCGACAGCACAGTGATCTGCGGGCTCTCCGGGGGCGTCGACTCGTCGGTCGCGGCGGCCCTCGTCCATCGGGCGATCGGAGATCAGCTGCGCTGCATTTTCGTCGACACCGGTTTGCTCCGCCGGGGCGAGCGCGAGTCGGTCGAGCGGGTTTTCAGCGAGCACCTGGGCTTCCACCTCGAGGTGGTCGACGCGTCGGACAAGTTCCTCGAGCGGCTGAGCGGCGTCACCGACCCCGAGAAGAAGCGCGTCGTCATCGGCCACACCTTCATTGATGTGTTCGAGGAAGCGGCCACGCGCCACGAAGACGCGGGCTTCCTCGTCCAGGGCACGTTGTATCCGGACGTCATTGAGTCCATATCGGTGACCGGACCATCCGCTACGATCAAGTCGCATCACAACGTCGGCGGCTTGCGGCCGGACATGCCGTTCGAGCTGATCGAGCCGCTCCGCGAGCTGTTCAAGGACGAAGTGCGACTGGTGGGACGTGAACTCGGCCTGCCAGAGGAGATGATCGCGCGCCACCCGTTTCCGGGACCCGGCCTGGCCGTCCGGATTCTCGGCGAAGTCACCCCCGAACGGCTCGATATTCTCCGGCAGGCGGACGTCATATATCTGGATGAGATCCGCGCTGCCGGGCTGTACGATGACATCTGGCAGGCGTTCGCGGTGTTTCTGCCGGTGCGAACGGTCGGCGTCATGGGAGATCTGCGAACTTACGACAACGCGATCGCGTTGCGCGCGGTAACTAGCCGCGACGGGATGACCGCGGACTGGTTTTCGTTTCCGCACGACGTGCTGGCGCGCATGTCGAACCGCATCATCAACGAGGTGGATGGTGTGAATCGGGTGGTCTACGACATCTCGTCGAAGCCGCCGGCTACGATCGAGTGGGAATAGGGCGGGCATGGCCGAGTTGTGCGAGGTGGTGGAGTTCCTCGACTCGTATCTGAACATCCGGGAGGTGCCCGATTACCCAGGAGCGCTGAACGGCCTCCAGGTAACCAGCCGCTCGCCCGTGGAACGCATCAGTGCGGCCACTGATGCCTGCCAGGTGACGATCGAGATGGCGGCAGAGGAGGGCTCACAGCTCCTCCTCGTTCACCACGGGCTGTTCTGGCACAACGTGGCGCCCCTGACCGGCCGTACCTACCGCCGCGTCCGCGCCCTCTTCGACGCCGACCTCGCACTGTACAGCGCCCACCTCCCCTTGGACCTGCACTCGGAAATCGACAATAACGTCCTTCTTGCGGCAGCCCTCGATGTGCAGATGGAAGGCAGGTTCGGGTCGCATATGGGTATCGAGGGGCTGGGTGTGTGGGCCGCGGCCGACCTCCCGCTCACGGAGTTGTCCAAGCGGGTCCAGCGTGCATGTGGCGGCGAGCCCTTGGTCATCCCCGGAGGCCCGGCCCACGTGCGGCGGATTGGCATCGTCACCGGAGGAGCGGGTGACATGGTGGGACAGGCGGCCGCCGACGGCCTCGACACTCTGATCACCGGGGAAGGTTCACACCATACCTTCCA
>JBFILW010000170.1:0-5913 GCA_041612005.1 Gemmatimonadota bacterium
CTCGCCGGCGCCCTGACGCCCCGCGTTACGCAGCGATCCGCCGCACCACCAGGTAGCAACCGCCGTACACGACCAGGGCCAGGCCCACGACGCCGTTGAAGCCGACGTGCACGGCGGTCAGAGCAGCCAGCGCAGCGCCCACCACGGACGCGCCCCCGTTCACGCCCCAGGCCCACGGCACCTGGCGCTCGTAACGGTCGGACACGAGCTGAAGGCCGGCCGGGAACGGAATCCCCATCAGGAAAGCGAGCGGTGCCAGAAACAGCAGGCTGGCCGCGATCCTCCACGCGTCACCCCAGCCCGCTCCAGCGCCGAACAGATGCGGGAGCACGAGGCCGTACAGCAGGACGCTCGCCGCGATCAGCACGATCGCGACCCCGACCAATCTCCGCGTAGCGGAGCCACCGCCGACCGCACCCAGCCGGCGGTCCGCGAACAGGCTGCCTAGCCCCGAGAAGATGAGGAAGGCGGTGAGTACAACGCCGACCGCGTACACCGGGTAGGCCAGGAAAAGCATGAAGCGCTGGATGAAGGCGATCTCCAGGAACATGTACGCGAGGCCGAGTCCTCCAAAATAGAGCACGGTTCGCGGTCTGACTCCGGGCGGCGTCTCCCCACGCCCGAGAAGACTCAGCGGAAGGAGCACCAGCAGCAGCACTGCGAGCGACCCCTGGGCCACGGTGAGGATGAGAATCAGGTAACCCCACTCCACGAAGCTCACGACATCGCGTCCCATGGCGTCGATCAGAGCAGGAAGCGATCGCCACTTGAAGAAGCGGAAGAAGTACGGGCTGTTGTCGGTCGCCGGCTCCACGTGGAAGGGATATTCGGCGTAGAATCGTTCGCGGTCTCCGAACAGAATCTCGCGAGCGGCATGGTAGTAGGTCGGCTGTTCGAGCAGGGTGTACTGATTTGCCTCCGTCTCGTCGATCCCCGGGTGGAACGCCCGGTCGAGCCCGCGCTCCGCCGTGAACTCCCGGATCGCCCGAATCTGATACTCGCTCAGCGGAGTGCGGGTCGCGATCACAGTGGCTGCGTTCCAGGACCGGATGAGCGCAACGTGATGCCAAGGATTCTCGATCCCGTTCGCCTCCAGCGCCTCCACCACGGTGGCGAAGAGCTTGATCGCGTCGCGCGGCGGGGTCTCCAGCCAGCGAGTGATCGCCAACACGCCGCGGTTCGTTAGCCGGTTCAGGTAGAGAGACACCGCCTCGGTCGTGTACAGGTAGCTCTCGCTCAGCGAATGGACACCAGCAGCAGACGCGCTGAATGAGTCGAGGAGCGCGATCTGGATCACGTCGTAGCGATCGGCGTGTGATTGCAGGAAACCGCGGCCGTCCGCGACCACGACCCGCACGTCATTGCGCGCGTAGAGACCTCCGGAAAAATCCCCCAGCGTCTCGTTGACGAGCGGGATCACACGCGGATCGACCTCCACTGCGATGACGGCCCTGGCGCGGTGAACCAGGGCACTGAGCACTTCGGTTCCGCCGCCTGCGCCGACCACCAGCACGCGGGGCCTCGCCACCAGCTGGTAGGGCAAGGCCGAGGTTACGTGATCGAGGAAGGCGAAGGGTTCGAGCGAGCCGGCGAAACGGTGTACCGGCGACACGGCCCCGGCGTCGAAGTAGAGACCGACCTGCTCCGGCAGAGCTCCGCTCTCCTCCACCGAGTAGCCGGATATTTGCCCCGGCGTCTCCCGTATGAGAGCCGACGAGACCGCTGTCAGCTCGGCCAGCGGGCTACGCGCTTCTGCCACAACCGTCGCGTCCGGAAAGCGTAGCGCATACGAGAGGCCCTTGTAGTCGGAAACACGGATCGGCGTCGTTCCGGCGAGCGCGACGACGATCGCGCCGCCGGCGAGAGCGCCAAACCCACCGAGAAGCCAGCGCCGTGAGTCCAAGGCGCACAAGACGAACGCGCCGGCGGCCGTAATCGCCAGCAGATACGGAAGCGACGCGACGGGAGCAAAAAACATCAGCGCGATGATACCGGCCGCTCCGAGTCCCGAGCCGAGCATGGTATAGAAGTAGACCCGCCCGACGCGCCGCGGCTCGAGCAAAAAGCCAACCGCGACACAGGTCGAGACGAGCAGGAAGGGAAGGGCCAAAATCGTATAGAGCAGAAAAAGGTAGCCGACCTGGCGTGGCTGGGAGACGAGCTCGAGCGTCTCGAACGGGACGGTCTGACTGACCGCGTAACAGCCGACGATTCCGAACGGAACCAGTAGCGCTGCCGTCCTGAAAACGAGCGCCTCGCGCCCGCGCAAGCGATCGCGGGCCAGCCCGAGCGCCGTGTCGCTGACCGCGAAGCCGAGCATCGCCATGCTGATGGCCATGTACGCGAAGTGATGCCACTGGGCGATCGAAAACACACGAGTGAGGGCGATCTCGTACGCGATTCCGACTGCCGAGATGAGCAGAATCGAAACGAACAGGAGGCGCGGTCTCACGCGATATGCCTTGAAGACGCGGGCGGCATCACCGGGCCCGCTCAATCATCCCGCGTCAACGGAACGAAACGGACGGGGAGAAGGTTGCGCCGCGTGATCGATCCGTCGGACCGCTTCTCCACCAACATCAGGCTCTGCACGCGGAGCGGCGGCCCCACCGGGATGACCATTCGGCCGCCGGGCGCCAACTGCTCCTCCAGCGGCGGAGGGATGTGACTGGCCGCCGCGGTGACGACGATCGCGTCGAACGCTGCGTGCCCTGGCCAGCCGTAATAGCCGTCGCCCGCCCTGACTGAGATGGCGTCGTAGCCGATCTCCGCTAGCCGCTGCCGAGCGCTGGTCGCGAGCTCCGGCACGATCTCGATCGTGTACACGCTGTCCACAATCTCGGCGAGCACGGCCGCCTGGTAGCCGGAGCCGGTCCCGATCTCGAGCACTACATCGTCTTTACCGACACCCAGGAGCTCGGTCATCAAGGCCACGATGTAGGGCTGCGAAATCGTCTGTCCGTACCCGATCGGCAGAGGGCTGTCCGCGTATGCGCGACGCCCCTGGTTGTCGGGAACGAAACGGTGACGCGGGACGGCGAGCATGGCGCGAAGAACCTCGGGGTCCGTGACAGGCGTGCGTCCTCCGCGTTCCGAGGCGATCTGGCTCCGCACCATCTCGCTACGCGCTTTCGCCCACGCGTCGGTCTGCCCGTGAAGCGGGTTCGCCGCTCCCGCGAGCGCGCAGGCAGCCGTGAGCGCGGTGACGGTCGTTATCCAGTCGCGGTCCATACAACGCTACCTTGTATATTCGACCGTTTGATACGATGGGCGGAGAAGCCATGCACCCTTTGAACAAAGCTATCGGTGCCCCGTGGCGGCGCAACGTGACCGAGACACGGCTTGTGAGTCGGCTGCTGACGGCCGCCGCGCTGGGTAGTGCGGTTTACGTTGCCGGCGCCTGCGGAGCGCCGCAAAACGAAGCTCCGCGTGAGCAATCTCTCGAGGTCATGGCCAGCGCCTATAACTCGACCCGAGCCCAGACGAACGATGAGCCGACCCTTACGGCCTGGGGAGATACCCTCGCGCCCGGGATGCGGGTGATCGCCGTTTCTCGCGATCTGATCCCACTCGGGCTCGACCACGGGACTGCGGTGCGGATCGAGGGCCTGGAGGGTGAGTACGTCGTGCGCGACAAGATGTCGAAACGGTGGGAGAAGAAGATCGACATCTACATGGGCAACGATGTCGCCGCGGCCCGGGAGTGGGGAAAGCGCGAGGTGACGATCTATTGGTCACCCGAGTAATTGGCCGGGCCTAGTGTATCCCTTCGCGCCAGCCGGGAGGCAACCGCCAGCGGAGAACCGCCGGCTTTCATACCGCCTCGACCAGCGCCACGTGGCCCAGACCGCCCGCCGCACAGATGCTCACCACGCCTTTCGTGCCTGAAGGCCGCTCCGCCAGCTCGCGGACGGTCTGCGACACGATGCGCGCTCCGGTGGCGGCGAACGGGTGTCCGAGAGCCAGGCTGCCGCCGTTGGGGTTGAGGTGGTCGAGAGGGAAGGGGCCGAAGTCCCGGTCTACGCCAGAGTGCTCGCCCAGCCAGGTTCGATCCTCCAGCGCTCGAACCGTGCACAGCACTTGGGCGGCGAACGCCTCGTGGAGCTCCCAGAGCCCGATGTCGCCGTACGCCAGATCGTGGCGTGCCAGCATGCGCGGGATGGCGAGCGCGGGTGCGATGAGCAGGCCTTCGAGGCGCGGGTCGATCGCCGCCTCCTCCCAGTCCAGCAACCGGACGCGCGGGAGGTTGTCGCTGAATGCGGCGAGTCCGGCTTCGCTCGCCACCCAGCAGGCCGCCGCTCCGTCGGTGAGTGGAGACGAGTTGCCGGCGGTGAGGGTGCCATTCGATTTGTCGAACGCCGGTCGGAGCTCGCTCAGCTTCTCCATTGAGGTTTCGCCGCGGGGAAGCGTATCCGCGTCGACAGGGAAGGTGCCGGGCGTGACGATTAGATCGCGAAAGAAGCCGCGTTCCTGCGCCGCTACCGCACGCCGGTGACTGGTGAGCGCGAGCTCATCCTGCTCCTCGCGCGTCACTCCCCACTCCTTGGCCATCTCCTCGGCGTGTTCACCCATCGACTTGCGGGTGGTGCGCTCTTTAACACCTGGGATCGAGACCCTAATGTCCGACATCCGGATCTCACCGAACGTCCGTAGCATCTGCTTGGCGCCTTTGGAGCTCGCGCTCCGTCGCACCGTGCGGCTCAAGCCGCGCGAGAGACCGATCTGTGTGTTCGACATCGATTCGACGCCGCCGACGAGTCCGATATCGAGCCGCCCGGCCAGCGCCTGACCGGCCGCGTGGGTCGCTCCCGCCAGGCTCGTCGCGCACGCCTGGATGATGGTCTGCGCGGGGACGTGCGGATCGAGGACCGAATCCAGCCACACCTCGCGTCCCCAGTTGCTGACCGAGAGGCTGGGGATCACGGCGCCCCAGAGCACGAGGTCGACGTCGCCGGCATTGGCGTGCCCGATCCCCGTCTCGCCGACCACGGTCTGCTGGGCGACCGGAACCGAGACACGGAGCGCGTTGAGGTCTGCCAGCTCGCGATCCATGCGCGTGAACGGACTGCGTACACCGGGAAGTAAGTATGTCGACATCGTGATTTGTGTTGTCAGAGTCGGGATTGGGCTGGCGAAGCCCGGGAGCGCTCTGCAAGATGGAGCGCGCGCACTCGGCGCGCCATTCACCTGTCTCCACGGCCGACGCCACCGGATGACCAAGCCCCGAGTCAGATTCGCACCCAGTCCGACCGGCCACCTGCACGTGGGCGGCGCCCGGACGGCCCTGTTCAACTACTTGTTCGCCCGACACAACGACGGCGTATTCCTTCTCCGGATCGAAGACACCGACCGTGAGCGATCGACGCCGGAGATGACCGCGGCCATCCTCGACGCGATGACGTGGCTCGGCCTGGAGGTGGATGAGCCACCCGTCTTTCAGGCCGAGGGCCTGGATCGGCACACGCAGGATGTGGGAAGACTGCTGGACACAAACGCGGCCTACCGCTGTTTCTGCACTCCGGACGAGCTCAAGCAGCGACGGGAGGGGGCGCGGGCCCGCGGAGAACCGTATCGCTACGACGGACGATGCAGAGAGCTCCCGCGCTCCGAGGTGGAAAAACGGGCCGAAGCGGGCGAGCCCTATGCGATCCGCTTCGCAGTTCCGAAGGAGGGCGACGTCAGCTGGGACGACATGGTCCACGGCAAGACCACGATCGCGAACAAGGAGCTGGATGACTTCATCATCCAGCGCTCGGACGGGACGCCCGTCTACAACATGGCCGTCGTATCCGACGACATCGCGATGGGGGTCAGCCATGTGCTGCGGGGTGATGACCATCTTTCGAACACCCCAAAGCAGATCCTCCTCTACCGGGCGCTGGTCCACGAGCCGCCCGAGTTCGCGCATCTGCC
>JBFILW010000171.1:0-5808 GCA_041612005.1 Gemmatimonadota bacterium
GCCGTGTCTAACAGCGATGGTAGAAGCCGGCCGTGATGCTCTCCCGGTCCGTAGACAGTGAAGAGCCGCGCCGTGACGGCGGCCAGATCGCCCGCGCCGCTCACGTTTGCGACCGCATGCGTACCCGCCAGCTTGGTTTGCCCGTATACAGTGGTGGGCGTGCAAGCGGTGTCCTCCGCTAGATCGCCGCTCGCGGTCCCGTACTCCAGCGCGGAGCCGGTGTGCACCAGGTGCTGGCCGGGCCACGGTGAATCGGCCGTGAGAACACACGCCTCGGCGACGGTGCGGGCGAGGTCCGTGTTGATCCGCTCGGCAGCCTCCGGATCGTTCTCGGCCGGGTCCACGCCGTAGCCGACGAGGTTGAAGATGATCGCCGGCCGAATTTGCTGCAGCAGGTCGGCGGCTCGTCCGGACTCGCGGAGGTCCGCCTCGAGAACCGTCCCGCTGATCTTCATGGCCTCGAACAGCGGACGCGCCCGCTCCGCGCTGCGCACGACGAGACTCGCGTCGGCTCCCGCCGCGGCGACGGCCCGTGCCACCCAGCGCCCGATGAAACCACCGGCGCCGAGAATCAGCGCGCGTACGCCGACGTACATCGACGGATCGTAGGGTCGAAGATCGGTCACGAGCTTGGTTCCGAGGTGCGTTCCACCTCCGATTCAGGCAGCTCCGCAGCCGACGGCAGCTCCGGCAGCTCCAGCTCTCTGAACTCCTCGGGACTCAAGGGGCCTGCGATAACGACGAATTCGCCGCCGGTGAGCGACGGCCCAGCGACCACCCAGAAGCTCTTCCCAGGAAATGAGTTGGCCAGCCGCGCGCGGACATCGCCGCCCCGGTCCCATGCGTAGACGGGATCCGTCCCGGCCACATCGAGTGGGTTGAAGATCGCCGCGTTGGCGTAGTCCGGGAAGTTGGTCCCACGTACGATGACGAGACCGCTTTGAAAGTCGTGCTGCCGGGCCAGCTGACCGATGCCCGGGTGCATGCCGCGATAATCACGGTACTTGTCCATCGACCGCCACGGCACGAATACGAGCATCGCGACCAGACTCGCGGCCGCCATGCCGACCAACACCCGACTTTCGTCGCGGCCGCCGACGCACGCGGCCAGGTGCTCGGCCCCGCGTGCGGTGAGCACAACGCACGGCACGATGACCAGATACCAGTACCGCGCACCGAAGTCGGGTCCGCCGCTGAACCAGTAGAGGCTGTGCACTCCGACCACCATCAGGATGGCCCCGAGAAATGCCCAATCTCTCTTCCGCATCGCTCCCGAAAGCAGAAAGAAGATCAGAATGGCGAGCGAACCGAAGCTCCACCCGAACAACTCGACGTTGAGGGCGGTGGTGTTGAGGTTCGCATTGATCACCACGTCGGCCGGGCCATGGCCGGGAAACGGGTCGAGGCCCGTCCAGCCCAGGCCGCGCTCGGGCCCGAAACCGAGCGAGTTCGAGCCCGGCCCGTACAGGGCGTCGGTGTAGGCCATGATCGGCATCGTGGTGGGCGACCCGGTCAAGTGCTCGTCATACGGGAGGTGGAGCGCCGTGAGGGCCATAGACCCGATGCCGAGGCCGACGAGGGCCGCCAGCCGTCGCCCGCGCCCGCCGACGCTCGCCGCCCACCCGGCCAAGACCAGTCCGACGATAACCGCCTCAAGCGGCCGAATCAGTCCGACCGCGCCGAGGCAAAGGCCCGAAACGATCCCCCACCCCAGGCGTCCACCGGCGGTCAATCGAGCCATAGCCACACACGCCGCAAGCGCCGCGACGAGGCTTGCCATGTGGGTGAGGAAGCTCATGCCCATGAACAGGAACCACGGTGATACGCAAAGCAGGAGCACGGTGATGCGGGCCGTTCGCCGGTCGAATACGAACCATACGAGCAGATACGATAGCAGAACGGCGATGCCTGCCAGCACCGGGTTGACCAGCCAGCCGGCCCCCAACCGCTCTCCGACCGCGAGCACGGCCGGCCAGCCCGGTGGCACCGGCGAGTACCACCGAGCGGCCTCGTACGTCATCAGATCCAGCTTGAATGCCTCCGCCACAGGTGGCAGCGGCATCGAAGCGGCGCCTTCAGCGAAATACCGGGCGTGGTAGATATAGGCGATCTCGTCGGGAATGTGTGGGTGCCGTTCGTACACGATGAGGCTGAGACCGGTTGCCACAAGCGCCACCCAGAGGGCCGCCCGCAGCGCGAATCGGTCGAGACGCGGACCCGGCTGCGGACCTCCCGAGCCCAGCAGCCGCTCGGTCAGTCTCTGGGCCTGGTCCAGCCTCTCTCCGCGCACGGAGGCGGCAACGAGCACGATGGTGCCCAGGTTGACGAGGACGAGCGCGAAGCTGGCGACGAGCTCGGCGGCGTAGAAGGCGACGTCACGGGATACGGTCGCGCCGACCAGAAACATCGCTGCCGCGACCGCGGGCAACCGCCAACCGGACACACATTGTCGCAACAACTGGCGCGCCGCGTCGCGATGCGGCAGCAGAGCCAGCGCAACCAGGAGGGTCTGTGCGATGATGATGGCGAGGGCGACGAGGCGGAGACTGTCAAGCGGCCCGCCGACGGCCAGGTGCTGGTAGCGGACAACGGGGCCGGCATCGATGAGCGCCAGCGCGGCGGCGTTCCCGACGAGTGCCAGGGCCAGCCAGGCCAGCGGACGGCCCCGCATGGGCGAGCGCCTCAGGCGGGGCTGACGGTGAGCGGCTCGGCCGTCTGAGCGTCCCCCAGCCACTCCTCGTACCAGGAGATCGTCTCTCGCAATCCGTCCTCGAGCGTGTGGTGCGGTTCCCATCCCAGGATCCGCTTCGCCTTGCTGCAATCGAGGTACTGCGCCCGGATCTCGCGCGTTGCCTCGTTGAGAATGGTCGGCTCGAGGTCGCGGCCCATCAGACCGAGGAGAACGTCGACGACCTCCAGCACAGAGAGAGGCGTCTCGGTGCCAAAGTTGAACGCCTCGCCCGTCAGCCCCGGCTCGGGCAGTCGCTCGGCCAGTGCTAGATACGCGTCCACGGCGTCCCGCACATAGAAATAGTCACGGACGAAGGTTCCATCGCTGCGGATTACCGGAGACTCGTCACGGAGCGCGGACCGGATGGTACCGGGAATGAGCCGGTTGAAGTTCAGGTCTCCCCCGCCGTAGAGGTTCCCGCATCGGGTGACGGCCACCGGCACCTCGTACGTGTGGGCATAGGAGAGAGCAATGAGGTCGGCGCACGATTTCGACACGTCGTAAGGAAAGCGCCCCTGTAGAGGAGTGTCCTCCGTGTATGGGAGCGCATCGTGGGCGCCATAGGCCTTGTCGCTCGACGCGACGATCACGCGCCGCACGAGACCGGGCAACGCCCTGCACGCCTCGAGCAGGGTCCAGGTGCCCTTCACGTTGGACTCGAACGTCGAGAGGGCTGAGCGCGATGCCGTGCCCACGATGGTCTGCGCACCCAGGTGGAAGACGGTGTCGATCTCGTACTCGTTCAGGGCACGCAGAACGGTCGCGTAGTCCTCCAGCTCACCGCGCACCGTCTGCACGCGCTCCAGAGTTCCGCCGGTGACGAGCCGGCTGTTCGGCACCCAGTCACGCACCAGGCACGTGACCTCAGCGCCGCGCGCCAGCAGTTCATCGACCATCCACGAACCGAGCAACCCGGTGGCCCCGGTGACGAATACCTGTCGGCCGCCCCAAAAGCTCACGGCCACACCCTCCAGGGCGCTCGGCCCTTGTTCCAAAGCGATTCGAGGTGTTCCTTCTCGCGGAGCGTGTCCATCGGCTGCCAGAAGCCCGTGTGCCTGAACGCCACCAGCTCCTCATCCTCCGCCAGGCGCTCCAGCGGCTCGCCCTCGAGAACGGAGTCGTCGCCGGTGATGTAGTCAAAAACCTTCGGCTCGAAGACGAAGAAGCCTCCGTTGATCCACCCGGCCTCGGTCTGCGGCTTCTCGGAGAACTCGCGCACGAAATCTCCGTCCAGGTTCAGGCCCCCGAATCGCGCCGGTGGCCGCACCGCGGTCACCGTCGCCAGGCAGCCGTGCGACCGATGAAAATCGATCAGCGCCTTTACGTCGATATCGGCGACCCCGTCCCCGTAAGTGAGCATGAACGTCTGATCGCCGAGCGCTTTGCGCATCCGCAGGACTCGGCCGCCGGTACTCGTGTCCAACCCCGTGTCCAGAAGCGCTATGTTCCATTCGGGAACTTTGTTGCTCATCATGTCGATTGTGCCGTCGGCGAGACTGATTGTGAACTCGCTGTTGTGGAACCGGTAGTGGTGGAAGTACTCCTTGATCATCTCGCCCTTGTAGCCACACGCGATGACGAAGTCCGTCACGTCGCAGGCGGCGTAAATGCTCATGATGTGCCACAGGATCGGGCGGCCACCGATCTCCACCATCGGCTTCGGCCGCGTGGACGTCTCCTCAGCCAGGCGCGTGCCCCGACCGCCAGCCAGAATCCCGACTCTCACGCTCGCACCTCAGACTACCGTCGGGTTTGGGATCGGAAGGATGAACTTGCCGCCACCAGCACGATAATCGGCCTGCTGCCGCATGATCTCGTCCGCGAAATTCCAGGCCAAAATCAGCACGTAGTCGGGTCGGCGCTCGAATAGCGTCGAGACCGGCAGCACCGGTATGTGCATCCCGGGTGTTAGGGTGCCAACCTTGAGCGGGTTCCGGTCCACCGTATATGGAATCAGCTCCGGATCGATCCGGCAGAAGTTGAGCAGGGTATTTCCCTTTGCCGGCGCGCCGTAGGCGGCCAGAGACTTTCCATCCGAGCGCAGGTCTCGCAGAAGGGTAACCAGAGCCTCCCGGTTGGCTTCCACGGCCGTGGCCATCGCGGTGTACAGCGCGAGCTCCGCAAAACCGAGTGCGGCTTCGATCTCGGCCAACACGAGAACGTCAGCGGCGTGCATCCCGGCCTCGTCCGCGCTCTGTCCGTACACGCGCAGCGATCCTCCGTGCACCGATACGTGCCGCACGCGGGAGACACAGAGGCCCGCCCTCTCGAACAAACGTAATAGCGTGGTGACCGAAAAATAACAGAGGTGCTCGTGGTAGATCGTGTCGTACTCGAGTCGTTCTACTAGATCCCGTACGTACGGCACTTCCACGACCACGCGCCCTCCCGGAGCCAGTAGGCTGGCACAACCGGTGAGGAAGTCGAGAGGGTCATCCACGTGGGCGAGCACATTGTTGCCGATCACCACCTTGGCCGGCCCGTGAGCAGCGCGGATTCGCTCCGCCGCACCACTGTCGAAGAACTCGTTGAGCGTCTCCACGCCGCTGGCCTGAGCGCGCTCAGCGATGTTGGTGGCTGGTTCGACCCCCAGCGTCTTGACCGGCAGTCGGTCGAAACAGCGCAGCAGGCTCCCGTCGTTACTGGCAACCTCGACCACGAGGTCATCGGCTTCCAGTCCCGCTACCTCCGTCACTTCATCCGCGTACTCCCGGTAGTGATCGGCAATCGTCTCCGATATGCCCGTGAGATAGATGTAATGCCGGAACAGGACGTCAGGTGCGATCACATCGAGAAGCTGAACCAGCGAACAGTCTTCGCAGAAGTAGACGTCGAGGGGAAATACGGGTTCTGTCGGGAAGTCTTGCGGCGATTCCAGAAACGAGTTGGCGAGTGCGGTCGGGCCCAGCGAGAGAAAGCGCACGAGCCGGAAGCCGCCACACGCACGACAGCTCGAGCGTCTGTGATAGCGGTCCGAGTCGGCGACTGCTCCGCTGTCTCGGTCCGGGACCACAGTCTCACGCGAGGGTTGTGACGGAGCTCTCATCTACAGTTTCGCACTCTCAAGCAACGGTCGC
>JBFILW010000172.1:0-5794 GCA_041612005.1 Gemmatimonadota bacterium
CACGGGCGTCGCCGGCTGGCTGCTCGAGAACCGGGTCCTGCGCATGGTTCAGTTGGACGCGGACCCGGTTGCGGGGAGCCGTCCCCTCACGCTGCGCGTGGCCGCCGGCGTCGAGCGGCTGATTGTGACGGTGCGCGATTCCGTGGCCGTGGTTTGGACGGACTCGACTTCCGTCGGAGCGGTCGTACAGGGACCGACATTGGATCCCGGAACGTATCGGCTGGAGGCGCGCGGGATGCGGAACGGTTCTTCGTTCAGGATCGAACGACCGTTCGAGGTGATCGACACGTCGCGGGAGTTCGAGCCCCGCGATCGAGCACCGGAGCTTGTTCTCGCTGCCACGGCGCTGTCGACCGGAGTGGGCGGAGCCGCTCGTCGCCGCCCCGTGTGGCCCTTCGCCGCCGCGGCCCTGCTGCTGTGTGCGGAATGGGTCTGGCGCCGGCGCATCGGCCTTCGGTGATGGATCTCAAGTCGGAGCGACCGAAGCGGTCGCTGTGGAGACGCATCGTCGACCTCGCGACGGCAGATGTCGGGACGCTCGTCAAAGGCATCGACGAGACCTCGATCGAGGGTCTCGAGCAGCTGTTGCTGGAGGCGGACTTCGGTGTTGACGCGACCATGGAGCTGGTTGACGAGCTCGAGCGTGCCTCACGGCAGGGTCAGGTTCGCAACGAGGCCGAACTACGCCGGCTCCTTGAAAACCGAATTCGGCTCATGCTGGATGGCGGCCAACCGGCCCGTGAGCTGGGCGGGCCGGAATCCGGCCTTGCGGTGAATCTCATCCTGGGGGTCAACGGCACTGGGAAGACGACGACGGCGGCGAAGCTCGCGTGGCGCTTCCAGCAACGCGGGGAGCGCGTCATGCTTGCCGCCGCGGACACGTTTCGGGCCGGTGCGCAGGACCAGCTGCGGGTCTGGGCGGATCGTCTCGGCGCGGACTTCGTGGGCGGCGCCGAGGGAGGCGACCCCGCGGCTGTCGCGTTCGACGCCGTCCGGGCGGGGAGCAGCAGGGGAGTGGACCGGCTGTTCATCGACACGGCCGGTCGTCTCCACACACAGGGCGGACTCATGGAGGAGCTCAGCAAGATCGACCGGGTCGTCGCCCGGCAGGCGCCGGGGGCGCCCCACGAGCGCATTCTGGTGGTCGATGCCACCTCGGGTCAGAACGTGATCAACCAGACGCGTGACTTCGGTGCTACCCTCGAGCTCACGGGTCTGGTGCTGTCCAAGTTTGACAGCACGGCCCGGGGTGGGACCGTGGTGGCGGTCGCACGCGAGCTGGGAGTCCCGGTCCGCTATATCGGCACCGGGGAACAGCCCGCCGATCTGGAGCTGTTCGAGCCGGAGCGGCTGGCCGCCAAGGTCCTCGGGGAAGGCTGAGCGCCCGTCCCGTGACACGATGAGCGCTCGTCACAACCTGCTCACCGGCCCGGTCCAGTACCTGAAGGGGGTCGGTCCGCGGCGCGCGGAGAAGCTCGCCAACCTGAACGTGCTCACCGGTCGCGACCTGCTCTACCATATTCCGCACCGGTACGAAGACGCGACCACGGTCACGCCCGCCGGCAGCCTGCGGCCCGGTGACGACGCGTCGGTCATCGGGCACGTGGTCTCCAAGGGCGTACTTCCGACCCGTCGCGGCTTGCGCATCTTTCACGCCGTCCTGCGTGACGAGAGCGGAATGATCGAGTGCGCATGGCCGGGCCAGCCCTGGCTCGATCGCACCATCAAGCGCGGCGACCTCCTGCTTGTCTCAGGACCGGTTCGCTTTTACCACGGACGACAGCTGCAGCCGCGTGAGCACACCGTGCTCGCAAGCGGCGACGACGCGAGTGCGACCGACCGCGGAGTCGTTTTTCCCGTCTACAGGGCAACCGAGGGCCTGAGTCACCGGCAGATCCGCACTTTGCTGGCTACGAACCTCCCGCAACTGCTGGAGGAAGCCGCAGACCAGGAGCTGTTCGATGAGGTGTGGCGGCGAGAAGTCGCCGTGCCGGACCTCGTCGAAGCCCTGGCGGCCCTTCACGAGCCAACGTCCCTGCACGTGATCGAACCGGCGCGCCGCCGCCTCGCGTACGAGGAGCTGTTCTTCGTGCAGCTCCTGCACGCCAGGGCTCGCCGCCGCATACGCCACGAGGGCGCGGGCGTGGCGCTCGACCGCGCGTCCACGCTCGTGAACCGATTCATCGAGGGCTTGCCGTTCGAGCTCACGACGGCGCAGAGCCGAGCCTGGAGCGAGATCCGTGCGGACATGGAGTCGCCGTCGCGGATGTACCGCCTCTTGCAGGGCGACGTGGGAAGCGACAAGACGGTGGTGGCCGCCGCGGCGATGCTGAAGGCGGTCGAGAACGGCCGCCAGGCCGCCCTCATGGCGCCGACCGAGCTTCTGGCCGAGCAGCACACCCGCAACCTCGCCCGGCTGACGGTTGCGTTGGGCGTGGAACCCCGGCTTCTGACCGGGGCGGTGACCGGGAAGGCCCGCGAAAAGTTGTTGTCGGCGATCGCCGCCGGCAGCGCGAATTTCGTCATCGGGACACACGCGCTCATTCAGAAGGGGGTCGAGTTCGGAGCGCTCGGGCTGGTCGTGATCGACGAGCAGCACCGCTTTGGGGTCGAGCAGCGCCGCACACTTCGCGACGCCGACGGGATGGCCGACACCCTGGTGATGTCGGCCACGCCGATTCCCAGGTCGCTCGCCCTCACGCTGTACGGAGACCTCGATCTTTCAGTCATCGACGAGTTGCCACCAGGACGAACCCCGGTGCGCACGGCCGTCCGCGGACCGGAAAGCCGCGACAAAGTGCTCGAGTTCGTTCGCGAGAAGCTCGGGGAGGGCAGGCAAGCCTATGTCGTGTACCCGCTGATCGAGGAATCGGAGCTGGTCGACGCGCGCGCCGCGACCGAGGCCTTCGATGAGCTGAGTGGACGTTTCGGGGAGTGGCGAGTGGGCCTGCTGCACGGACGGCTTGGGTCGGCGGAGAAGGAGGAGATCATGCGCGGCTTCCTGGCTGGAGAGATCCAGCTGCTGGTGGCGACGACCGTCATCGAGGTCGGCATCGACGTTCCCAACGCCACGGTCATGCTGATTGAGCACGCGGAACGATTCGGCCTCGCGCAACTGCATCAGCTGCGCGGCCGGGTCGGTCGAGGCGCCGACCAGAGCTACTGCGTCGCCTTTCACGCCGGCGGGGAGACGCCGGAGCGGCTGCGCGCGTTTGTTTCCACCACGGATGGATTCCAGATCGCGCGGGCGGACCTCCACATCAGAGGCCAGGGCAACGTGTTCGGCATGGAGCAGCACGGTGTACAGGCGCTTCGCTTCGCCGACCTGGAGCGGGATACCGATCTTCTGGAGCATGCTCGGCAGGCAGCCACCCGACTGGTGGACGAGGACCCCGAATTGCAGAGCTCCGCAAACCGTCGCATCGGACGGGAACTGCTCGAGCGTTACGCCGACCGCGAGCAATTGTACGAGGTGGGATGAGGTTTGACGGCGCTCGGCGCCGTCAATAGCTTCGCGCCCCCTGTACGAGCCTCGGATCATCGTTCCAAGCTGCGGGTGCCTTGATGGCTGAAAGCCTCTCTTCGATACGCGACCTCCCCGATCACGTCGGGCACACAGTGTCCATCCGCGGCTGGGTGCGGAAGTTCCGGTCAAGCGGCGGGATCCGTTTCATCGTCATGCGCGATGGAACGGGCGACCTTCAGGTGGTCGTGCCTCGTGACGAAATCGAGGCCGAAAGTTGGGAGATTTCCGAACAGCTGGGCCTCGAGGCGAGCCTCGTGGTCGAGGGCCTGGTGCGCGCCGACAAACGCGCGCCTGGCGGTTACGAGATGACCGCGACCCGTCTCAGTCTCATCGGCCACTCGGCGGACTACCCGATCCAGCCGAAAGAGCACGGGGTCGACTTCCTCCTCGACCGGCGGCATCTGTGGCTCCGCCACCGGCGCCAGACAGCGATCATGCGGGTGCGCGATGAGGTGATCAAGGCGATCCGGGACTTCTTCTACGACCGCGATTTCGTTCTCGTCGATACGCCCATCCTGACCGGCTCGATCGGAGAATCGGCCGGGACTCTGTTCGAGACCGAGTACTTCGATCAAGGGACCGCGTATCTGGCCCAGACCGGCCAGCTCTATGTCGAGGCGGCCGCCGCGGCGCTCGGTAAAGTGTACTGTTTCGGCCCCACCTTCCGCGCCGAGAAATCGAAAACCCGTCGTCATCTCACTGAGTTCTGGATGGTCGAGCCGGAGGTGGCATGGCTCGACAGCGACGGCAACATGGACCTCCAGGAGGACATGGTCTGCTTCATCATCGGACGGGTTCTGGAGCGAAGGCGTGCACAGCTGGAGCTGCTGGAGCGCGACATCGGCAAGCTGGAGGAAGTGCGCGCGCCCTTCGATCGGCTGAGCTACACGGAGGCGGTAGCCGAGCTGCAGAGGCTGGGCAGCGAGATCGCGTGGGGCGATGACTTGGGTGGCCGCGATGAGACCCTGATCACCGAGGGTCGGCAGCGGCCCCTCTTCGTCTACGACTATCCGAAGGAGGCCAAGGCCTTCTACATGAAAGAAAACCCCGAGGATACGCGAACGGTGAAGTGCAACGACCTGATCGCGCCGGAGGGGTACGGCGAGATCATCGGGGGCAGCCAGCGGGAGGACGATTACGACAAGCTGCTCGGTCGGATCAGGGAAGAGCGGCTACCGGAAGAGGCGTACGGATGGTACCTGGATCTGCGGCGCTACGGGACCTTCCCGCACAGCGGCTTCGGGCTGGGGCTGGAGCGCCTCGTGAGCTGGATGTGCGGCCTGGACCATCTGCGCGAAGCGATCGCTTTCCCGCGTCTCATGTCTCGCATCACTCCCTAGTCGGCGCGTCATCTCCGCCTCGGCCGTCCCCCACCTTGGCCCGTTGCCATAGCGCCTCCAGCTGATCGAGATCGGCGCCGAGCACGTCCAGACCCTCTCCGGCCGCGAGCTCGAGGAGCCACGCAAAGCGCCGTTCGAACTTCGCGTTGGCCGTGGTGAGCGCCAGCGATGCGTGAACGCCGGCCAGGCGGGCCACATTCACGGCCGCGAACAGGAGATCTCCCACCTCGTCCTCGATTCGCTCTCGCGCGGCGGGGTTTCCGGCGCCATCTCGCGCGGCGTCGAGCTCATGCTCGAGTTCGGCGATTTCCTCTCGGACTTTCTCCACCGCACCGCCGACATCGGGCCAGTCGAAGTTGAGCCCGGCGGCCCGCTCCTGGACGCGCATGGCCCGATCGAGGGGCTCGAGCCCAACTGGTACGCCGGCGAACGCGTCCTCACCATCTCCGCGCCGCTCCCGCTCCTCGGCCTTGAGCCGCTCCCAATCCGGCTGGTGTTCGGCATCTCCGTACACGTGCGGATGCCGATCTCGCATCTTGGCCTCGAGAGCATCCACGACGCCTGTGGCATCGAAGCTGCCGCGCTCCTCGCCCAGCACGATCTGAAACGCGATGTTGAGGAGGAGATCCCCGAGCTCGGCCTTCAGGGCATCATCGTTGCCAGCCATGATCGCTTCGGCCGCTTCGTGGGCCTCCTCGAGCAGGTAGGGACGGAGGCTACGGGCATCCTGGCGCGCGGCCCACGGGCAGTAGAGGCGCAGGTAACGAAGCAGAGCCAGCGCTCGGCGTAGTGCGGCGTCGGAAACACGTCCGCTATCCAGGTGCGGCGGCCTTGAACCGCCTTCGATGTCGTCCAATTTCTGTTGCTCCGCAGTCAGGGGGACGGTATACTAGGCCGGCCTTGAAAACAGTGTCAATCGAAGCCATGC
>JBFILW010000173.1:0-5784 GCA_041612005.1 Gemmatimonadota bacterium
GGAGGAACTTCGAGCTCCGTGGCGAGTGGATTCAGACGCGTCAGGAGGTTGAAACAGTCGATGGATTCCCGAGTGTCGTGCGGAACGGCTACTACGTTCAGGCGGCGTACCGGCTGCGTGGCTGGGAGCCGGTGCTTCGCTGGACCCAAGTGTCCGACACGAAGCTGGAAGGAGAGGTTCTGGACCGGGGAGCCTGGCAGTTCGGCATTGGCCTCAACTACTGGTTCGCTCCGTCGATCGCCATCATGGGGGGGTACGAGATAAACAAGGAAGATGGTCCAGAGCTCGACAACGACCGAGTCGTCATACACGTCGCGTTCGGCTTCTAAGGGGAGGAGACCATGACTTCGAGACGATATTGGGCGGGACCGCTCGTCGGGGGCCTAATGTTGCTCCTGGCCGGCCTCCCCGCGGAGGCCTTCGCACAGGAAGTAAACCTGGTCGCCGAGGGAGCGGCCGTGTACGGCGATATGTGTGGCCTGTGCCACAACGCGCGCTCGCCGCTCGAGCGCTCGAATCGCGGCTGGGTCACGATCATGAACCACATGCGTGTGCGGGCCAACCTCACCGGTCCTCAGGCGCGGACGGTACTGGCGTTCCTGCAGGCGTCGAACGAAGACCCGGGCACAGTCAGGCCGATCACCCTGGCGCCGCCCACAGCCATCATGCTCGACGGGCTCGATGCACCTGCGTCGACAGATACGATGCTGATTGCGCAGGGCCTCGTTCTCTCGACGGAGAAGGCGTGTGTCGGGTGTCATGTGATCGGTGATGTCGGGGCCAACGTAGGTCCAGATCTCAACGGCGTGGTTCAGCGTCGAGGCCTGGAGTACGTGCGGCAGAAGCTCGCCAATCCGGCGTTCGACAATGAGTCATCGATGATGCCGAACTTCGGGCTGACCGAGGAGCAGATCGAAGCGCTCGTGGCGTACCTGAATACGCTCGACTGACTAGAGCGGCCAGGAGTTTCGTAGGAGCCGAGTCTGTGAGCGGTTGACAGATACTCTACAGGGGTATAGTATCTTCTCATGAACCAGAAAGCTCAGGCGGCTCCGGCCCACGCGATGGGCATCGCCGAGCCGGTCAAGGAGGACATGCTCCGCAGGCTGGCGAGGATCCGCGGCCAGGTCGAGGGGATCGGACGCATGGTCGAGGACGAACGCTACTGCCCGGACATCATGCAGCAGTTCGCTGCCGTCCACTCCGCCATGCGGTCGGCCGAGAAGCAGCTTCTTGCGAATCACCTCGAGCACTGCGCCACTCACGCCATCGAGCAAGGCGGCGAGCCGGCAGAGCGCGTACGCGAGGAGATCGTCGACCTCTTCCACCGCTACGTGCGCTAAGCGAATGCACCTGTTCTCGGATACTCCCCGTGGCGGCCGCGAGCCGAGGAAGTATCGGCGAACCGCTGTCGTCCTCGGCCTGCTGATCTTAGGCCTCCAGGTTCCGGTCGTCGCGTCACCAGCCTGCGCCAGCGACACACATCACGATGCGCCTGCCGACACCGCCCCAGCAGCGGCGGAACGGCACGCACCCAACCACGTCGCGGCACCGGTCGAGACGTCGGCGCCCGGCCACACGGACACCACGACCACCTGCGACACCGCGTCGCATTGTGCGACGACGTTTCCGAGTCTCGTGACGCCCCGCTTGTTCGAAGCACCTCTCGACATCTCGGATCCTGGCCCGACTCTGACATGGTACCTCCACACAGCCCCGCCGTCACACCCCACGCCGCCTCCGCGAGCCTGACCGCAATCGATCTCCCGTAGACCGGCGACTGCGCGACTGAACGCGCGCTCTCGCTCGGACCACACACATTTCAGGCTCCGCAGGAGGATCTGTGGAACAAATGCATACAAGGCGTCTGGCGATCGTCGCCGGCGCAACCGCGCTGTTTCTGGGACCCGGCTGCCTGTTGGGGCAGGCGGGAGATACGCTCCGGCTGGCCGACGCGGTGACCGAGGCCCGCCGGGCGAATCCCATGCTCCAGGCCGCTCGCTACCGTGCCGATGCCGCCCGCGAGCGGGTGCCGCAAGCCGGCGCGCTGCCCGAGCCTAGGTTCTCCTTCGGGTTGGTCAACCGTCCGATCGATGACTTCGGGACCGACATCATGATGACCATGAACGCGTTCCAGCTCTCCCAACGTTTTCCCTGGCCGGGGAAGCTCGGGTTCGGGCAGGAGGAGTCGGAACACCTGGCCCGCGCCGATCAGTTCGACGCTCGGGAGGTGGAGGCCGCGCTCGTGACGCGCCTCAAGTCGGTGTACTACGAGCTCGCGTATATCGACCGGGCCGTCCGAATCATGGAGGCGACCCGCAACCTCCTGCGCGATTTCGAGCAGGTGACGACCGCCCGGTACGCGGTCGGTGCCGGCATTCAGCAGGACATTCTCCAGGCACAGGTCGCGGTCGCGATCGTCACCGCGGACATCCGCGTTCTCCGGGAGCAACGCGTGGCCATGGCGGCACGCCTCAATGCTCTGCTCGGCCGAGTCGCGACCGGAGCGATCGGAGCCCTTGAGCTTCCAGACATCGACGGCGCGCTGCCGTCCGTCGATGCGCTCCTCGCGATGGCGGCGGCCAACCGCCCGGCCCTGCACGCGGCAGAGGAGCGCGTCGCCGCCGCTCAGGCAGGATACCGGGCGGCGAGGCGCCAGCTCTATCCGGACTTCGACCTGCTTCTCGGCTACGGACAGAGACCCCAGTTCGACGATCTCGTCACGATCGCCGTCGGCATCAGCATCCCGATCTGGGCGGGCTCGAAGCAGCTGCCGCTGCGGCGCGAGAAGCTGGCCCTGGAGTCCGTGCACGAGGCGCGGCAACTGGATCTGTACAACGAGACGTATGCGCGTCTGACAGAGCTCCGCGCGGCGGCGGAACGGGCCAGCGAGCTGTCCAGGCTGTACCGCACGTCGATCCTGCCCCAGGCACAAGCCGCCGTCGAGTCTGCTCTTTCCGCGTACCGGGTGGGGCAGGTCGACTACATGACACTGCTCGGTAACCAGATGACTCTGAACGAATTCGAGACAGAGACGGTCCGACTCACGGCCGAATACCACCAGGCCATGGCCGGCATCGAAGCACTGACCAGTCCCGGCACCGGAATCGAGCGATCAAGATGAAACCTATGCAACGAACAAGTCGATCCAGGGCGAAATTCACGGAGATCAGGGTGTTGTTGATCGTCGTTCTCGTGACGCTGACCGGGGCGGCGTGCGGAGATCGAGCCGATTCAGGGGCGACCGACGGTGCAGACGCAAGCGCCGGCGCGGACTCAGCCTCAATGGATCACGACGCGTCCCCGGCGGATGCGGCGCCCAGACAGGCCGTCCACCTGACCGCCGATCAGGAGAGAGCGCTCGGCGTCGTCTACATGGAGGTCAGCCGGCGCAGCCTCGAGCGTACAATTCGCACTGTAGGCCGGATCGAAGCCGCGGAGCACAAGATAGCGGACATCACGCCCAAGATCGACGGCTTCGTCGAGCGGGTCTTCGTCGGAACGACCGGCGAGACCGTGCGGCGCGGCCAACGGTTGCTGGCCCTGTACAGCCCCGAGCTGGTGGCCGCGCAGGAAGAGCTGCTCACCGCTCGGCGCCTGGTGTCGAGTGTCGATCCCGCCGCGGCGGAAGCATCACGTAGTGCGCAGGCGATGCTGGATGCAGCCCGCCGGCGGCTCGCCTACTGGGACATCACGCAAGACCAGATCGATCGACTCGAGCGCTCGGGCGAGGTCACCAAGCAGCTCACGCTCGTGTCGCCCGTCAACGGTGTCGTCCTCGAGAAGCACGTCATCGACGGGCAGCGCGTGGCGCCCGGCGCCCTGTTGTATCGGCTCGCCGACTTGTCCGAAGTCTGGGTGGAGGGCGATGTGTTCGAGCAGGACATCCAGTTCGTGCGTGTCGGATCGCAGGCCCACATCGAAGTCGCAGCATATCCCGGCGAGCACCTGATGGGCGAGGTGAGCTTCGTATACCCGGTCGTGGATGTGACCAGCCGGACCAACCTCATTCGCGTCACCCTCGCCAACCCGGATGCGCGCCTCAAGCCGGGCATGTTCGCCACCATCTTCTTCGATGCCGAGGTCGAGGGAGAGGTGGTGGCGGTGCCGATCGATGCCGTGATGGTTACCGGCGAGCGAAACCTCGTGTTCGTTCGCGATGCCGAATCGATGCTGCAACCGCGGGAGGTCGTGCTCGGCCCCGAAGCGGCGGGTTTCGTTCAGATCCTGGCGGGCCTGCAGCCCGGGGAGACGATCGTGGCGTCGGCCAACTTCCTCATCGACGCCGAGTCGCGGCTCGGCCGGACCGGCCAGGACATGCCCGGCATGCAGCACAGCGGCCATGGCTCCGTGATCGAGCCCG
Organism: Gemmatimonadota bacterium; assembly: GCA_041612005.1. Classification (GTDB taxonomy): domain Bacteria; phylum Gemmatimonadota; class Gemmatimonadetes; order Palauibacterales; family Palauibacteraceae; genus JBFILW01. The sequence goes on from JBFILW010000173.1 coordinate 4,364, forward strand.
AGGGGCAGGACGGCCGCCAATGATCAACCGGATCATTTCGTGGTCGATCGCCAATCGACCGTTCGTCCTCCTGGCCAGCGCTGCGATCGTGGCCGCCGGCATCTGGGCGATGTGGACGACGCCGCTCGACGCCATCCCCGACCTGTCCGACGTCCAGGTGATCGTGCAGGCGGACTTCCGCGAGCAGGCGCCTCAAATCGTCGAAGATCAGGTCACGTATCCGATCTCGACCGAGATGCTCAAAGTCCCTGGTGCGCGAGTCGTCCGCGGCTTCTCGTTTTTCGGGCTCAGCCTCGTGTACGTGATCTTCGAGGACGGGACAGACATCTACTGGGCCCGCTCCCGGGTGCTGGAGTACCTCAACGGCATCCGTCAGCAGCTCCCTCCGGGAGTCGAGCCGACCCTCGGCCCCGACGCGACCGGCGTGGGTTGGGTATTCGAGTACGTGCTCGAGTCCGACAGCCTCGACCTCTCGGAGCTCCGCAGCCTCCAGGACTGGTACATCCGCTACCAGCTCACGGCAGTCCCCGGCGTGTCGGAAGTGGCCAGCCTGGGCGGGTTCGTGAAGCAGTACCAGGTCGAGGTCAACCCCGAGCGCCTGCGCGCGTTCGATATCCCGGTTACCCGCGTCGCCCAGGCGATCGGGGCGCATAACATCGACATTGGAGCGCGCGTTCTCGAGATGGGTGGCCGCGAATACATGATCCGTGGCCTCGGCTATCTGGGCGACATCGACGACATCCGGAACGTGGCGGTCGGCGCCACGGCCGCGGGCACACCGATCCGGGTCGCCGATGTGGCGACGGTGCGGATCGGACCCGCGCCGCGTCGCGGAGCGGCCGACCTGGATGGAAAAGGGGAGGTCGTAGCCGGAATCGTGGTGATGCGATTCGGCTCCGACGCATACAAGACGATCGCCGCGGTCAAGGAACGTCTGAAGGAGATCGAGGCGGGCCTGCCCGCCGGCGTTCGGCTGCGAACGGTGTACGACCGCAGCGACCTCATCCACCGTGCGATCGAAACCTTGCGGGAGAAGCTGTTCGAGGAGTCTTTGATCGTGGCCCTCGTGGCGCTGCTGTTCCTCCTTCACGTCCGCTCGGCTCTCGTCGCCATCGTGACGCTCCCCCTCGGCATCCTCATCTCGTTCATCGTGATGCGATCGATCGGGGTGGGCGCGAACATCATGAGCCTGGGCGGGATCGCGATCGCGATCGGCGCCATGGTCGACGCGGCGATCGTCATGATCGAGAACATGCACAAGCACCTGGAGCGGTCCGACGAGTCGGTGTCGCGCTGGGAGATTGTCGAGAAGAGCGCCCGACAGGTCGGCCCGCCGCTCTTCTTCTCGCTGCTGATAATCACCTTCAGTTTCCTGCCCGTGTTCGCGCTGGAGCAACAGGAGGGGCGGCTGTTCAAGCCCC
>JBFILW010000174.1:0-5724 GCA_041612005.1 Gemmatimonadota bacterium
GATGCGATCGTTCAGGGCTCGACTTCTGAAGTCATGCAAGGGCGTGAGGCGTTGGTCGCTTACATGGACGAGTTCATGGCCGCGATGTCGCCGAAACTGACGATCAACCCGATCGAGCAGATGATGGTCGGTGACTGGGTGCTGGACCGCGGCACTTACGCGAACCAGGTCACGCCCGAGGGCGGGGAAGCGGTCACGCTGACGGGATACTACATGAGCCTCTCACGGCGGACGGCTGATGGGCTGAAGATGCACCGGCTCACGGTCAACTTCGATGGGCCGCCAACCATACCGATGCCGGCGCCGGAGATGATGGAGTTCGAGCCGCTGACCGAGGCACCCACTGCTGACCTGACCTCGTCGTGGCAAGAGCACTACAACGCGGGGGACGCCGCGATGGTCGCCGCTCACTATGCGGAAGACGCGGTCGTCATGTTCTCGGAACAGCCGATGGCGAGCGGACGCGACGCGATCGAAGAGGTTATTGCGACGGCGATCGAGGAACGGTCACCCACGATCGACATCGTGCTGGCAGAGTCGCTGCCGCTTGGAAGTGGTTGGACCCTCAACCGCGGGTCGTTCACGGTCGATGGAACGATGGAAGGGCAGAGCGTGACGCGGCACGGCACCTTCATGACCGTGCTGCGGCAGATGGATGATGGAAGCTGGAAGATCCAGTGGGGGATCAGCAACGTCGCACCCATCGTCATGATGTGACGACTCCGAAGTCATACGGGGTTGCGGGGCGACCCGCGACCCCGTTCCTTTTTATGCGCGGTTCGTGCGCGCCCAGAGTCGTACCCCGAACGAAGGCAGGCACCAGCGTTGCACCCACCTGACCGAGTCGAGTGCCCGGCCCAGGCCCAGGTCGCCATCTGGCCCGGGCGGTCGCTGCGCCGCTGGATTTACGCACTGCTCGGGATCATCTCGGTCGCGATCGGCTTCTTCGGCGTGTTTGTGCCCGGCCTTCCCACCACCGTGTTCCTGATCCTCGCATCGTACCTCTTCACCCGCAGCTGCCCCTGGCTGGAAGAGAAGCTCGTGCGGGCCCCCATCTTCAGACCGTATCTCCGCTACGTCGACGGCGAGCCGATGCCGCTTCGGGCGCGAGTGTCCACGATTGCCATCATGTGGGTTGCGGTTGGCGGCAGCTGCGCGATCATGGCGTCACGCGGAATGCTGACTCCGGTCTTCGTGGTGATCGTCGGTGCGGCAGCGATCGTCGGCTCGATCACGGTTGCGAGGGTGTTTCGAGGCGAATCCCGGAACTAGAGCTGACCCGCCACTCGCCCGAATAAGGGCTTTCCCCACATCCAGCACCGATAGACGCTAGGGAGTGATGCGCAGGATACGGTCGTCGTTCGAGGCGGGTCTGCCCCGGCCGTCCCGATTGCTGGTCGCGATGTAGATTTCGCCACCGGGTCCGACCAGCACATCTCGTAGCCGGCCGTACTCACGCTCGAACAGAGCCTCGCGCTCGACCACGGCGTTGCCATCCGCCGACAGCCGCAGCCGAAACAATGTGCGCCCGGTGAGCGACGTGACCAGCAAGCTACCCTTCCAGCCGGGCATGAGGTCGGCCTCGTACACCGCGAGGCCCGATACGCCGACCGTCGGCGTCCAGGCGCTCAGCGGCTCCTCGACATCGTGGTCCCGGCAGTACTCCTCTTCCCCCGACGTATCGCCGTCGCAGAAGCCATGCACCGCGGGCCAGCCGTAGTTGCCGCCGCTGAGGATCCGGCTCACCTCGTCATTGTCGCTGGGTCCATGTTCGGCGATGTACAGAGCTCTCGTGACCGGGTGGAAGGCGATGCCCTGCGCGTTGCGGTGGCCGTAGGAGTAGACCACCGATCCGAACGGGTTGCCCGGCGCCGGATCGCCTTCTGCAGTCAAACGCAGGACCTTCCCAGCCAAGGATCCAAGTTCCTGGGCCGAGTTCGCGTTTCCCGCGTCGCCGGTTGTGACGTAGAGGAAGCCGTCCGGACCGAACGTGAGACGGGACCCGTTGTGATTGCGGCCGCCGGGGATGCCGTCCAGCAGCACTTCGGGCTCCGCAAGCGAATTCCCATCAAAGCGCATCCGAACGAGGCGATTCCGGATCCCAAGCCGATTCCCATAAGAGTGGACGGCATAGACCCAGGGCTGGTTCTCGAAATCCGGGTGAAACGCCATCCCCAGCAATCCGCTCTCGCTGATCTCGGTCACGTCGAGCTCACCGACCCGGCCGATCGCGCCGCTCGCCGGATCCACCCGCGAAATCACGCCACCGCGCTCGGTGACCCAGATGTTGTCGTCCGGTCCCCAGGCCAGGTCCCACGGCGTGTCGAGGTCGGCGACCAGGGTCTCCACCTGTAGTCGCCGGTCCGTCGCGCCCGTCACCATCGTGACAAGCAGAGCGAGGGCCATCAGCGCTGACTTCATGTCTCTCCGATCTCTTGGGCCTCTATCTCGAGCTGCCGAAGCGCCACGCGGCGCCCGTGAGCTCCTCCGACACGTCCCAGAATCGACGCGCCACGTCCTCATCGAGCGCGCGCTCAGGGAAGCGCGCGGTACCGACGGGTCCTCGCGATTCGGCGATCCCTTCCGGGCCGTAATAGCCGCCGCCCACGACGCCGTCACCGGCCGCCGCATACACCGTCGGCCAGGCGCCCCGTTCGGCGCTCTGGGAAAGAAGTGCGTTCGCCACCCTCATGACCAGCTCCTTCGACCGGCTTCCCTCCATCCGCGGCCCGGCGGCCTGGAGGTTGGTCGCCGCCCACCCGGGGTGGCAGGCGACGGCGATCGCTGACGCGTTCGCCGCACGCAGGCGCCGCTCCAGCTCGAGCGTGAAGAGCAGGTTAGCGAGCTTGCTCTGCGAGTAGGCGCTCCACTTCTGGTACGAACGCTCCCCCATCAGGTCGTCGAAGTCGATCGCGCCGCGTCGCGCGGCCATGCTGCTCACCGATGCCACACGCCCGCCCACCGCCTCGACCAGCGGAAGCAGCTCGGCAGTCAGCGCGTAGTGACCCAGGTGGTTGGTGCCGAGCTGCATCTCGAACCCATCGGCCGTGGTGCGGTAGGGAAGCGCCATCACGCCGGCGTTGTTCACCAGGGCGTCCAGCCGCGAGTGACGTTCCCGGACCGAGGCCGCAGCTGTCCGCACCGAGTCGAGGTCGGCGAGGTCGAGGATCACGGTCGAGAGATCGAGGTCCGAAGGCCCGGCCGCGCGCAGCCGGTCCACAGCGTCGTTTGCCTTGGCCTCACTCCGCGCCGTGAGCACAACGTGTGCGCCCCGCTCGGCCAGGATGCGGGCGGCGTCCCACCCGATGCCGCTGTTGGCGCCCGTGATCAGGATCGTGCGTCCCGTCAGGTCTCCAAGGCGGTCCGGCGTCCAGCGCTTGGGGCCAGCGACAGTGGTTGAGTTAGCCATGGGATGAATGATGCCGGGTGTGGTCACGTTCATCCAGTGCCCGTACTTTTCCTGCCCCCTTTAAGAGACTCGAGAGGACAGCCATGAAACTGGAAGCATTCGCAAGAACGTCGACCGACGCTCGCTTTTCACCGCTGCTCGCCACCCTGCTGGCCACGGCCTTCGCACTGGCCTGCGGTGGTGCCGACACCGCCACGACTGACGGCGTCGCCGGGAGTGAGGCCGTCGCCGAGGCGATTGCGATCGCCGACGAGTACGTGGCCGGCTACTACGACCAGTTTCCGGAGGAAGCCTACGAGACGGGATACCCGGCGCGGCCGGACGGTCTGGGGGATCGGAGCCGCGAGGCGATGGCAGTCTGGGAGGCGCGGGAGGATGCGTGGCTCGAGCGGCTCGCCACCATCGATGCGGCCGCGCTCGCGGGCACGGAAGCGTTCGTCCCGTACACCTTCTCGCGCGAACGGCTCGAGGCGTCCGTGGCCCGGCGCGTCTGCCGGCCTGATGTGTGGAACGTGAGCCCGACCTGGACCGGGTGGCAGAACTTCTTCCCCAACGTGTTCGCGCAGCAGCCGGTCGGGACCGAGCAGGCCCGCGCCGACGCACTGGCCCGCGCCCGCGACGTCCCGCGCTTCATCGACACCGAGATCGCCAACCTGCGGGTCGGCGTCGAGGACGGGTTCACCGCTCCGCGCTCCAACGTCGAGGCAGTGATCGGACAGCTTGACGCTCTGCTGGCCGTGGCGCCGGAGGAGACGCCCTACTACAACCCCGCCACCCGCGATGATGATGCGGCGTTTGCCGCCGAGCTGCGTGCGATCATCGCAGACGAAATCCAGCCAGCGACGCAGCGTCTCCGCGACTACCTGGCCGACGAGTATCGGGCGGCCGCGCGGACCGATGTCGGCGTGACCTCCGATCCGGGCGGTCGCGACTGCTACCTGGCCTCGGTCCTCTTCTACGCCACACTCCCGCTCACCCCGGAGGAGATTCACGAGACGGGGCTCCGCGAGATGGAGCGGATTCAGGCCGAGATGCGGGAGATCGGCGAGCGGAGCTTCGGCACCGATGACGTCGCTGAGTTGCTCCAGACCGTGCGAACCGACCCGAAGTACACGTTCGAGACGCCGCAGGAGATCGTCGACTACGCGCAGGCGGCCACCGACCGCGCCAGGGCCGCCGTGCCGGAGTGGTTCGGCTTCGTTCCGCAGGCGGAGGTCGAGCTGCGGCCCTATCCCGACTACATGCAGCGGACTGGGGGCGGCTTCTATTCGGCGGGTTCCGCGGACGGCAGCCGACCCGGTACCTACGAGTTCGGTACCTACGAGCCGCGGAAGCTGAGCAAGGGCGGCGGCTTCGAGGCTACCACGTTCCACGAGACGTATCCGGGCCACCACATGCAGGTATACGTGGCGCTGGAGGGAGCCGGCGTGCACCCGGTCCTCCAGTTCTTCTTCACCTCGGGGCTCGGTGAGGGGTGGGCGCTCTACACGGAGCGCCTGGCCGATGAGATGGGGCTCTACTCATCGGACGTGGACCGGCTCGGGATGCTGTCCAACGAGGCCTTCCGGGCCGCCCGGCTCGTGGTCGATCCGGGCATGCACGCGCTCGGCTGGACCCGCCAGGAGGCGATCGACTACATGCTGGCCAACACGGCGGGGTCGGTGGGGGGTATCTCTTCCGAGGTGGACCGCTACATCGCTGTTCCCGGGCAGGCGACCTCGTATCTGACTGGCAGCCTATTGATCCAGCAGCTACGCGCCCAGGCCGAGGAGGCGCTCGGCGAGGACTTCGACATCCGGGAGTTCCACGACCTGGTGATCGAGGACGGAACGGTCACGCTCGTGATGCTGCAGAACAAGATCGAGCGCTGGATCGAGGAGACAGCGGCCGCGAGTTATTAGTAGTCTCGACTCCAGCTGAGAGAGAGGAACTTTGATGACGCAGCGATTTCCCGGCCATAACATGCGCCTCAGCGGCTTCGGTGTCGCGCTGATCCTGGGGCTCCTGACCGCGACCTCCAGCCTCCAGGCCCAGGCGACTTTCGCGGGCAGGGCCTTCACCGGTTACAGCCCGGCCCAAGGCTACGGGTGGGCAGTCGGCGGCGACTTCGGGGTCCAGTTTCCGTTTCTGTTCGATACGCCGATGGCGATCGGCGGCTTCGTCAACTACAACTTCGGTAACGAGTTCACGGATGAGGATCTGGGCCAGGAGGTAGAGCAGCGAATCGCGTTCTATGGCGGCCACGCCTCCTCGCTGTGGGTCGACAAAGCCGTCTTCGTGCGCGGCAATGGTCAAGCTGGTGCCGCGGTGCTCCA
>JBFILW010000175.1:0-5717 GCA_041612005.1 Gemmatimonadota bacterium
GATGGTTGCCCAGGTGCTCCAGAACGACCTGTGCTCGGTGCGGGCGTGCCTGCTCGCGGAATCGTTCCGGGTCGTCTGTACCAGGTCTCATCGTAGCGAGACCGGCAGTTTCCGCACCGGTGTTTCACTCCCGCCGCCCGCCTCCGGCAGGGCAGACCCGGAACGACCGGAGGACCCGAATGCGCCACCTCGTCGATCCGCGCCCTGCTGCCGCGGCGCGCCCCCCTGGATCCGGCACCGGCGGTCACCGGCCACGCCCGCGTGAGGGAAATCTGCAACGGGATTGTAAGAGTCGCCCCTGCCAGCACGCCCGGGCAGCCATCCGTCGGCCGGCCTTCCGGGCTCTTCAGCCCCCGACCGACCTGGCACGCGGTTTGCTTCGCATGGGCTGAGGACGCCCCGGCAGTTCCGGCCGGCCCCGGCGTCGACAGGTACTCAATTCATGGGAGGTAGGAGCATGTTTGGATGGGCCATCACTTTCTTGATCGTGGCGTTGATCGCCGCCGTCCTTGGCTTCGGTGGTATCGCCGGGATGTCGGTCAACATCGCCTGGATTCTCTTCGTCGTCGGCTTGATCCTGTCGATCGTGTTCTTCGTGCTCGGCCGACGTCCGCCAGTCTGATTGCGATCCGAGTCGTGCCATGGTTCGCGTCTCCGCCCTCGGGCGGATGCGCGAATCGATCCCGGGCTACGTTTCCGGAGCAGATTTCGTTGCCTCCGGGTGGGGTCGCATCCATGTTCGCACAAGGCCGGCCCGTATCGGGCCGGCCGCCTCTGGGGATGCCGTCGACCGATCACGAAGGGGACGATTGGCCGCATCTCTGGTCCCGTCATTCAGACGTGCGGCCTGCCCGCGATGAGCAACTGTTTCAGCTTGTCCAGCCGGGCCGGCTTCGCCACGTGATGATCGAAACCCGCCTTGCGCGCGGCCGCCCTCGCCTCGGCATGACCAAAACCGGAAAGCGCAACGAGCATCAACTTCTCCTGATGCTCGTCCGCACGCAGTCGTTTCGCGATCTCGTAGCCGCTGATGTCCGGAAGCGCGATGTCGACCAGCAATGCATGGAACTTCATGGCCCGCACCCGCTCGAGAGCATCCAGTCCGCAGTAAACCGCCAAGGCCTCGAATCCTTCTCGCTTCAGGAGCCGCACGATGCCATCGGCGGCTTCCCGGTTGTCATCCACGACCAGTACGCGGCACGCCTGGGCCGCCGTGCCGCCCGGCAGGGCGCCGGGAACGTCGTCCTGCGCGGTGTCCGAATCGAGACTGTCGCGCGACGCCCCGACGAGGTGAATCGTGAACTCGCTGCCGAGGCCCGCTCCCGCGCTTTGCAGCGTCACGGTGCCACCGTGCAGCTCGACGAGTCGCTTCACGAGCGTGAGCCCTATGCCAAGGCCGCCCGGGGAGGATTCACCGCTTCCGGCCTGGTGAAAGGGCTCGAAGATCGCAGCCTGCAGCTCGCTGGGGATGCCGCGCCCATCATCTTTCACACTCAGCCACACACCGAGACCGTCCGACCATCCGCGCACCCGAATCGTGCCGCCAGGCTCGGTGTACTTCGCGGCATTCGTGAGGAGGTTGACCACCACCTGCTCCAACCGCATGACGTCGACGTTGGCATACAGGTCGCCGGGGACATCGATCTGGAGGCGATGCTTGCTCGCATCGATCAACGGACGGGCAGTGGATATCGCCCTGTCGACGAGCGCCGCCACGGACTCCGTCCGCCGCTCGAGCACGATCTTGCCCTGCGTGATTCGGCTCACGTCGAGCAGATCGTCCAACAGTTTCGTGAGCACCTGGACCTGCTCCGATATGCTCTCGCCTGCCCATCGGGCGTCGGCCTGTCCTTCCAGGCCCAGGGCAAGCAACTCGGCGGTAGCGCTGATCGCTGCGAGCGGGTTTCTCAGCTCGTGCCCCAGGACCGCCAGGAACTCGTCCTTGCGGCGATCGGATTCCACGAGCTGGCGGGTGTATTTCTCGAGTGCCGCCTCGTTTCGCTTTCGGTTCGTGATGTCTCGGAACGTGACGACCGCGCCCTCGATCGCATCTCCCCGCAGAATCGGGTGCGCCCAGTACTCGGCGTCGAAGCGTGATCCGTCCCTGCGCCATAGTGCCTCGTCTTCGACGTGGGTGCTGATGCCGGTACGAAAGGCCTCGTAGACCCGGCAGGCCTCGACCGGGTAGGGGTGCCCGTCGGGATAGCTGTGGTGAATGAGCTCGTGCATGTTTCGGCCAATCAGCTCGTCTTGCGAGAAACCGAGCATCTCGCAGGTGGCTCGATTGGAAAACGTGCAACGACCCTCCGAGTCCACGCCGTAGATCCCCTCTCCCGTTGACTCCAGGAGCAGCAGCAGTCGCGCCTGACTCTCCTCTGAAGCGGCAACTGCCTGGGCGACATTGCGGACCTGCAGTCGAAGCTCTATCTCGCTCATGACCGAGCCGCCGAGGTCGCGCAGCATCTGGATCTGATCGGGGCTCCAGCGTCGTGCCCGGCGGTCGATGACGCAGAACGATCCGATCGTGTTGTCATCGGAGAGGGTGAGAGGAAACCCGAGGTATGAAACGACGCCCAGCTCCGAAATTGCACGATGGCCCGCGAGCTGTCGATGACGGCGGGCATCATGCACGACCAGTGGCTCGTCGGTACGGACCACGTGCTGGCAGAAGGACAGCAGCAACGACGTTTCCCGCCGGGACGCCCAGGGCTCGGGGAGGCCAAACGCGCTCTTGAAGAACTGTCTTTCCTGATCGACCAGGCTGACCAGCGAGACCGGCGCCCGGAGGGTGTGCGCGGCCAGTCGTGTGAGCCGGTCGAATGACTCTTCGGGGGCGGAATCCAGCAGCCTCGTGCGCGCGAGCGCCGACAGGCGCGAGGCACGCAGGATCGGGTCGGGCGGGTCGACTGCGTCGCTGGTCATCAGGTGGTCGAATCGTCGAGGCCAGGCGGGTTCGGGCCTCACGCGATGACGGAGTCGCGAAACTAGCATCCGGGGCCGGACCTGTCATCGACGCTGCCTGTCCGGTGTAGGAGTTCCTCTGCGTGTGAAGTTCTTGCCCCGCCCGGCGCGTCGCACCGCCGTTCGAGCCCGTTGAGGAGGGCAGCGGGTCGCGTCCCGACCTGGTACGAATGTTGCTTGCTTCCGGGTGCCTGCACCACCTGCTGGGAGAGAGCCATGGCGAATCACGTCCCCGGGGACCAGCCCCGCCAGCTGGACCTGAACCCCACGCTCGCCCTCGAGCGGCTGGACAGCTGGCTCGACGGAGCGGTCCGGCTGCTGCCCAACATCGTGACGGCGATCCTGGTCGCGCTGCTCTTCTGGGGGCTCGCCAGCCTGGCCGCTCGGTTGATTGGCCGCTGGGCGGCGCGACGCGAGCGCGACAATCTGGGCGAGGTGCTGGGCGGCTTCGTCAAGTGGGGCGTGCTGCTCCTCGGTATTCTGATGGCCGCCACGATCGTCGTGCCGACGCTCAAGGCAGGCGACCTCATCGCCGGACTCGGGGTGAGCTCCGTGGCCATCGGCTTCGCGTTCAAGGACATCCTGCAGAACTGGCTCGCGGGGCTGTTGATCCTGATGCGCCAGCCATTCGAGATCGGTGACCAGATCGAGGTGAGTGGCTTCCAGGGCACGGTGGAGAGGATCGAGTCGCGGGCGACGATCATCCGGACCTACGACGGGCAACGCGTGGTGATCCCGAACAGCGACATCTACACGAACGCGGTGCTGGTCAAGACGGCGTACGACACGCGCCGCAGCCAGTATGACGTCGGCATCGGCTACGGGGACGACATCGAGAAGGCGCGCACCGCGATTCTCGACGCCCTGGCCGATATCACAGACATCGAAACCGACCCCGCACCCGAGGTGCTCGCGTGGGATCTGGCCGCGAGCTGGATCACGCTGCGGGTTCGCTGGTGGACCGACGTTCGGCGTGCCAACATCGTGCACGTGCGTGCGGCAGTGATCACCGCGATCCGGGACGCCCTCGACAGAGAGCACATCGACATGCCGTTCGAAACCCAGGTGCACCTCTTTCACGATCAGACCGAGGCGCACGATGGCGACCGGGACGCGCAGCGCGAGGGCTGGCCCTCGCCGGGAGACGGTGCGCCCGAGCCACGCTGGAAGGCGCAGGCTCGCGCCCGGGCTCGAGCGGGCGAGGCGTCGGACGAGCAGGCGCTCGCGGTCAGTGGCGCGCGAGCGGCCGGGGGGTGATCCGAAGCGCGAGACCGCCCGGAAGTGGGGCAACCAGATGGGAGATCCCAGCCTTCGCACCTGTGGCAGTGCCTCGTGGCGCTCCTGGGGCCCGGAGATCCATGACGATGCGTAGGGTTGCCTGCCTTTCGTGCCTTGCACTCCTCGGTGCATGGAACGCCGCCGTCGCCGACATCGTCAAGAAGACCCCCGCGCACGTCACCGCCGATAGCACCCCACTTCCGCTACAAGGTCGTGCCGTACGTGAATACCTCTGGGTGGACGTCTACCGAATCGGCGTGTACTTCCCTGACGATGTGGCGCTGCGCAGTCTGCTGAAGGCCCCCGCCGATGTCGCCGTGCGCATCGAGATCCTGACCGATCGGCTCCCGGAAGAGCCGCCCGAGGAATGGGCCGCGGTGTTCCGCGATCATCTCTCCGGCGTGCTGAGCGCCGGCCTCATGCAGGAGTTCGCCCGGCTCGAGCGAGGCGACGTCCTGTGGTTCGTGCACGATGAATCCGGCAACTCCACCATCACGGTCAATCGTGACGAGTTCGCGGTCGCGACAGGCTACGGTTTGGTGCGCGGCATGCTGCGGCTCTGGCTCGGCCCGGATCCGGTCTCTCCGCCGTTGCGCGAGGAGCTCATCGAGGACATTCGCGACGAGTGACCGCCGCGGTCAGGGGGGCACCTGCTCGCGGCACTGCAGGGCGAACTGGGCTGGCACGTGCCCGCGAGGCACCACCCCTGGTCGCGTCACGGGCTCGTCTGCCCTCGCGCCGCGAGCGTGTCAGCGACTACTCCTTCGACATGTCGGCCACCGCCGGTACCCGTCCCCTCTGCCTGGCGCACTCGACCCTTGCGATGAGCTCGCCACGTCGTCCCGTACCAGCCTCGCCCGGTGAAGAGGGTGTTTATTCGGACTCCGCCCGAGGGCCTGAGCCTGCGCCAGACCTACACCGTGACGCAGGCCAAGGGTGCCGGAGCGGGCGCGACGCGATCCCAGCTCGCGAGCGGCCTGATCGTGTCGCCCATCAACGTGGAACCGTGGACGATGCCGGACTACCCGTCGCTGCTCAACCAGGCGATCGAGTCGATTCCCGGTGAGAGCCGGTGGCGGATCTGCTGCAGCTCATCACCGGTATTCCTGCCGCCCCGGCGGCCGATCGCAGCCGCCTCGGGCTCTTGAACATCGATCTGGCGGGGTATCCGAACGGCCGACGCGTCTCGGACGACGTTACCGATATCGCGGCGCGGGTGGTGGCGGGAGTGCTCGCGGGCCCGCCGTTCGCCGGCTTCTCCAACAACGGCATCGTCGACGTCGTGAACGCTGACGACGTGGACTACTTGCAGGCGTTCCCGCAACTTGGCACGGCGAACTCCGCGAGCAATCGGCGCCACGTCGATTCCGACGAGCCGGGCTGCGCAGGCACGGGCCCGGTCGATTGCGGCGAACCCAACATGCGGGCCGAGAACGCGCGCTGGCGTCGAGTCCCGCACGGCGGGCCGGCCGTCAGGC
>JBFILW010000176.1:0-5677 GCA_041612005.1 Gemmatimonadota bacterium
CCTGCCGCACACGAGCGCCGAGATCGAGTTCACGGATGGCTATCCGCCCATGGAGCCGACGGCTGGCAACGAGCGCCTGTTGGGCATGCTGGACCAGGTGAGCCAGGACCTGGGCCAGGGTTCGGTGACGGCCGTGGATCCACGCCGGGCGGGAGCCGCCGATATCGCGTTCACGAGCGGCAGAGTCGAGATGGCGCTCGACGGGCTTGGACTGATGGGGGAGCACGGCCACACGGTGGAGGAGGTGGGGGATCTCCGCTCTCTGCCCCTGCAGACGAAACGGACGGCGGTGCTGATCTACCGCCTCGGGCAGCTATACGACTAGACCACCGAGGCGAGCGTCCCCGGCGGCGCCCGCTACGGGCGCATGATGCGCTCGATGGCCTCCTTGGCCTCCCGCAGATCCGCGCCGGTCTCCTGCCGGTACAGCTTGATCGCGCTGATCTTGCCAGAGCTTCTCGCCTCGAGCCCGACGCGCTCGGCCAGTCCCGGATAGGGATCGAAGGCGATCCCTCGCGCCTCCACTGCCCGGTCGACGAGTTCGGCGACGCGAGAGATTTCCGTTCCGGAGCCGACGCGTCCCTCGACACGGTGCTTCGCTTCCTTGAGCCCCACCCCCGTTTGATCTCTGTAGAGCCGAATCGCCCGCAGCTGGTCGCCCCGGTTGAGGGCGTGCTGAACGTTGGCAGGAAGGCTCGGCCGCTCTTCAGCCGGCGACACGCCGAGGTCGGCGAGCAAAGCCTCGACTTTCTTCTCCAGCAGCCGGACCTCCATCGGGCTGGCCGCGCGACGGTCGCCACGATCGAACAGGCTGAAAAGCCACCGCAACATTGGACCTCGAGTCGCTCAGGTTTCATCGGCAGCCCACCGACCACGAGCTGCCCATTCCGCGAGATTCTCCAACGTCACATCGGGCTGCTGGCCGCGCGAGCCCAAACCCATCCTGCCCAACAACCGGCGGAGCATCCAGCGAGCCCCCGGCGACCAATCGGGTCGAGGGAAGCAATCCAGCCCGGGGCTCACCCCAAGCGTCTCGCACGAAATACGCTACCCGAGGGTAGAGGTCCTCACCGTCCACGCCGGGTCACACCCTGTTCTCCTTACGGATGACCAGCTTGAGCCCCGACCAGACGTCGTCTACGGCGCAGACTTTCACGTCGACCAGTCCTAGAGGGATCGCCGCGGCCCGGACGGTGTCCTCGCTCACGTCGGTCGGCACCCCGGATGCCTTCTTGGGCCATGACACCCAGATCATCCCGTCCTGGCGGATTTGTCGGACCGACAGCGGGAGCTGCTGCACCAGGTGGCGGCGCGACGTAGTGAAGAGGTGCCACATGTCCACGTCGCTCCGGAATCCGGTCGAGATCTGAACGTCTTCGGGAAGCGGGGCGAGGAGTGACTCGTAGTTGGGCGGCGCATCGTTCACGCACACGCGAAACCCCGGCTTCATCCCGAGCTTCTCTGCCAGCGGTGTGCCCGAGTACTCGCTCACGTTACTCCTCGTCGGCAGTCGGCCCGTAGAGAGCGGGCATCGCAACGTCGTTCAGCCGTAGGTAAAGGCCGAGCTGTGCCCGGTGGTGAATCAGGTGGTTCATGATGAAGCCACGGATCACGGCCGCGCGCGGCATCGAGAATATCTCCTCGCCACCCGCCAGCAGCGTCCACGTCTCCATCATCGCCTCGTCGCCAAGGCCGGCGATCGCCTCACGCGCGGAGGCGACGTTGCGGTCGAAGATCTGCACCGCGTGCTCGACCGAGTCCGCGGCTTCCTGTCGGACCGGTTCCTCGCCGACGGGGGCGATATCCAGACCGCTCTCGCCCGCGACCATCGCCGCCCAGCTTGGCAGATTCGAGATGTGTGAGGCCAGCTCCCGGAAAGAAAACGACTTCTCGTGCGGCTTCCAATCGAGCTTGTCCTCCGGTATCCGTGCCAGCGTCTTGCGCGTGCCGGCTGCCTCCTGGTCGAGCTCTGGGAGCAGACTATCACTGATGGCCATCCAGGAACTCCTTGGTTTACGGGTTGGTCGGGGGGAGTTGACAGGAAGTTACGTGGTGCCGGGAGTCGGCTCCAGGATCAGGTCTCCTCGAGGAGATCCTCGGGTCGCGGAATATAGACATCATCCGCACTTGGGATGAAGTAGTCGGGCTTAAGCGGGAGTGCCCGTTGCACCCGTTCCAAGACGCGCACCGGAACGCCGGCCTGCGCCGCCAGTCGCTTGAGGTCGAGGCTGCCGTCGCCGGTCCGCTGGCTCGCCGCCTTCGCATCGCGCAGCATTTCCGCGACCCACTCTTCGTCGGCGGGCGCCGGACCGCGCGTCGTCTCGACTGTTACGCCCGAGGCGGGGTACATGATCGTGCCTCCGACCGAGACGACTCCCCTGGAGCCAACCACCTGCTGAACGACATCGGGACTCCACGAGGTCCACGGCGAGTCTACATGGATCCGGGTGGAGATCGACTCCAGCAGGCCGTCCTCGGGGACCAGCTCCGGATGGTCGACGCTGAGCCGGAGCACCGCCTCCAGCCCGGCCCGGATCATGGGCGGACGGATAAACGGTTCCAGCGACGGGTCCCTGCCGAAACGGTCGGCCGTCATTAGCCGCAGGGCCTGCACGTCGGGCGACTCCGGGAGCAGGTAGTCGAGGTTTCCCAGCACTGTGTCCAGCGTGCCCTCCGGCGGCTCTTCGCGCATCAGAAGAACATGGGCGCCGAGCACTCCCAGCATCGGATTATCGAACTTCCCGTACAGCAGCATCTGCATTGCGTCACGCGGCAGGTAGTCCCGTCGCTGTTGCAGTCCGGTCATGGCCGCGTCGATCGCCTGCGTCATTCGGTCATCCGGATTGAACTGCTCGTTCGCACGGGGCATGAGGATGCTGACCGAGTCGAAGCGAAGGCCGCCCTGGAAGGCGAGGAATACCTGCGTGCTGAGACCCGGGTAGACGTAGAGTGGCATCTTTCGGCGTACATCGCCGCTGTGAGTCAGCGCGTAAGCTCCCGGTTCCGCCACCGCGGAGAAGGCCAGCCAGCCGGCGTCATTGCGCTCCGTCTCGTCTTCGGCAAAGCCCGAGATTTCGCTTCCAGCCTCGTCCAGCAGCGAAAGTCCGGCGGCCAGGTCCTCGCCCGCGTAGTCCTCCTTGCTGAGGGCCCGGATGAACACGAACAGACGCCCATTTCCACCCGCACCGATCGGTGCTCGAGTGTCCTGCCCGCTCCACTCGTGACTGGTATAGGCGTAGTACTCGTGGGTGGTCGCGGTATCGAAGGACGGCACAGCCGAGACCCGGAGTGGCTCAGCCAGCGTCTCGTCGGTACCCGTCTCGTGACGAATGACCCGCTCCGAGGTGGAGCCGGCGCGCTCCACCCGCACCGTGTAGAGGCCGGGCGGGAGGTCGGTGCTCACACTGCCCTCGCCCTCCGCTTTCACGACATCCCAGCCGTCGAAAACCGTCACCGCGGCGGCATCGGACAGGTTGCCCTGGTGGTCCTCGACCCGAACCCGGAAGGGCTTCATGGTCCCGGAGCCTGGCTAGAATTCGACATCGAGCACTCCGTTCGTGGCTTCGATTCTGAGGTCACGGGTTACTCCCGTCGTCATGTCTGTCAGCAGATAGGTGCCGAGCGGCAGTGTCTCATCCCAGGCTCCGGCCGCCCCATCCCCCTGTCGGATGAGTGTCAGGTCGGGGCCTTCGAGCTTCACCTCTCCACGGCCCGCCGTGAACGAGATCTTCACGTCCCCGTTCTTGATCGGCAGCGCGGTCCCGAACACGGGTTCGTCGGGGTGCTGCGCCGGGATGCCAAAAGGATAGATCTTGGGCTTCTGCTCGTGGCCGTGGCGCTTGGCGATGCGCGGAACGAGCTTGAACAGGTAGCTCAACAGGCTCGAAGCGGAGACGCCTCCGGTGTCGCGGGCCGCTCCGCCCCGGAGGGCCGCAAGGAGAGCCTCCGTGAAGTGGCCGTGAACGATCGGCTCGGCATCGGGATCCGGCAGGACCACGTCGCTCTCGAAGGCGCGGGTCTGAAACTCCGTGGCGTGGGCCACGAAGATGTCGGTTCCTCCGGCCCGGTCGTGGGGCTTCGGACAGGTCAGCTCGCTCTCCAGTCCCCGCGCCGCGATCCTGCGCGACCGGCAGCAGTCCATGAGCAGGACCACCTCATCGAAGCCCATGCAGTCGACGATGAGCCGCTGATACTCGCGAAAGCTGAGTGCCGCCGACTGCCGGTTTCTCGCCCAGCTCGGCAGACAGAGCGCGACGTCGTCGGTTTGCTGAGCCTGTCCATGGCCGCTGAAGAAGAGGTAGAAACGGCGAGGCATGCGGCCCTCGTCCTTCTCGCGTCGCGCCGAGAGCTCCCAGAGCTCTCCGAGCTCATCGTCGATCTCGCTCTTGTGTGGCTGGAGTGACCCGCCGGCGGCGGCAGAGGACGCGATCAGGCGGCAATTCTCGTCCGGCAGGCCGCCGCCCTCGGTCCGGTCCTTGAGCCACGAATGAACGGCGGTCGCATCGGCGATCGCACCTTTGAGCGGGCGCCCGTTGGACCCGTAGTTGGGGTAGTCGTTGATCCCGATGACCAGGGCGTAGTCGTTGAGCTCGGTCGGCATGGCAGTCAGGAAGCCACGATGCTTTGGAGACTCGCTCGCGTGTCCGGATCGTCGTCGAAGTCGCCGTGCTTGTGTGATGCGGAGTTGAGCCCGTTCCCGGCGCCCTTCGTCTCCGAAAGCACCAGCCGATTCTCGCCCGGAGCTCGCAAGAAAGTGCTCACCGTGTCGAGCTCGGGAGTGTCGTACGGATCGGCACCCCGTAGCTGAAGCTCGAGGCCGGCGATCAGATGATCCTCATCCTTTTCCAGCACCCCGGAGATCAGGTAGAGGAGCGAGCGCGTGTATACGAATGGGACCAGTTGATCGTCCTTCTCCAGGTCGTCCCCCATCGTGAACATTCGAAAGTTCCGGTACCGCTCCGGCTTCGTCACGATGTTCTCGCGAAAAAGGTCCATGGTGCAAGCCGGCGCGAGGAACAGGATGTTCCGAATCGCTAGATCGGGATGGCGGGCTGCCGCGGTTCGCAGCATATGACATATGGCGATCGAGCCGGCGCTGTGGCCCACCAGGTCGATGGTCAACGGCCGCTCCTGCTGCAACTCCGACAGACGATCGAGAAAATACGCGCCCACGTGGCTCTGTTGCGTGATCGGACCCGTGTTCTCGTCCCACATCTTCTCAGCCGCGTCCTTCATCCCGCTCCACACCCAGGCGCCGAGGTCCGCCAGGTACAACTCGCGCAGCGTCTCCTCCACCACCGTCGGGTAGAAACCGTGGTCACGCTTACGGACGAAACGCTTCAAGACCCGGAGCACGACGGAGGCCAACTTTCTGGCCAGCACCGCGGTGCTGATGATGCCCCGGCCCGCATCGGCCTCGATCTCCGCGACCAGCGCCGGGTCGAGAAGCTCCGTCTGCGGCGCCTCGTCCTCGAGAGCTTCTTCGACCTCGGCATCCGCCTCCAGATCCTCCTCGATGTCGACCTCGATCTCCGCGTCCGCCGCATCGATCTCCGCCTCGTCCAGTAGCTCGGCGGCGCCGCGCGCGCCCTCGTCGTACTGGTCGAAGGGCTTCACTGCCCTCAGCTCCGCCTGAATCTCGTTCATGCTCATTGGCTCGCCGGGACCCCGGGCCCCG
>JBFILW010000177.1:0-5659 GCA_041612005.1 Gemmatimonadota bacterium
ACGAAGGTACCCCGAGGCAAGCCGCCTTCGTGCTCGCGGCGGACTCCGTGCGTGACCCGGACGGTACGCCCGTATTCTCGGACCGCCAGAACATTCCGGCGATCGCCGATTGGGACTGCGACGGGAAACTGGATCTCTTCATCGGCCGGGTGGATGGCACCGTGACCCGCTACGAGGAAGCGGGCCGCGATCCACGGGACGTGCCGACCTACCGTTTCGTGACCGATCGCTTCGAAGACATCGAGATCGTCGCTCAAATGGGCAGCCGCCACGGCGCCAACAGCATGGCGTTCGCCGACATGGACGGGGATGGCGCGCTCGACCTGTTCTGGGGTGACTTTTTCGAAGCAGGCGTGCTGTTCATCGAGAACCGCGGGAGCTGCACCAGCCCTTCGCTGCGGGCCGAGCCCGGACCGGTGAGGACGACCGAACCGCTCGAGACTTCCGGCTACAACGCTCCGTACCTGGCCGACATCGACGCGGACGGCGATCTGGACTTGTTCGTGGGCGTCATCGGCGGGGCCTTCAACCCGATTCGTACCGCTGCCGACAACTTCCTCTTCTTCGAGAACGACGGCACCGGTCTGTTCAACGAGCGCAGCACGCGGTTCATTCCGGGAATCGACGTGGGAAGCGAGAGCATTCCTGAGGTCGGTGATGTGGACGGCGACGGCGACCTGGATATCCTGCTTGCCAACAAGGTCGATCCGCAGGCGCTGCGGGCAGCCCGCCTCTACTGGCTGGAGAATACGGGGAGCGCCACGCGGCCGGCCTTCCGGTTGGCTGACACGCTGGATTTGGGGGAGTTCTACCACTACGCCCCCGCCCTCGGTGACCTGGACAACGACGGAGGCCCTGACCTGCTGCTCGGGACGTGGAACAAGGGCATCTTCTGGTACAGGAACACGGGTGGCGGTGGCGCGCCCCGGTACGAGCAGGTCGTCGACACGGCGATCGTCAAGCTGACGCGCGGCTCCAACTCGGTGCCGGCCCTCGGCGACGTGGACGGGGACGGGGATCTGGACCTCTTCGTCGGTGAGTCGTCGGGTGAGATAAACTTCTACCTCAATTCCGGAACTCCCTCGGCACCCGAGTTCACCCTCGTGAGCGACACGTTCGAGGAGATCGACGTGGGGCGGCGCAGCTCGCCCGAGCTGGCAGATATCGACGGCGACGGCGACCCGGATCTCGTGATCGGAAGTGAGTCGGGTGCCCTGACCCTGTTCCGGAACGAGAGCGGCGGCGGAAGCGTCCTCTTCGTGCTGGACGTCGAGTTCGGCGTGCCGCTCCAGCCGGCCTCGGCGCCCGTTTTCGCCGACCTCGACGCGGACGGAGACCTCGACCTGGTGGCGGGCGGTCTCGCCGGAGGCCTTCAGCTTCTCTGGAACCAGACTCCCGACTAGCCAAACCAGGACGCCGACGAGCGGGAATCGACGGCCGGCGCCCGCTCTAGCGCCTCAATGCGGGCCGTGCAAGATTGTTACAGCGTTCATTCTCCCTGCGCCCTGCGGCATTCCCGGCTGATCGGGACCCCGTTGGACCGCCCCGCTCGACCGGCTTAAACGCCGTGCCCGAACCGCGTGTCACCGGTGGGAGAAGGTGTCCGCCCGACATGTACCTGCAAGGAAGGTTGATATGATTCGATCGCGTGTGATTGGCGTCGCGCTCGCCTCTCTGGCGCTGCTGCCAGCGACCCTGATGGGTCAGAGTCTGGAGCAGTTCGAGGAGCAGGTGACCGAGGCGACGCTGTCGAACGGACTGAAGGTGATCCTCGTCGAGCGCCACGACGCGCCGGTGGCGGCGTTCGTAAACTGGGTGGACGTCGGCTCGGTGAACGAAGTCCCGGGCATTACCGGGATCTCGCACCTCTTCGAGCATATGGCCTTCAAGGGCACGACCGTCGTCGGTACGACAGACCCGGAGGCCGAAGCGGCTGCGCTCGAGAAGGTCGACGAGATCTACGCCAAGATCGAGAAGGCCCGCCGCGCCGGCGATGAGGAGCGGCTTGCGGAGCTGGAAGCGGAGTTCAAGGCTGCACAGGAGGCGGCCGGAGAATACGTGGTCCCCAACGAGTTCGGGGAGATCATTGAGCGAGAAGGCGGGCAGGGCCTCAACGCCTTCACCAATTCGGACGCCACCGTCTACTTCTTCTCGCTCCCTTCCAACAA
Source organism: Gemmatimonadota bacterium (assembly GCA_041612005.1). Lineage (GTDB taxonomy): Bacteria > Gemmatimonadota > Gemmatimonadetes > Palauibacterales > Palauibacteraceae > JBFILW01. The sequence continues at coordinate 2,169 of JBFILW010000177.1, forward strand.
GGCGGAGCTGTGGGCGTGGCTGGAGTCGAATCGGTACCATGACGGCGTCCTGCGCGAGTTTTACAAGGAGCGCGACGTCGTGATGGAGGAGCGCAGGCGGAGCAGCGAGAGCCAGCCGATCGGGCGACTCATCGAGCAGTTCATTGCCACCTCCTTCACCGCTCATCCCTACGGGCAGCCCGTTGTCGGCCACATGTCCGACCTCAAGGCGATCAGCCGGGAGGATGCGGAGGAGTACTTCCGAAAGCACTATATACCCGACAACATGACGATCGTCATCGTCGGGGACATCGACCCGGCCCAGACGATCGCGACTCTGGAGACCTACTTCGGCCGTCTTCCGGTCGCCGAAGCGCCCGATCCGGTCGTTACGGTGGAGCCCGAGGTGAAGGCGGAGCGCATCGTTCGCCTCACCGATCCGGGCCAGCCCTGGTACCTGCTCGGCTACCCGATCCCGGCGCTCAGCAACCCCGACTTCCCGGCGCTGATGGCCATTTCGGAGATCCTCTCCGGCGGGCGAACGTCGCGGCTCACCAAGCGGCTGGTCACGGACGACAAGATCGCTTTCTTCGCCGGGGCCTTCCCTGGCTTCCCGGGCAACAAATACCCGAGCCAGATGATTTTCTACGCCACAACCGCAGCCGGGCATACCAACGCCGAGGTCGCGGCAGCCATGGACGAAGAGATCGCCCGTCTCAAGACGGAGCTGGTGTCGGACGCCGAGCTGGACCGCGTGAAGACGAAGATGCGTGCCAACCTGGTTCGGCAGCTCGACTCGGACTTCGGCATGGCCCTTGAAATGGCCGAGTACCAGACGAAGACGGGCGACTGGCGCAACCTCTTTCGATACATCGAGGGGATCCAGCAGCTGACGGCGGAGGAAATCCAGCGGGTGGCCAACGAGTATTTCGACAACCAGCGGCGTACGGTGGGCGAGATCGTCACCGAGTCGCGTGAGGGCGTCTAACCGCACCGTACAGAGCGAGGACTAGAGATATGAGAACGAATACGATTCGCCGCGTGGGAGCCCAACTGGCGATGGTGCCGGTGGCGGCCCTGCTCGCGGCATCGTCGGCCGCCGGCCAGGCAACGAGTCCGGCGGACATCGAGTACCCGCCGCTCCGAGACGTGGAGATTCAACAGGCGGAGCGGATCCAGATGCCGAACGGCATGGTCGTCTTCCTGCTGGAGGACCATCAGCTGCCGCTCATCGACGTCTCGGTGCGGATTCGCACCGGGAGCCGCTACGAGCCGGCCGACAAGACTGGCCTGGCGGGCATGACCGGCACTGTCATGCGAACCGGTGGCGCTGGGGAGCGGAGCGGCGCCGAGATCGACATTTTCCTCGAGGACCGGGGCGCGTTCCTCAACAGTTCGATCGGTACGAGCGTCGGCTTCGTCGGCATGAACGTGCTGACCGAGAACTTCGACGAAGTGCTCCCGATCCTGGCCGACGTGCTTCGCAGCCCCCGCTTCGAGGAAGACAAGATCCAGGAGGCGAAGGTCCAACAGAGGAGCGCCATCTCTCGGCGCAACGACTCGCCGGGCGGGATCGCATCGCGGGAATTCAACAAGCTCGTGTACGGCGTCGAGAGCCCCTACGCGGCCCAAATGGAGTACGCCGACATCGACGCGATCACCCGCGAGGATCTGGTCGCCTTCCACCAGACCTACTACCACCCGAACCAGATCATGATCGGGGTCACCGGTGACTTCGACCGCGACGCCGTGCTGGCCGCGATCGATGGCGAGTTCGGCGACTGGGAGCCGGTGGCGGTCGAGCTACCGAGCGAGTTCGCGATCGCCTCGGCGGACGCCGGCAAGGTGTACTTTGTCGAAAAGACGGACCTTACCCAGACAAACTTCCGGGTCGGCCATCTCGGAACCACGATCGACGATCCGGATTACTTCGCGATCGAGGTCATGAACACGATTTTCGGCCAGGGCTTCGCCTCGCGGCTGTTCAGCAAGATCCGCTCGGATCTGGGGCTCGCCTACGCTATCTACGGCGGAGTCGGCGCCAGTTACGATTATCCGGGCGTGTTTCAGGTCGGCGGCGAGACCAAGCTCGAGTCCACGGGCGCGGCGCTGGAAGCGGTGATGTTCGAGATCGAGCGCATGAAGCAGGGCGACATTACCGATGACGAGTTGGCCTACGCCAAGGAGAGCTACCTCAACTCTTTCATCTTCAACTTTGACAGCGTCGAGGAGATCCTCGGCCGCCAGATGCTTTACGAATACTACGGCTACCCGGCGGACTTCCTTCAGACGTCGCGTGACAAGATCGAGGCAGTGACGAAAGCGGACGTGGCGCGAGCCGCGCAGAACCATCTCCACCCGGACCGCTTGCTGATCATGACGGTCGCCGATCCATCCAGGCTTGACCGGCCGCTGTCCGAATTCGGCGATGTGGTTGAGCTGGACATCACGATTCCCGAAGGCGAATAGCTTGACTCGGATTCGATCCCTACCGCTCGGGGGCGCGCTGCTTGGCGCGCTCTCGAGCGCCACGTGGGGTCCCGCAGTCCTGCCGCTCGCCGCCCAGGAGTTGTTCGGCACGCTGCCGCCGGCGCACTGCGAGGCTGACGACGGCCGCGTCTCCGTGCTCATGGTCGGCAGTTACCACATGTCCAATCCAGGCATGGATCAGTTCAACATCGAGGCGGACGATGTCCTGGTCGCCGAGCGGCAGGCGGAAATCCGGACTCTCGTCGACGCGCTGGCCGGCTTCCAGCCGACCAAGGTGGCCGTCGAGGCGCCGTGGGCGGACAGCATGACCTACGAGCGCTGGGACGGATACGTTGCCGGGGAGCGCGAGCTGCGGAAGAGCGAGGAAGAGCAGATCGGCTTCCGCCTGGCCCACCTCTCCGGGCACGAGACGATCTACCCGATCGACGTGCAGCTGCAGCTGGATGATGAGGCGCTCGGACCGCTGATCGGGCAGAACCCCGCTTTCCAGGAGAGAATGGGCGCTCTCGAGGGGCTGGGGCAGGCCGCGATGCAAATCATGGCGGAGTGGCTGGCCGAGGGCACGATCGGCGAGATGCTCTACAAGATGAACACGCCCGAGAGCATCGAGTGGGCGCACGTTCCGTACGTGGCGTACTTCGTACCCATCGTGGGCGGGAACAGCTACGCTGGCGCCGACATGGTGGCTGACTGGTACAAGCGGAACCTGCGGATCTTCGCGAACCTGACCCGGATCGCCGAGCCCGGCGACCGCATCTTCATTGTTTACGGTCAGGGGCACATCAAGATCCTGAGGGATCTGGTCGTCGAGTCACCCGACTTCTGCCTGGCGGATCCGCTCGCTTACCTGAACTAGTCCAGCATCCCGGGAACGGCGACTTATGGAACAAAAGCGTGTGCCCGTGCCGGAATCTCCGGCCGATGGCGACAGCGCGGAGCGGCGTCCTCCTCCTCTCGGGTTGGTCGATGGCGCTGCCGGCGCCTGGACGACCGTTCCGGCCGAACTCGATTCCCTCCGGGCG
>JBFILW010000178.1:0-5654 GCA_041612005.1 Gemmatimonadota bacterium
CGGCCGGCCAGCCGCCTGGCGCCGGGCGACGCATCGGTTGAGGGCGTCGCGCTTTTCCACACGTTTCTGATCCGATTCACCGAGCCAAGTCTGGCACTGGACCGCGAGGCGACGATGGCCGCGCGACTGCAGGCTCGAAACGCCGTCCAGACGACGACCGGAAGCGTGTTGCGGGGGGAGCGGATTGTCACCGCCCACGAGAGGGTGGGGCGCGCCGAGATCGAAAAGCTCCAGGCGTACCGCGCGGCGCTACTCGATAGCGGTTTCGGCAGCGAGGGCGCGAATCTGCTTGGGCTGCTGGGAGCGATTCTTTACGCGCTCATCCCACTTGGACTTCTAGGCGTGGTCATGTACTACTTTTGGCCTGGCGTCTACATGGATGTGCGCGGCTTTCTGATCGTCGTGCTTCTGGCGCCGCTCACACTGGCCGTGGCCAGCGCCATCTCCCACACGAGTACGCCGGATTCTCTCGTCGCCCTGATACCGATCGCCATCGCAGGACTCCTGATCGGGGCATTGTACGATGGCCTGCTCGCGTTGATGTTGGTTCTCGTCATCGCGATCCTCACGGCCGGCCAGCCGCCGTTCGCCGGCCTCTCGACCGTCGTGTTGTTGCTCAGCGCGGGTTCGGCTGCCGCCCTCGGCGTACGCGGCATCCACCGGCGCGCCCAGAGCTGGGTGCTGATCGCGCTCATCACGGGCGCCTACGTCCTGGCCGGCTTCGCTCTCGTCCTGATGCGGGTCGAGCAGTCGCCGGCGTTGGTGGCGATCCTGTTCTGGGGGCTGCTGAGCGCGATCGCCTCGACGGTGCTGGTGGTGGCCGCACTGCTTCCGGCGATGGAGCGCCTGACCGGAATCACCACGGACCAGACGCTCCTCGAGCTCACCGACCTCAACCGGCCGTTGCTTCGACAGCTCTCCCGGGAGGCACCCGGCACGTACGCGCATTCCATCGCGGTCGCCAATCTCTGCGAAGCGGCCTGTCAGGCGATCGGCGCCAACGCTTTGCTGGCTCGCGCCGGCTGTCACTATCACGACATCGGAAAGATGGCGCAGCCGCAGTACTTCATCGAGAACCAGCCCAAGGGCCGCAATCCGCACGACAAGCTCTCGCCCTCGCGAAGCGCGGCGGTGATTCGAGAGCACATACGCGAAGGGCTCCGCATGGCCACCGAAGCTGGCCTTCCGCAGGTCATCAAGGACTTCATCGCGGAGCACCACGGAACCATGACCATCTCCTTTTTCCTCGACCAGGCACGCGAACAGGAACCGGACGTGGACATCAACCCGAGCAACTTCGCGTATCCGGGACCCAAGCCTCAGAGTCGTGAGACGGCTATCGCGATGCTGGCCGACGGGATCGAATCCGCCACCCGCGTCCTCCAGGACCCGGCTCCGGATCACATCCGGGGCGTGATCGACCAGATTGTGCGGTCCCGTCTCGAGGAAGGGCAGCTGGACCAGTGCCCGTTGACTTTGCGTGAGCTCGACACGGTCAAAGCCCAGTTCGCTCGCGTGCTGATCGGCATGTACCACCACCGGGTGGCGTACAGGACCGGGGTGGGCGCCACCCCGGCCGGCTCCGGCGGCGCGATACAGGGCAATGAGTCGGCTCCGGCACAGGAAGGGGCCACCCAGTCGGTCGGCTGACGGGCGCCGGGTGAGACGGACTTGATCGTCGTCCATCTCAACCGGGTCGACGAGTGGAAGGAGCTGCAGGGGCTCGAAGACACGCTGCGCGCCGCCGCACTCGTCACGATCGAGAGCTCGGATCATCCCCCCGAGGGCGAGTTATCCATTACTTTCGTCGGTGACGATGAGATACGGGGACTCAATCGCCGGTATCTGGGGCGCGATCACACAACGGATGTGATCGCCTTCGAGCTCGGAGAAGATGGTCGGTTGCTGGGCGACGTCTACATCTCGCCCGCGGCGGCGTTCCGCTCCGCGGCGGATGCGAGGATCACGGCCGCGACCGAGCTCATCCGCCTCGTCGTGCATGGCACCTTGCACACTCTCGGACACGATCACCCGGAAGGCGCCGATCGCTGGCGGTCACCGATGTTCGAACTTCAGGAGAGCCTGGTACGCCGAGTCTCGGCTGAACACCCGACCTCGGAAAAGGACGCCGAATGACTGAGTACTCGGACATCGAGCGGGTGCAGTCGGACCTCCAGCAGCTGCTGGAAAAATCCGATATGGCGGCGCTGCATGACTACGCCGCCGAGCTGCACCCGAGCGATATCGCCGATCTGCTCGAACACCTCGAAGACCCGCAGCGCCTCGGGCTGCTGAACGCTCTGCCCTCCGGGCTGGCCGCCCAGACCTTGGCCGAGATGGAGGACGTCGGTCGGCCGGGCGAGCTGCTGACCCGGCTCGACTCGCGGCGCGCGGCGGCGATCCTCAACGAGCTGGCCGACGACGACGCAGCCGATCTCATCGGCAGCCTCCCAGAGCAGGAACAACCCCGGCTTCTGGCGCTGCGCCGCGACTCGAGCGAGATCGAGGACCTTCTCCACTACCCGGAGGAGTCCGCCGGCGGGATCATGACCACCGAGCTGGTGTCGCTGCCCGTCGGCCTCAGCGCCGGCCGGGCGCTCGAGGAGGTCCGCGCGCAGGGCTCTCAGATCGCCGACTTTTACACGCTGTTTGTCGTCCATCCCGATCAGCGGTTGCACGGTGTGGTGTCCCTGCCGGCGCTGGTGCTGGCCGACCCGGCGACGTCGATCAGCGATCTGGCCGAAGAGCCACCCGCCGTCGCCCGCGTGAACATGGATCAGGAGGAGGTCGGGCGGATGCTGGCGCACTACAACCTCGCATCGATCGGCGTCCTCGATTCGAAAGACCGCCTGGTCGGGCGCATCACTTTCGACGACGTGATCGATGTGCTGGAGGCGGAGACCACCGAAGATCTCCTGCGTTTCGCGGCGGTTTCCGAGGAGGAGGTGGTGCAGGGGTCCGTGGTGGATGCCGTGAAGAGTCGCCTGCCGTGGCTCATCATCAACCTCGTGACGGCGACGCTGGCGGGTTTCGTCGTGTATTTTTTCCGGGGCTCGATCGAGCGCGTTCTCGCGCTCGCCGCTGTGATGCCGGTCGTCGCCGCGCTCGGCGGCAACGCCGGAACGCAGGCACTGGCTGTCACCATCCGGCGCATCGCGCTCGAGGACGTAACCCTGGCCGACCGCCGCTCCGTGGTCGGCAAGGAGATACTCGTCGGTCTCACCAACGGGATGATCATCGGGTTCGTGAGCGCCGGGCTCGGCATGCTGCTGGGGATCGGGCCGCTGTTTGGTTTGGTTGTGCTGCTGGCCATGTGGGGCAACCTCATCGTCGCTTCGTTCGCAGGCGCCTTCTTCCCGATCCTGCTCGAGAATGTCGGCATCGATCCGGCCGTTGCGTCGTCGGTGCTGGTCACAGCGTTCACTGATGTGCTGGGCTTCTTCCTGCTGCTGGGACTCGCAACAGTGGTACTCCTCTAGGCGGCACTTTCCGGCTTTCGGCGGGTATCCGCCACCGACCGACCGGGGCCCAGGCTGCGCCCCTTGAATTCCTGCGCCCGACAGGCCACACCCGAGGTGACATCGCACCCTCAGGATCCGTCAATGAAAGGATCTCCGGTCGTCCCCGCACGCCGAGCTGACGAGTTCTGCAGGCTGATGAGGACGGTCATCTGAGGAACGCGGCCTACGGAGAAGCGACATCGAGATGAAGCGGATACTCACGGTACTTCTCGCGGGCGGTCTCATGGCCGGCTGCGGCGGCGATTCGACGGGACCCGGCGGTGGTGGTGGCGGTGGTGGCTCGAACGTGCTCGTTCTACTCAGCGGCAACGGCCAGGCGGCGGGGACAGACGGGGAAGTAGCCGCTTCACTGGTGGTCCGCGTGCAGACGCAGAACGGGGACCCCGTGAGCAGCGTTGCCGTGACCTGGGCGATCACCGGCTCGGCCGGCCCCGGTGCGCAGCTGGTGTCACCGCAGGGGAGCAGCGCCGCCGATGGCCAGGCCTCGACGGGCCTCCGGCTCGGCAGCACGCCGGGAGCGTACGAGGTTACCGCTTCGATTTCCGGTGGCGACACGGTCCGCTTCGACGCGACGGCGCAGCTGCGGGTGGCGAGCGCGTTGGCGCTCGTGTCGGGAGACGGGCAGGCCGGGACCGTGAATCAGGCATTGGCCAACCCGTTCGTGGTGAGAATCGACGATCAGTTCGGAGACCCGCTCGAGGGCGCTCCGGTCAACTTCGAGATCTCGAAGGGATTCGGGGGATCCCCGTCGCTCAGTGAGACCATCGACGCGAGCGGTCCCAGCGGTCAGGCCTCAACCACTCTCACTCTCGGCGACAAGAACGGCACGTACGGCGCGCGCGCGCTGTCCGGAACCGATACGATCAACTTTTCGGCAACCGCGTCCGGCGGCGCGTTCGACCTCATCGGCGTCACCGGGCTGAGCCCGGACCCCGTGACCGAAGGCGCTGTGCTCACCGTGGACGGGACCGGGTTCAGCACGACTCCGGCTCAGAACCAGGTGTCGTTCGACGGCATCCCGGGCACGGTGCAGACCGCCTCCGCAACGCAGCTCACGGTGCTCGTGCCGAACTTCACGGCGCTCGATCAGTGCCTGCCGCGCCGCGATGTCGCGATTCAGGTCGCCTCGGGTCCGGATTCCGCCGCTGTCCAGTCGGCCGAGGTGATCCCGAGCGGTACACCGCTCTCTCTGAGCGCCGGCGAGGATTCGGTCTTCATTGGGCCGGGTCAGGTGGACTGCATCCAGTTGCCGCCGAGCCTGATCGGCGAGGAGTACGAGCTGGTGGCGTCTCCTGTGCCATCGGGCGGCTTCGTTTCCCTGCAGCTGCAGGTCAACGGGCGCCAGCCGCTGGGCTCGCCGTCGATTGCGCCACCACCGACGACGATCACATTGACCGGCGGCGGCGCGTCGCAGTCGCTCAGTCCGTCGCCGGGCTTGTTGGCTCCCCAGTATGCGTTGGACACGCGGCTGCGTGAGCTGGAGCGCGGGCTGCGAGGTCAGATTCGGCGCGCCAGCGCTGGAACGGCATTCAGTCTCCAGTCGGCGATGGTCCCCTCGGTCGGAGACACAGTAACGTTCCAGAACTCCTGCTTCTCTTCGTCCGGGCCGATCACCGCGGTGGCTCGCAGCGTGAGCAACAACGCGGCGGTGTTCGAGGACACCGTAGCCAGCGGCGCCTACACGACGGCCGAGTACGACTCGATCGCGGCCAACTTCGACAACGTCATCTTCCCGACCGACACGAGCTACTTTGGCGTGCCGGGCGATATCGACAGCAACGGACGGATCATTCTGCTGCTCACGGCGTTCGTGAACTCTCTCAGCCCCTCGTACAACGTTGGCGTAGTGGCCGGTTTCTTCTGCCCCCTCGACATCGGATCCGGCAACAACGCCGAGATGTTCTATCTCACGGTGCCCGATCCCGGAGGTACTCTGAACAATGGTGTGGGGCCGCCCGGGGTGCTGACGAAGGCGTACGCGCGCCGCATCATCGATGGCACGGTAGCGCACGAGCTCCAACACATGATCAACGCCCAGATCGGTGGAGGGGCCGTCTCCGACGTGTGGATCAACGAGGGGCTGTCGCACCTCGCGGAAGAAGTGGTCGGGCATGCGACGCTCGGCTTCACGCC
>JBFILW010000179.1:0-5648 GCA_041612005.1 Gemmatimonadota bacterium
GCTCGGAGCCGACATCAACACGTTCAACAAGTACTACATCGCCAACTTCTTCAACTTCGGGCAGTACCTGGGGTCGCCGATTTCCTCCGCGCTGCTTCTGCAAGTGGATCCGGGGGCGCCGGCCACCTTCCGGATGCGCGGTGCGGGCTGGGCATACGTCCGCTACATGCTCGATCATTACGCCACTCCCGGGACCGAAGCGGGCGTCGTTCAGCAGCTGCTGCTGGACGGCAGTCCCAACGCCCAGACCGCGGTGGAGAACACGTTTGGAGTGGACTTCGAGCGAACCGTGGCGGAGTGGAACGCGATGCTGGGTGTCGAAGACCGGACCGACCTGGTCGCGCCCGTACGCTCCGAGCTTACACTCACTTCGTACCAGCTGCGCGACATTTATGACGTGCTGATGAACGGAACCAGTGTGTCACCGTATCCGCTCGCCCCCCCGACCGCCCTGCAGTCCGCAAACCTGGATGTTCCGACGACGATTCAGGTGTCGGTGGCGGCCGGCTCCGGCCTGTTCGTGCGGATGAACGCCGGAGCTGGTTCGGGAGGAACGGCGCTGCGGCTCGCCGACGTAGCCGGTGGCGACCTTGGCTCCGGAGCCGTCCCCCGCCTGACCCTCATCCGGACCAAGTAGGTGTCCGCGCCGCACCGCGCGACTCGAACTACAGGGGCGCGCCTTCGGGCGCGCCCTTTCGCGTTCGGCTTCCTTGCCGCCGACAAGGTCGCGGGACACTTTGCCGCGACATGCCCACACCCAATGATCCCGGAACTCTGAGCGATCCGCAGCGGGAGCTCATCCGCGCCTTCGAAGCGGGCGAGGAGCGCGCGCTCGCCCGCATCATCTCTCTGGTCGAGAATGAAGCGGCCGGCTTCGAAGCTCTGTTGGAAGCCCTTCACGACGGGGTCGGAAACGCGCGCCGCACCGGTCTCACCGGACCGCCGGGCGCGGGCAAGTCCACGCTCACGGCACTGATGGCCCTCGAGCTCCGCGACAGCGGACACCGGGTCGGTGTCATCGCGGTCGACCCGACCAGCCCCTTCACCGGTGGTGCGTTGCTCGGGGACCGGATTCGCATGAACGAGCTGGCCACCGAGTCGCACATCTTCATCCGCTCCATGGCCAGCCGCGGCTCGATCGGAGGATTGGCCACCACCACCCGCGAGACGGCGGACCTCATGGACGCGTTCGGCTGCGACCGTGTCCTGCTCGAGACAGTCGGGGTGGGTCAGTCCGAGTTGGAGATCGCCCGCTCGGCCGACACGACGGTCGTGATCCTGGTGCCGGAGTCGGGCGATGCGATCCAGGCCATGAAGGCCGGCCTTATGGAAGTCGCCGACATTTTCGTGGTCAACAAGGCGGATCGCCCCGGGGCCGATCGGCTTCGCAAGGAGATCGAGGTCATGAAGGCGGTGCGGTCCGGGAGCGCGCTGAAGGGCGTGCCGGCCCACCATGGTGTCGACCTGTCGCGCATCGCAGAGTCCCGGCAGGTAGAGCCGACCGAGCCGTCAGTCCCGTCATGGGACCCGCCGGTCCTCAAGACCGTCGGCTCGACTGGCGAAGGGGTCGACGAGCTGCTGGAGGCGATCGACGCGCACTACGAGCGGCTCGAGGAAACCGGTGAGCTGTACGAGCGGCGAGCCAGGGGCAAGCTCGCGCACTGCCGGGCCGTCATCGACCGGGCGATCGCTCGCCACTCCGATGCCCGGCTGCGGGCGCGTCTCCCTGAGCACGTTGCGGAGCTCCGTGACGGCGCCGTCTCACCATACGCGCTGGCGCGTAGCCTGCTCGCTGAGCTGATGACGAGCGACGAGGGCTCCTGAGGATCGCGGAGTGGGCCGCCGAGGTATTAAATTAACGATCTGTGCATGCCGAGGAACCACTTGCGCACAGTGATGATAAGCACAAATAGGGTAGACAGTTACCGCCGCTGAGGGGGCAGGCTTGGAGACAGGGAGCATCGGCGAGAAGGCCGCCCGGATGCCGGGACGCAACGGGGACCAGGAACGCTGGGAAGCGTCATACGCTTCGGCGCCGCAGCGCGAGGACACGAGCTTCACCACCGTCTCCGGCCGCGAGATCAAGCCGCTTTACACACCGCTCGACACAGAGGACGACGAATACGACCGCGACCTCGGGATGCCGGGCGAGTATCCCTTCACCCGGGGACCCTACCACAGCATGTATCGCACGAAGCTGTGGACGATGCGGCAGTTCTCTGGTTTCGCCACCGCCGAAGAGACGAACGAGCGCTACAAGTTCCTGCTCGCGCGTGGCCAGACCGGGCTCTCGGTCGCATTCGATTTCCCGACCCTGATGGGTTACGACTCCGATGACCCTCTCTCCGAGGGCGAGGTTGGCAAATGCGGTGTCGCGATCTCGAGCCTCGCCGACATGGAAACCCTGTTCGACGGAATCCCGCTCGACAAGGTGTCCGTGTCCATGACGATCAACGGACCCGCGATCATGCTCTACTGCTTCCTCCTAGCCACGGCCGAGAAGCAGGGGGTGCCTTTCGCGCAGGTGACGGGGACGATCCAGAACGACATCCTCAAGGAGTACATGGCGCAGCACGCCTGGATCTTCCCTCCCGAGCCGGCGCTCAAAATCATCACCGACATCTTTGAGTGGTCGATGGAGCATGCGCCGCGTTTCAACACCATCTCGATCTCCGGCTATCACATTCGTGAGGCGGGATCGACCGCGGCGCAGGAGCTGGCCTACACTCTGAAAAACGGTTTCACCTACGTCGAAAAGGGGATCGAGCGAGGGCTCGACGTCGACAACTTCGCGCCGCGGCTCTCCTTTTTCTGGGACGTCCACAACGACTTCTTCGAGGAGATCGCCAAGTTCCGCGCAGCCCGCCGCATCTGGGCCCGCCACATGCGGGACATCTATGGTGCGCGCAAACCGGCTAGCTGGCGTCTGCGCACGCACGCCCAGACAGCCGGTGTGACCCTCACGGCCCAACAGCCGCACAACAACATCGTTCGGGTAGCGTACCAGGCTCTGGCCGCGGTGCTCGGCGGCACTCAATCGCTGCACACGAACGCCATGGACGAGACGTTGGCGCTGCCGACCGAGGAATCGGCGCGCATCGCCCTCCGCACGCAGCAGATCCTCGCCTACGAGACGGGCGTGCCCAATACGATCGATCCGCTCGCCGGCTCGTACTTCGTCGAATCGCTGACGGACGAGCTGGAGGCCGAGGCTGAGGCGATCTTCGAGGAGATCGATACGCTGGGCGGCGTCGTGGCGGGGATCCATGCCGGCTACTTTCAGGCCCAGATCGCCACCTCGTCCAGCCGATTTCAGCAAGAGGTCGAGACGGGACAGCGCCCGATCGTGGGGGTGAACGTCTTCGTCGAGTCGGAAGAGGAGCCGATCGAGATCCTCAAGATCGGAGAGGAAGCCGCCGCCAAGCAGGATCGCCGTCTTGCCGAGTTGCGTACCACCCGCGACGAGACGCGGGTGGAGGGGGCTCTGGAGCAGCTGGGCGAGGCCGCGAGGCGCGACGAGAATCTGATGCCGCCGATGCTCGATGCGGTGCGCGAGTACGCCACACTCGGCGAGATCCGCGAGACGCTGGTGGCGGTCTACGGTCACTTCAAGGAGCCCGTCGCGTTCTAGCAGGTGGCGGCGGTCTCCACCCACACGATCTCATGAGCGAACGGAAGATCAGAGTGCTCGTGGCCAAGCCCGGGCTCGACGGACACGACCGGGGCGCGAAGATCATCGCGGCCGCCTTTCGCGACGCCGGCATGGAGGTCATCTACACCGGCCTCCACCAGACACCGGAACGGATCGTGGCCACGGCGCTGCAGGAAGATGTCGACGTGGTCGCGCTCTCCATCCTCTCCGGCGCCCACATGACCCTGTTCCCAAAGGTCAAGCGGATGCTCGAAGAGAAGGGGCTCGGAGACGTGCTGATCACGGGTGGCGGGATCATCCCGGCCGAGGAGATGGAGGAGCTGCGTCAGTCGGGTGTCGGTCGTCTGTTCGGGCCCGGTACACCGACGTCGGAGGCGATCGAGTACGTGCAGGCCTGGTTCGCCGAGAACCGGCGCGACGCCGAGCTTTGATGCCGGCTACCGACGCCCGGCTGCGGTCGGAGGTGCAGGGTCTGCGCGAGCTCGAGGAACGGATCCGCATGGGTGGCGGTCCGAAACGGATCGAGCGCCAGCACAGCCAGGGTAAATTGACGGCGCGTGAGCGCGTTGACCTCCTGATCGATCCTGGCGGCGGCTTTCTCGAGATCGGGCTGCTCGTCGCCTACGACCAGTACGACGGCCAGGCGCCTGCCGCGGGCGTCGTCACCGGCGTCGGTGAAGTGTGCGGCCGCGAGGTTGTCGTGGTGGCCAACGACGCCACGGTGAAGGCCGGCAGCTGGTGGCCGGAGACGATCACCAAGATGCTTCGTGCGCAGGAGGTCGCCATGAGGTGCCGGGTGCCGATCGTCTATCTGGTCGACTCAGCCGGCGTGAACCTCCCGTATCAGGGTGGCGTGTTTCCGGGCAAGTACGGTGCAAGCCGCATCTTCTACTACAACTCCATCATGCGGCATTATCTGGACGTGCCACAGCTGTCGGCCGTGATGGGTCCGTGCATCGCGGGCGGCGCCTACCTGCCTGCGCTATCTGACGTCATCCTCATGGTCGAAGGGACGAGCTTCATGGGCCTTGGAGGTCCGAACCTGGTGAAGGGGGCGACTGGCCAGGACGTGGATGCCCAGACACTGGGAGGCGCGGGCACCCACACCGGGATCAGCGGGGTCGCACACTACGAGGTTCCCGACGACGAAACGTGTATCAGCAAGTTGAGGGAGCTGGTGTCGGAACTCCCACCTCCGACCCGGCCCAAGGGCGACGCGGAGAGCATCGACCCGGCCCGTTCACCGCAGGACGCGTACGACCTGATGCCCGACGACCACCGGCAACCGTACCGCATGGAAGATGTCCTCGACACGATCATCGACGCCGGAACGTTCGACGAGTTCCAGGCCGAGTACGCACCGGAAATGCTCACGGCCATCGCACGCGTGCGCGGGCAGCGCATCGGCCTCATCGCCAACCGTCGCGGTCTGTTCAAGTCGGAGGACGGTCCACCGAAGTTCGGCGGCATCATCTATACGGAGAGCGCCGAGAAGGTGGCGTACTTCATGGACGTCTGCGATCGCCACGAGACCCCGCTCCTGTTCGTGCAGGACGTGAGCGGCTTCATGGTCGGTGTCGAAGCGGAGCACTCCGGGATCATTCGCGCCGGCGCCCGCATGGTCGAATCGATGGCCACGGCGCGCGTGCCCAAGATCGTGCTCACCATCAATCACGCCAGCGGAGCGGGTTACTACGCGATGGCGGGCCAGGGCTTCGACCCGGACTTCATCCTCACCTGGCCGAGTGGGCGCATGGGAGTCATGGAAGGCGAGTCGGCCGTCCGAGCGATCTACGGCCCGCGCCTCGACGCTGCCTCCGAAGGCGGCGAGCCGCTCGACGACCAGACGCTCAAAGCGATCGAGCACACGCGGTCCGATTACGAGCACCAGCTCGACGCGCGCTACGCGGCCGCGCGCGGGTTCGTCGACGCGATCGTGATGCCGGAGGACACCCGCGAGGCGCTGGAGCTCGCGCTCCGAAGCGCCCTCAACAAC
>JBFILW010000180.1:0-5618 GCA_041612005.1 Gemmatimonadota bacterium
GAATGCGGGATCTTGGCGTTGCGCGCCGCCACATAGAACGCGACCAGCCGCCGCATCGCCGCCGCGGTGTCCAGCGCGTTCAACAAGAGCCACTGGTGCTCGAGCGTCCGCCACCAAGCCTCGATCATCGAGTTCGAGAACGTGACATCTCTCAGCGCGAGCACCCGCGAGAGCATCCCGGACTCGATCAGGCCGTCCACGCCGGTATTGACGTTCTCGACGCCGGCGTCGGCAACGAGCGTGGGCGGCTGCTGCCGTGCCACGCTGCCGAATACTCGAACGCGAAAGTGCCAGATGTCTTGAGAATCAGCACGCGTGTTTGCCAGACCCGAGCACTGCTCGACGCGGCGATCAGCCTTACGACCTTCGCGCTTCGCGCCGTAATCTGGACCCCGACGAGTGCCTTGAAGCGGGAGACCGCATTCTCCGCGCGGCTCCGGCGAATCGCCACACTGGACCTCCGCCAGAGATGGCGTCCTTCATCCAGGATACCGCGCAGCACGGCGTCGCGGGCCGCTCGGAACGGCGGCGGACCCTTCGCCCCGCTCAACCTCGCCTTGCGTCCCGGACGAGAATCGGGGCGAGGCAATCCAGGCGGTCGTCGAGTTCAAGCCAGGCCACACGCTCGACGCCGGCGCGCCGATCGCACACTGCAAGGCCGCGCTCGCACGCGTGAAGGCACCCAGGACATCGTCGAGGAGGTCCCGAAGAGCCCTGTGAAAAAACTGCTGAAGCGTGATCGGCGCGACCGGTGCCGGGTCGGCCGGGACCGGCCGGTGGGCTCGCGCCGGCAGGCGAGACAGTGTGCCCGCCCGTGGCGGTCTCGAGCCGGTGCCGGGTGCCGTTATGGCGGACGACCGACGGCGTTGCCGTGGAGCGACGGCATCCAGGTCACCATGCAGAGCGTGCGAGAATTCACATCGCGTTGCTCCCGTGCGTGGGATAAATTGGTGAAGTTACACGGCGTCATGGATACTTGGGGCGCCTTCACCCTTTCCGGCGCTTGATGCAACGGCCAGATTCGGCGGCATCGACCCCGAGACGCAGCGGAGACGTTTCGGAGCACGGGGTGGAGCCGGGCACATGCTCGAGCCGCCGGCGCCAGGCCATGCGTCGATCGAATCGACGCGACGAGTCGCACGCCACGTCACGAGGAGGAACCCATGTCGAGCTCTCAGTCCGATATCAAGAAACTCGCTCAACTCGCCCTCCGCACTCGCGGCTACTACAGCGGGCCCATCGATGGGAAGTGGGGCAAGGGTTCCAAGGCCGCGTTCGATCGCTACGCGCAGTTCCTGAAGGAACGCGGATTCGAGATCGGTGACGAGGACGGGATCACCGAGGACGCCTTCGCCTCGCCGATCACCGGGGTGGTCGTCATCGACCCGGGGCACGGGGGCACCGCGCCCGTGGGCGGCTCCTCTCCAAACAATGCGACCAGCGCCTCGGGCGTCTCCGAGAAGGCGATGACCCTCGAGCTCGCGAAGCTCGTCCAGTCCGAGTTCGAGGCCATGGCCGCGGGCGACCCCGGGAGCAACATCGAGGTCCACCTCACCCGCAAGACCGACCGCAATCTCGGACTCTCCGATCGGGCCGGGTTCGCCGCCACTCACGGCGCCGACGTCTTCCTGAGCATCCACTTCAACGGGTTCAACGGCACCGCCCGCGGTACCGAGACTCTCATCCTCTCGTCGGCCAACGGCAACGTCAACGAGGCCGAGGACCGCGCGCTCGCCGAGCGGATCCAGCGCGAGGTGTTCAACGCGATCAAGGCCCACGACGGCGGGGCGAGGGACCGCGGCGTGAAGAACAACCAGCGTCTCGGTGTGCTCAAGGACGTCAGCCTCGGCAACTCGCAGGGCAACCACAAGACGCGTGCGTGCCTTCTGGAAGTGGAGTTCATAGACGTTCCCGCGGTGGACGAGCTGCTCAACGGCGCCGATTCCGCGCAGGTGAAGCGGGAGATCGCGACGGCCATCGCGAGCGCCATCGCCGAAGATCTGCGGGCCAGGGCCTAGGGGACGTCGTCCGTGCCGTGGGCCAGCCTGCAGCGTGGCGCGGTCGTCTGCTGGCTCGCCTTCGTCGTCGCCGGCTGCGCGGCGCCGCCGCAGGAAGACGACACTGGAGGCTACCGCTCGGTCTGGGCGGACCTGTTTCCCCGGTCACTACGCCAGGAGGTGGGATCGGGCGGTCCCTACGCGGACTTCATCGCGGCAGCCGCGGTGGAGGACGCCGCGGACCCGCGCCAGGCGTGGCGTGATTTCCTGCGCAGGCACTCGCCGCCCGACGGCGACTACGAGGACGCGACCCACGCGCGGCTGGTCGGCTGGGCTCGTCTCGAGCTGGACCGCGCCGCCAGCCTGGTGGCGGGTGACGAGGCCGGCGCCGAGGGCGTCGCGCAACGCCTGCGCGCGCTGGCGCGAAAGATCGAGCAGGGCGACTGAGTAGCCGTTGCGAGCTCTGCTACAGATATCTCATGCCTCTCTCCTCCTCGACCCGTGATCCCTCAGTTCCGGAACAGCTATCCGGCGCGCCGCTACAAGGGATCGGGAGCAGGAAGTACGACCGGAAGAGAGTTGGAAATCGTCCCGGCTCCTGCAGTCAGCTTGTCGGCCTTTGCTGGAACGGCTGTCGGGCACCGACCCGTCCGGTCGCGGCAGTGGACGGTGAGCACGACTTCGCGTACCGTCCGAGCACATCTTTCTGGTAAGACGGTAATTCGATCATGGCAACTCCGTCGACCACCAAGATGCCCTCGAAAGGACAGGTCGTCATTCCGGAGGCGATCCGCAAGCGGCTCGGCCTCGAGCCGGGGGATCAGTTCGTCGTCGTCGTCGCCGGCAAGGATGCCGTTATTCTGAAGATGATCGCGGCCCCCACCATGGACTAGTTCTACGAATTGCTTGCCTAGGCACGCAGGCAGGCGCGCCGAGCCCGCCTAGAGCGTCCCGATGAAGCCGACGCGCTGGGCACGTTCCGACGGGAGCGGTGAGAGTCGTCCTCGATACCAGCGTACTCCTTTCGCCAATACTCGTTGCCGGAACGCCCGGCCGGGTCCTCGAGGCGTGGCGCAGCGGCGAGGTGGAGCTCGTGTTGACGCCCGACATCGTCGACGAGCGTGTCCTGTGGCTCCTCAAATCTCATCCGCGAGGCGAATCAGAGGGTTACGTGAGCTCCGCCAATCCGGGACAATCCGCGCTCGGAGGGGTTGAAGGCAGCCTTATAGAGCGACAGACTCCCGAGCCATGGTCCGCGCGCTCATGTTCCTCGTCTCCCTCGGCGCCCGCGCCATCAGGGCGTTGTTCATGTCTCGCTCCGAGCTCCTGATCGAGAACCTTGCCCTCCGTCAGCAGCTCTTGGCGCTCAAGCGCGAGCGTCCGCGTCCGGCGCTCGACGATGTCGACCGCGCTTTCTGGGTGGCCCTGCGAGCCTGCTGGCCGAGCTGGGCGAGCCGTCTCATCATCGTCGACCCGGATACCGTGACGAGGTGGAACCGAGAACGGTTCCGTCGCCACTGGGCGCGGCTCTCGCGCCGGCGTCGTCCCGGGCGACCGCGAATCGATCGCGAGATCCGCGACCTGATCCACCTGTTGGCCCGAGACGGCTGAGGCGCGCCGCGAATCCACGGTGAGCTGCTGAAGCTGGGGTTCGAAGTCTCCGAGTCCACAGTGTCGCGGTACATGCCGCGGCTGCCCGTCGAACGCGATAAGGTGAAGCGTTGGATCGCCTTCCTACGCAACCACAAGGACGGGATCGCGGCAATGGACTTTTTCACGGCCCCGACCGCATCGCTGCGGGTGGTCTACGTGCTGTTCGCCATCGAGCACGCTCGCCGCGAGATCGTGCACTTCAACGTGACATTCCATCCGACCAGCGCGTGGGTCATCCAGCAACTGCGCGAGTCGTTTCCGTTCGATACCGCGCCGAGGTACCTCATCTTCGACCGAGACAGTATCTTCAGCGCTGCCGTGGTGCGATTCATCAGGGCCATGGGCACCGAGCCAGTACGCACGGCGTATCGAAGTCCCTGGCAGAACGCGATCGCGGAGCGCTAGATCGGGAGCTGCCGACGGGAGCTCCTCGAGCATGTTGTCGTCTTGGGCGAGCGACACATCCGACGGTTGATTCGGACTTACGTCACCTATTACCACGAGGATCGTTGCCACCTCGGCTTAGAGAAGGACGCGCTTCGCGGCCGAGCAGTGACGCCTCGACCCTCGGCGACAGCGAAAGTCGTAGTTCTGCCCCGTGCCGGCGGGCTCCATCACCGATACGAGTGGCGCGAAGCTGCCTGACGGGCAGTGCGTTGAACGCCGTCACCGACTGGCCCTCACGGGCGGATGGGTAATGAGGACCGACAGGTTGCCGAGATGCCGTCCCAGTCCCCAGAAGACGCGACTCATGGTCGATGCGTCGTACTTCTCGATCGGAAAGCCGCTCAGCACCACCAGAGCTCGGCCCTTCAGAACCTCGTGTCTCACGCGCTGCATGACGTCATCGAGCGCCGGTTCCGAGAAGTGACGCTTCTCAATCTGCTCCATCTCGCGCGCCCGGTTGGCATTCAGCAATCGGGCGATGGCATCGAGCGCCTCGCCCTCGAGGCGTATCGTGATGTCCTCTTTGCCGGAGAAATCAGGACCTTACCACACGGTCGGTCCTGCTATCGGTTGAATCATGACGTCACTGTGTTTTCTTCCTGCGTCTGACCAACGATATCAGAAGCGACAGCATTAAGAAGAGCGTCCACCAGCAGGCTTAAACGCGACGCGATGGCCTGGGAAGACCGGTTGCGCGCTTCAGCGGCCGATTCGATCCAGCAACCAGTGATACGCGAGCACCCCGGGCATGAACCAGGGGTCGCCATTGTAGAGTGGATGTGACCGGAACTCGAAGCGGTCCAGCGAATCGTCCGCGTCCCGCTGTCCCCGCATCGTGAGCGCGATCCGATTGCCGAGATAGGGTGCCATGGTCGCACCGGCCCCATTGAAGCCCATGGCGTAGTGAATGGCTCTCGGCAGTCCTGCTTGCCTCTCGGCTGGTGCTTTCGTTTGCCCTTAGGACACGATTACGCGTCGGACGACAATCCCCACCAGCCCCACTACGAGCAAGAGCAGCGAGCCCGGCTCCGGGACCATCCCTGACGACGAGCGCTCTCCACCGATGCTGAGTCGCAGGATGTTCTGCTGAAGTATGGTTTGCCCTAGCCCCAACGTTGTCTGTCGACCGAACGTCTCGAGAATCGCTGCCTCGAAGAACAAGCCCGTTGGGAGCTCGGGTAAGTTGAGGAGGTCGAAGACGTCAGAGGTGCCGAGCAAGGCTATCTCCCTCGCTGTTACGATATCGAAAAAATCACCTGCTTGAGGCTCGAAGACATTCAGGCCCTGCTCATCGGAGGGGTCGATGAGGTCGATAAGGATACCGTTGCCAACCTCGAAGGTCGCGGTGCCGCCGACGACGAATCGATCGTACTCGAGACCGGCAATCAGGCCGCCCAACTCGATCTCGAGGGTACCCTCGGCTGCCTGATTGTAGCTGCCGGTAAACTCCAGAATCCCTGGCGAGCCGCCCGGCCCCACCACGCCCCCGATGTTGTCGAACCGGTCGCCGTCAATCGTGCC
>JBFILW010000181.1:0-5615 GCA_041612005.1 Gemmatimonadota bacterium
CACGTCGACGGCGCCTACGGAGCGATTGCCAGGCTGTCGCCGACCTGTGAACCGCTTCTCGGCGGGCTCGAGCGCGCAGATTCGCTCGTCCTAGACCCTCACAAGTGGCTCTACGTCGGCTACGAAGCCGGTTGTGTCTTCGTGCGTGATCGTTCCGCGCTCGAGGAGACCTTCCGGGTGCTACCCGACTATCTGCAGGACACCGATGTGCATGAGGGCGAGGTGAACTTCGGGGACCGCGGCATTCAATTGAGTCGGGCCGCGCGCGGGATCAAGCTGTGGCTGTCGCTCAAGACGCACGGCTTCACGGCGGTGGTGCGCGCGATCGAGCAGACGATCCAGCTGGCTGTGTACGCGGAGGATCAAATCCGGGCCCGGCCGGCGCTGGAGGTGGTGGCGCCCGCCTCGCTCGGAATCGTGTGCTTCCGACACCGGATCTCAGGTGAAGGCAAGAGCGAGAACCTGAACGCCCACAACGAGGCCATCGTAGGGACGATCCAGAGAGAGGGGCACTTCATGATCTCGTCGACGCTGTTGGACGGTGCCTATGTGATCCGGCTCTGTCCGCTCAACTACCGGACCGCGGCCTCCGACATCGACGCTCTTCTGCGAGAGGTGGAGTCAGTCGGAAAACGTGTGGCGGTGTCGGAAGGGGAGGAGTAGCGGTCAGTCGGCGCCGGCCTCGCACTCGACCAGGCGACCTTCCCGATTCACCTGACAGCTGAACGCCCTCGACACGAGCAGCATGGGCGCCAGCTGGGGGCTGATCAGTACGTACGCGAAGTCCGTGGGGGCCGGCGCTTCCCCCGCAAGATGACGGTGGTGCGTCGCCACCGCGGCCTCGAAGCTCGGCTCCACGACGACCAGCTCCTCGTGGAACGTGGTGGCGGACAGCACCTCACCGGCGCTCGGGTCGACCACGACACGCATGTCTCCGCCGATCGGCCACCGCCCGCTCGATGTCTGACCCGGGAGGAAATAGGTCACCCACCGACCGGCCGAGTCCCTCCACACGTAGGTTTCGTAGCGCTCCCATTGCGGCTCGAACGCGTCCAGTGACCTGATGAGGGCCATGGCGGCGGTGCTGAGCTCCGAGTCAACCTCTCTCGGCACGTCGTAGCGATCGAGGACGAATACAGAGTCCCCGGGCTGCGCCTGAACAGCTTCATAGGCGACGCTGAATTCGGCGATGGCGACGTTGATAGCCCCGAAGTACACGTGCCAGCCGTCCGCCTCCTCCCGAGCGACGTAGAGGCTGATGCGGTGCTGTTCGGGTTGGGCCTTCATGAGGGCATTCGTCGCGTGCTCGACGGCGTAGTGATACTTCGCGATCCGCTGGCCCTCCAGCTCGGCGCTCTGCATCGCTTCGGCGGGTGGGATCTGTGCCTCGACGGGGGTGCCGGCCAGAAGCTCCAGCGCCAAGGCGGCTGCCGGCAGCTTCAGTCTATTTACGAGCATGCGTCGATTCGTCTAGCGAGTCTCGGGACCGCTGCTGACTTCCGTGTGAGCCGCGCTTCAGGCGCCCGGCTCGCGGCGGGCAAATCTAGCCGAGCGAGGACGGCGGAGCCAGACGGCGACCAGCTAGTATCGCACACGCGAACCAGCCCCACAGGACACCCGCCCACACCATTCCCCATCGCTTCCAGAGAGGATGATGGTCATCGATGCGAGCACGAAGAGCGCGTCCCTCCGCGAGCGGCGCGCGGAGATCGTCCACCTAGGGCTTGGCTCCGACCCTCTCTTGAGGCGAGGTTGCCTCGGGACGCTCGCCGTTCGCTTTGGCCTTGTCGGGCTTCCCGTTCTTCGCGGCCTTCGCGGCTGCGGCAGGTGTCCCGTTCTTCGGGGCCTTCACGGCTACGGCAGGTTTTCCATTCTTCGCGGCCTTCGCGGCTGCGGTCGGTTTCCCATTCTTCGAGGCCGTCGCCGGCGGCCCGCCGTTGGTCTTGGCTGTGGCGCGCTCCCGCATGTCCTGAGCGGCAGCGATGACGGCCGGATCCACTTCCGCAGCCTTCTCGTGCGCTTGGCGATACACGAAGCGCTCGCCTGCGTAGTTGCGCACGACGACTTCCTCGTCAGTCATCGACTCCACGTACTCGGGGAGGATGGGAATCTTTCCGCCACCGCCGGGCGCGTCGATTACGAAGTGAGGCACGGCGAGGCCGGACGTCCAACCCCGAATGCCGCGAATTACCTCGATTCCCCGGGCCACGCTGGTCCGGAAGTGCTCGGCCCCCGCGATCTGATCCGCCTGGTAGATGTAATAGGGACGCACGCGGTTCTTGAGGAGCTTGAGCATCAGTTCCTTCATGATCGCCGGATCGTCGTTAACGCCGTCCAGGAGGACAGTTTGAGATCCGAGCGGGCAGCCAGCGTCAGCCAGCATGGCAATCGCCTCTTCGGCCGCCGGCGTGATCTCATCAGGGTCGTTGAAATGGAGATTCACGAACACCGGGTGGTACTTCTTCAACACCTCGCACAGATCCGGTGTGATACGCTCCGGGAGGTGCGACGGCATGCGGGTGTGAATCCGGATAATCTCGATGTGAGGGATCTCCCGCAGCGTGCTTAGAAAGTGTTCGATCCGCCGGTCCGAAAGCATGAAGGGATCGCCACCCGAGAGGATGACGTCACGAACTTCCGTGTGCTCCCGAAGGTAGTCGAACGCGGCCTCGAACTGGTTGAGCGGGATCTTTTCCGGATCGCCCACCTTCCGTCGACGCGTGCAGAAACGGCAGTAGGTAGCGCAAACCGGGCTCACCAGGAACAGCACGCGGTCCGGATAGCGATGGGTGAGATTGGGAACCGGGGAGTCCGCATCCTCGGAGAGGGCGTCCACAATCCCATCCTCGATGTTGAGTTCTTCCGGCGTTGGAACGTACTGGTTCCAGAACCGGTCACCCTTCTCTTCGATGAAACGGGCCGCCGCGGGAGTGATGCGCAGATTGAAATTGTCAATCGCCCGCTGCGCCGCCTCCCGATCGATATTCTCCTCGCCAAAGCGCTGTACAAGCTCATCGACGGTCGTGATGCTCCCCTTCAGGATCTGTTGCCACTCATCCATCGGACTCGGACACTCCTTCCTCGCCGCTGGAACGTTTGGCGAAGATCACCCGATCGTCGCCTGGTGCGTAAAAGCCCTCTACGCGCGACACCGCATCGTACCCGCGCTGCGCGTAGAACGCGCGGGTACCATCGTAGCTCGGCTGCGAAGAAGTCTCCGCAAGGATGAGGCGCCCATGTCGGCTCCACATCTCGCTCTCGGCTTCCGCCAGCAGCCGGCTACCCACGCCGGCTCCCTGCCACTCCGGATCGACCGCGATCCAGTACAGATCCCACGTGCCCAGCGTGCACGGTGTCGGACCGTAGCAGGTGTAACCAACCAGCTCACCCTCCCCGTCGAACGCACCGAGGAAGTAGTAATCCGTTTGCTCGGGTTGACTCACGTATATGTCGAGCACCTCGAGGCCCACGAGAACTTCGTCGTAACGGAACACATCCGTTTCCTCGAGAATGCGGCGGATCTGTTCGCGATGCTCGGCAGTGATGCTGCCGAGGGAGACGTCGCACGATCGATCCGCTTCATTCTGTTCGAGCGCCCTTTCGGCGACCTCACGCGGGATCGCCTCTTCCTCGACCACTGTGTGTCGCAGTTCTTTTTCAGCGGTCGGCGTTGCGGAATCTGAACCTGACCGCATTTCTTTCAACGACTTGGCGGCTGCGTGGCCGTTCGACGTGACGCCGAGGGCCAGCTTACAGACGTTTGCAACCAGTTCGTCGTAACTCCATCCGGCTACTCCAGCCATGCGCGCGAGGCCGGCTTCCGGAGTGAAGTCGGGATTTGGATTCACCTCGATCACGTACGGTCGACCGTCGGCACCGAGTCTCAGATCGACGCGTCCATATCCTTCACCTGCCGTGACTGCCAGCCACGCCGCTTCTGCAGTCTCGAGGATTCGCGCTTCAGTGTCCGCATCGACCGGCGCGGGGCAGAGCGGCACCGAGCCGTTGTCGGCCGGCGACCCGCTCTCCCACTTGGCGCTGTACGAGACAATTCGCGGCAGCCCAGGGGGCATGCCGCTGAAGTCGATCTCGGCGAGAGGGAACCGGTGATGACCGATGAATGCCGCGTTGAACTCGCGCCCATCGATGTACTCCTGCACCAGCAGCGCTTCGAATTCAGGCAGCAATTCCGAGACGGTCACCTCGAGCTCCGATCGGTCGCGTACGACCG
This sequence comes from Gemmatimonadota bacterium, assembly GCA_041612005.1. Taxonomy (GTDB): domain Bacteria; phylum Gemmatimonadota; class Gemmatimonadetes; order Palauibacterales; family Palauibacteraceae; genus JBFILW01. Next base: position 4,232 of record JBFILW010000181.1, read on the forward strand.
CGCGCTCGTAGATGCCGAGCGATCCATCCTCACCCGCCGGCTTCACGATCGCCGGGAAGCTGTTCCACTCCGGAAGTGGGGTGTCGATCTCGGCGACAGTGAAAGCGGGGACGGGAAGGCCAACCTGGGCGAGCCACGCATTGACGCGGTCCTTGCGGAGCGCGAACGCGAGGACGTCGGAGCGGCAGCCCGTGATAGGAATGTCCAGAAGCTCGGCGGCCGCCGTGACCAGAAACTCCCCCATCCCTTCGCCGTCGAGTCCCTCGCACAAATTGAAGATGAGGTCGAGCCGCGAATCACGTAGCTTGTCGAGCCAGTCGATGTTCTCCGAGCGCACCGGGAGCAGCGAGACGTTGTGGCCCATGCCGGCGAGCACTCGCTCGGTCGCGAATACGGAGTCGAGCACCGCTCCCTCCGGACGGCGCGGAGGACGATGCATCTCTTCGTAGAGAATCCCGACGCCGATCGGCTTCCCCGATTCAAAGGCCATAACGTGTCCGTGCAGCATCGACCACCGCCAGGATCGCATCCTCGAACGAGACACCCGCCGCACGGGCGGCCTTTGGATAGCACGAGTTCTGTTCCGGGTCCGGCAGTACGCCGGGGAGTGCGTTCACCTCGAGCACGTGCGGCCGGCCCTCTTCATCGAGTCTCAGATCGATCCGAGCCCAGTCCCGGCACCCGGTAATCCGAAACGCCGCCTTCGCCATCTCGATCAGCTCCTTTTCGAGCTCCGACTCGATGTCCGCCGGGCAGCGGAACATGTGCAGCGGCGCCCACGGCTGATCCCAGATCCACTTGGCTTCGAACCCGTATACCGGATTCGCCCCCTCCGGCAGCACCGCGAAGTCGATCTCGACCGGCGGGTACACGCGCAGGTCCGAGTTATTCCCGACCAGCGCACAAGTGAACTCGCGACCCGTGAGAAAGCGTTCCACAACCGCGGCTTGCCCCCATTCACGGTGGATCTCGCTCACGCGCTCGGCGGCTTCCTCGCCCGACGAGCACACAGACCGGTTTCCGATCCCGATGCTGGAGCCCTCGTGAATCGGTTTCACGATCACGGCCCCGTTGAGGTCGACGGACTCGGGGACCTCGCCCGGGAGGTAGACACGAAAGGGTGGAGTCGGGATCCCGGACGCCTGAAGCACGCGCTTGGTCATCGCCTTGTCGAGCGTCAGGGCAAGGCAGAGCGCGTCGCCGCCCGTATACGGAATGTGATAGAACTCGAGCAGCGCCGGAACGTGGGCCTCACGCGACCGCTCGCCGGCGCCCTCCGCCATGTTGAAGACGAGATCGGGGCGCTCCGAGCGCAGCGCTTCAGGAAGGTCCGGGCCCGCGCCCAGGCGCACGACTTCGCCGGCCCCGGCCAGGACGTCGGCGA
>JBFILW010000182.1:0-5572 GCA_041612005.1 Gemmatimonadota bacterium
ACCACGATCTCGACCTCGTCGGTCGCCCAGATGCTCGCGACGCTCTGACCGGGCGACACGTATTGGCCGACGTCGACCGCCTCCGTGCGGACGACGCCGTGGAAGGGAGCGCGCACGCGAGTGCGCTGCAGCGACAGCTCGGCATCATCGAGCCGCGCCTCGGCGCGACGAAGGTTGGCCCGGGCCGCCTGAAGCTGCGGCTCCCGGAAGATCAGACTCCCCATCGCGCCGGAGTCGGCCGCAACCTGGATCCCTTCCCTCGCCCGCAGGCGCTCATACTCCTCGAGGGCCAGCTCTCGTTCCTCTTCCGCCTGCATTACCGCGACGTGACGCTCCGCGACCTCGGCGGCGGCAATGGCGACGGCGTTCTCGTAGTCGGCCGCCTCGACGCGAAACAGTACGTCTCCGGCTCCGAACCGACCGCCCGAGACGAGAGCCGGCGACACCCACTCCACGCGGCCAACGACCTGGGGGGTGAGGGTGATCTGGCTGCGGGGCCGCACCGTCCCGTTCCCGTGTACGGTGAGGTGACCGGACCGCACGTCTGCCTCCGCGGTAGCGACGAGCGGAATCCGCCTCGCCGGCTCCTGCTGCGGTGGACGCGGACGGAAGATCATCAACAGGGCAAAGCCGATGACTCCGGCAGCAAGAATGACGAGCGCCTTCTGCAGGTACGTCAGCCGTCCGAACGCCGCGGCCAGCCTGGCGCCCCGTCCTCTCCGCCCGTTCTGGCGCGTGTCGTCGCTGACGCTCATGAGTCCTCCTCGTTCCCGGCGCCCATCGCCGTCTCCACTTCATCCAAAGGGACGAGGTCGTCGTCGAGCTCGTCGAACTGTTGCTCGAGCTGTCGATGCAAGTCTTCGTCGACGACCCAGGCTCCTCCGAGTGCCCGGTGCAGTGTGAGCCGAGCCTCGGCCAGAGCCCGCTCGGCTGTGGCGAGATTTGTTTCCACGCCGGCCAGGTTGGTGCGCGCGTCGAGATACTCGATGTAGTCCCCCACGCCTCGCTGGAAGGACCGGAGCTGGAAGTCGACCGACGCCTGTGCCTCTACCTGCTGCTGGCGGAGGAACGCGTACTGGTCTTTTCGGTTGTCGAGGTTCTCGAGGCTCACCTGCACCTCGGCGAAGGCGGTGAGGACCGAGCGCACGTACGCGATCGCTGCCTGCTGGAAGACCGCTTCGGCGGCAGCGGCATTCGCGCGCAGCCGGCCCCCCTGGAACAGCGGTGCGGTGAGGCCGCCGATCAGACCCAGGAAGTACTGGTCGACGCGAAACAAGCTGGTGATGCTGCCCGACTGGAGCCCGGCCGATGCATCGAGGCGAAGCGCCGGGTACATCTGGGCCTTCCGAGCTCCGATCCGGTAGCGTGCGGCCTCCATCCGTTGCCACGCCGACAGCACATCGGGTCGTTGCTCGAGTAGCTCGGCCGGCAGCTCGGCGGGCACGGAGTCGAGGACGACGGCCGGGGCTTCCGTGCTGCTCAGCAGGTCGTCGATGTGGCCGGCGTAGCGGCCGAGAAGCACGGCCAGTCTACCCTTGGCGTCCGCGAGCCGACTCTCGAGGACGGGGAGCCCGGCCTGCGTGTTCCGGTACAACGACCGGATCGTGTAGAGCTCGAATGACGAGACGAGCCCGCGGAAGTAGCGGAGGTCCGTGAGCTCGGTCCGCTCCTGGAGCAGGTCCACGCTGAGTCGGGTGAGCTCGACGGAGCGCTCGAGCTCCACCACCTCGAGGTAGGTAGAGATGGTCGCGGCGATGACGGCGAGACGGGCCGTTCGGTAGTCCGACTCGGTGGCCAGGAAATCGCTCACGGCCGCTTTCGTGTCGTTACTGGCTCGGCCCCAGAAGTCGATCTCGTACGAGAGCCCGAGCGACGCGCTGTAGGTCGAGTACTCCAGCCGGTCGCTGAGCAAACCGCCGGCTCCTTCCCCGATCTCGCCAGAGAAGCCGAGGTTGGTCGGGACGTTCGTGTAGGATGCGTCCGCGGTCAGCCCGAGCCACGGGTAGAGGTCGGCCCTCGCGATCCTGTATTGCTGACGCACCTGCTCGACGCGCGCGACCGCTTCCCGCAGATCGAGGTTGGCGACCAGCGCCGTATCGACCAACGCGTTCAGCACGGGATCGTTGAAGACTTCCCACCAGCGCTCCGCCTCATAGACTTCGATCGAGTCCGGCTTCCCCTGGTCGGCACCGCCGATAGCTGGAGTTCCAGCGCTGTCTGTGTAAGCGTCGAAGCTCTGCGGCATTTCGATGACGACCGTTGACTCGCGGGGCGGCGGCGCGAACGAGCAGGCGCCGATGCCGGTGGTGGCGAGAAGCGAACCCGTCAGTAGCGTTCGAGAGTTCATGCCTCACCTCCGCGTGTCTCCATGCCATGATAGATGACGTTGAAGACGTGATCCTTCCGGGCCTCGATGAAGGCGTCGAAATCCATCCCGGCCGCGGGGTTGGTGAGCTTCACCGTCGGAGCCGTGATCAGAAAGAGGGCGCAGGCGGATATGACGGTCATGATCGTCTGCTTCGGATCGAGGGGCTGAATCTCTCCCCGCTCGGTCGCCCTGACGATCGCCTCCTCGAAGCGCTGCTGCGGTGAACCGTGTGTGGCGAAGGCGCGGGCGAGGTGCTCCCCCATCAGGGTGCCGCCCGACAGGTTCTCGTGCATCACCAAGCGGGCCATATCCATGTGATCGCGCACGTAGTCGACGTAGTGATCGACGAAGTCGCGCAGCGATTTTGCGAACGGCTGCTCGGGATCCATCACCGCCCGGAACGAGCGCATGTACTGCTCGAACAGGTGGGCGAACACAGCCTCGTAGAGTTGGCGCTTTGTGCGGAAGTAGTAGTGCAGCAGGGCGCGATTGATGCCGGCCAGGTCGGCGATCTCCTGCATGCGGGCGCCGTCGTGACCCTTGCAGGAGAATACCTTCAGGGCCGCGTCGAAGATCTTCTGCTGTGTGTCTGTGTGCTGCGTATCGACAAATTTCGTATCGACTTGCGTCGATTCAACCGGTTCCTCGGCCACGCTTGACACTCCTGTTTAACCGAATTGTTAAACTGTAGCGCCAGGGCGGTTCTGGTCAAGGGGCACGACGTCGAGGGACGATATCCGACTCGAGCTCGACTTCCGCCTCATTCGCGCGAAGTCAGACTGGCCCGAGCGCGGGCGCGACACACCGAAAAATTTCCCTACTGACTTGCCCCCTTGAGGGGTCGGACCGGGAACAATGCCCGGTATCCAGGTACGGGTGGAAGCGGCCGGAGTTCTTTTCTCGTTGTAAATCAACCAGTTACGGACTGCTTTGGAGAGGGCACGCTCCTTGCTATGTAACAGTTTGAGCTTGAGGCAATTGGAGATTTGGAGGCACTAATGGCGTCACTGAAATCTCTCCACAAGCTGTACCATCGCGAGTTCGGGCATCCCGATCCGAGCGAGCGTCTGCACGACGTCCTCGTCAGCGAATACCAGCAAAGGTTCGGAGCGCTTCCAGGGTGGGTGCGGCGGGGTGATGGGCAGCGAGCGAATGACATCCTCATGATGGCGTCGCTGGTGGAAGGTACCGACCATATCGGCCCCTACTACGGCAGACGTACGGGCTAGCCAGGGGTAGGTAGACGAAGGGGAACGGCCAGCGCCGCCCCCCTTTCGTCGGGTCACCGAATTTCTGTCCGCCGAGTCACGCCGAACTCCGCGTGGGCGGCTCGGTGGTTTACAGCGGGCAGCCCTGCTCGTTCTCGGCCGCCAGCTGGTCCTTGATTCCGGTGAAATCGCCACTCGCATACGCGCTCTGTACCAGCGCAATCACCTGTGCGGTCGTGAACGCATAGTCCACGCCCGAGTGCGCCGCGTTGAGCAGTGCCGCTACTGCGTGGCGACCGAGAGCGTTCTCACCCCCACCACCACGGTTCAGGGCGGCGATGAGCGTGCTGTTGAAGCTCGAGCTCACGCCGAAGGTGCCATCATAACTGGCCGGCGGACTATAGACCTGCCAGGACGAAGGCTTCTTCTGACCTCCCCGCGAATGCGAGTAGCTCCCCGCGTGGTTCTTCCAGTAGCCGGGGGTGCAGCCTTCACCGCCTCGGGGTAGGAGCTCGTTGAAATACTCCACCTTGAAGCCGATGGTGTTGTCGGCGTTCTGGGCGCTCCATGTCCCCGTCGCGACATCGATCGTCGAATAGTAGGGCGCACCGCTGGCGTCGATCACGGCTCCAGCCGCGTTGACGGCGGTCACGACGATGCTGGCCAGTACGGCACCCGCAGGCACCTCCTCGACCGTCATCAGGTTGGCGGGGCCACCCTGGTTGGCGGTTCCGTCGAACTGGGCGACACGGCGGCACTCACGCGAACCGGTGTCCGTCAGCGTTCGGGTCAGTGTCGTGCTCGTTCCATTTTGCCGCAGATCGTCGACCGTGACATCGAAGTCGACGCTGATGTCCTGGGCGTTCCTCCACTCCTTGCACAGGATCAGGGACTCGATGCTCGCGTTCGCATCTGGCGCGACCGGGCTGTTGGCGTGGACTCCGAACTGCGGAGCCGGAGCCTCGTTCGTGATCCCCGAGTCGCTACAGGCACTCGAGAGGAGCACCATCGGAAGCGCGAGAAGCCAGGTCGCCCGGTGCGACAGCCTGGCCCCATTCGGGGTGTGGTGAGACATGTTTGCCATCTCCTTGGATGACGCGTTTTGCTGCCGGGCTGCCATCCGGCGCAGTGCCGGGCAGCCCAAAGCCATGTGGCTTCGATCTCTGATTACCTGAGGTGGCAGGGTTGCGCAAGAGGTCCAACGGCGGATCGCACCCGGTGGCCGGAGGCAGGACAACCACGCCCGAAGGCGCGAGAAGGTGAGTGAACCTGGGACCCTGGCACCTGGCGGCGGAAGTCACTATAAGGCGGAGACGATCGCAGCCCATCGAACACCCGACAGGAATGACATGCATGCGCCGATTCCTCCGGACACGCTCCGGCAGGCTCGCTGTCCTGGTAAGCCTGACGGGCCAGCTCAGCGGCTGTCACAAGTGGGCGCCGCCTGACGCGCCGATCGGACAGGTAGCAACCTCGGGCGACAAGGAGCTCCGGGTCACGCGAAGCGACGGCGCCGTCATCGTCGTGAACAACGCGAGGGTCGAGACGATCATGCAGGAAGGCGCCGAAGCGGAAGTGCTGATCGGGGAGGTCGGCGAGGTCCTCGATACAATTCCGTTGGCCGATCTCCAGAGCTTTGAAGTCCGAGCGCCCAACACCGGGGCCACCGTCGGTTTGGTCGCTGGAATCGTCGCCATAACGCTCGCTGCTGCATATATCGTCGCGTCCGTCGAGATCGGCAAATCCAAGCAGTAGAGGCGACAGGATGGCGAGAGTCTTCATCACCGGGTTCCCCGGGTATCTGGGCAGCGGCGTGGTCGAACGCCTGCTGGCCCGTTCGTCAGTCCAGGCGGTCGTGTGCTTGGTGGAACCGAGGTTCGCCGAGATGGCGCAGGCGCGGGCCAGACTTCTCGGTGGTGATCCGTCCGACAAAACCTCCCGCGTTCGCATGTTCAGCGGCGACATCAGGCAGGCCGGCCTCGGGCTGCCAGCCGAT
>JBFILW010000183.1:0-5553 GCA_041612005.1 Gemmatimonadota bacterium
CGGGCTGTTCTCCAGCGATGGCGAAGCCCATCGACCGCCCCTGAGCATCGTAACCGAGGTAGACCTGGTCGAACGATGCGCTGTCCGATCCAGCCGGGATCTCCATCGCCAGCGCCCCGTCCACGACGAAGAGCGTGGCGTAGCTCTCGGGCCCGCCTAGCACTTCCTGCACCGCTGCCCGAAGCGCGGCTGCTCTGTGCGCTTTGATCTTGGGTTCGGCCCATCCGAACACGAGCACGATCGCCAGGCCCGCCAGGGCACCCGCGATCCCCAGCGTCGTTACCAGACGCCACGACCGGACCTCATCGGCCGCCGGCTCCTCGGCCACTGAGTGCCCATTCGCTGGCTCGCCGGCCATCGGAAGCTTGCGGCCCTCGCTCACACCTCTGCCTCGCGTACTCTTCGATCCTGCCTCTCTCCGTACGGACGTGGCTGCGTGGCCCGATTGATGAACGGAACCAGCGCGTTCATCAGCAGGATCGCGTACATGACGCCTTCCGGGAGTCCGCCCCAGGTTCGAATCGCGACGACCAGTACGCCGATCCCGATCCCGAAAATCCAGGCACCGAGGTTGGTCACGGGCGACGTCACCATATCGGTGGCCATGTACATCGCCCCCAGGATCAGTCCGCCGGAGAAGAGAGCGAACATTGGACTGGCAAATCGCGTGGAGTCGAGCGAGTGCAGGAGCCCCGATAACAGCGCGACGGTGAGAAAGATGCTGGCCGGTATGCGCCAGTTCAGGTAGTTGCGCAGAGCCAGGTAGCTACCGCAGACGAGTATCACGAGGCCGGCCGTCTCGCCCAGCGAGCCGCTGATGTCGCCGAACATGAGGCTCGACGTCTGGGTGGAGACGCCTTCGAACTTGAACAGGCCAAGCGGCGTGGCGCCGGTTACCGTATCGACGTCTGGACTCATGAACGGCAGAGCCAGGTTGTCGCCGCGCAGCGCACCCCATGTGGCCGGGGTCGTCGGCCAGGTCGTGAGGGCGGCGGGAAACGCCGCCTGCATGAACGCCCGGCCCAGAAGCGCCGGATTGAACACGTTCTGGCCGAGACCACCGAACACGAGCTTGCCGAAGCCGATTCCGAAGGCTCCGCCCACGAACGCCATCCAGAGCGGGACACCGGGCGGCAAGGTGAGGCCGAGCAGGATGCCGGTAATGGCGGCTGACCCGTCTCCGAGGCTTCGGGGCGGGCCGAACGCGCGTTCGGTGATCACCGCGCCCAGAGTGGCCGCGGCGAGGACGAGGAAAGCGCTCGGTCCAAAGTAGTAGATGCTCGCGGCCATGACCGGCACGAGGCTGCCGACCACCGACCACATGATCAGGGGCGTGCTGTCGGGCGCCTTGAGGTGGGGCGAGGCTTGCAGCCTCAGCTGGACGTCGTCACGCGGCGCCCAGTCCACTACGCAACCTGCTGCTTTCTTCTCTTCGCTCCGGCCTTGGCGAGTGCGAACATCTGCGAGAGGGGGATATTGGACGGACACACGTACGAACAACAGCCGCACAGCATGCAGACGGCCAGGTGAGATTCCTCCATTTCTTCGTAGCGGCCAGCCTGGGCGAGGAGACCGAGTTGCGACGGGTTGAGGAAGACCGGACATGCGTCCAGGCAGCGACCACAGCGAATGCAGGGATGCCGGGTTCGAGCCCGCGACTCGTGATGGGTCAGCACGACGACGCCCGTCGTCCCCTTGATGATCGGTGCATCGAGATCGGGCTGCGATGCGCCCATCATGGGCCCACCGAATACGATCTCGGCCGCGTCATCGGTCAGGCCGTCACAGAATCCGAGCACATCGCGAAGCTTGGTGCCGATCGGGACAATGAGGTTGGAGGGGCGGCGCACGCCCGGTCCGGTCACCGTCACCACCCGCTCGATGAGTGGCAGTCCGGTCTCGAACACCTCCGCGATACAGGCCAGCGAGCCGACGTTCTGGACCACCGCGCCGACGTGCATGGGCAGCTTGCCCGAGGGTACATCGCGTCCGGTGAGGGCGTGGATCAACATCTTCTCGTATCCCTGCGGATACTTCACCGTCAGCGCCTGTACGCTCACGTTCAGATCTTCGGGCAGCGTCTCGGTCAGCACCTCGATCGCGTCCGGCTTGTTCTTCTCGATCCCGATGATCGCGCGCTCGACCCCGAGCGTGTGCATCATGACGCGAATGCCGAACTGCACGCGTTCCGGATACTCGACCATCGTTCGGTGGTCGGTGGTCAGGTAGGGCTCGCACTCCGCGCCGTTGACGATGAGCGTGTCGACTGACACGTCGTCCGGCGGCAGCAGCTTCACGTGCGTCGGGAAGGCAGCGCCGCCCAGACCGACGACGCCGGCACGCTGGACGGCCTCTACGACCTGGCTCGGGGTCAAACCTTCCCAGCGCGGGATGATCCGGGGACGCGGGATTTGAGGTGAGTAGCTCTCGAGCGTGACCCGCACCGCCTCGGCCATGCTACCGTCGGGGTGCGGCCACCAGCCGATCGACTTGACGGTCCCGGCTCCCGACGCGTGGACCGGGACCGAGACGAAGCCGTCTGCTTCGCCAACCTTGTCGCCGCGCTCCACCCGATCGCCCGGCTTGACCAGCAGGCGGGCCGGCTTCCCCGCGTGCTGCCGCAGCGGAAGCACGATCTCGTCCGGGAACGGCATGCGCCGGATCGCCAGGCCGGCGGTGAGCTCCTTTCTCTCCGCCGGGTGGATTCCGTGCCGGAAGCTCAAGCGAGAGCGCATCTCGGGCGCTTCAGTTGAAGGGCTCGGCTCGCTTGAGCCACTTGTCGAGGTTCTTCTCCTTCGGGTTGAGCGGCGTGCCGGGATGGATGATCCTGGCGGTACACTTTTCCGCCGCCATCACAATCTCGCGGAACGTGCCGGCTTTCGGGTCTGCGATGTACGCCTGCTTGTTCTCGTCGTAGGCGAACAGCTTCTTGTTGATGTTGATGCACTCGTCGCAGGACGTGCAGAGCGCCGTATCGATATACGGATCGAGCACGATTCCTTCATCTTCCGCTTCCTCCTCGGCGGGTGCCGTGGGCGCTGGCTTGGCCGCTTGTTCAACGGCCGGCGCCACAGCTGGAGCCGCCACGGAGGTCGCGACCGCCGCACTCCCCGCAGATACAGCCGCGAGCGCACCGGGGTCGATCCGGACCGGCGACAGACCCGGCTCCGCCTGCGCGCGGGCCAGAAGTTCCGTGACCGTCGAGTCCCCGTTCGCCTTCAGCAAGCCTTCCGCCAGCCGTCGCGCGATGAGTGGCGGATAGCTGGCGCGAAGGTCGGTGAGCTTCGCCTCGTACTCGACCCGAAGCGCCTCGGCCCTGCGCTCGAACTCGACCTCCATCTCTTCCTCGACAAGCTCGTGACCGGCTGGCGACACCTGGAGGCCGGCGATCTCCTTGAGCTGCGACCAGAAGAGCAGTCGGTCCTCGGCCAGCTCGACCATCTCGTGCGAGACGAGCTTCCGTTGGATGCGTTTCTCCGTGTCGATCACGTTGATGTACGGAGTCATGCCGTCCCGATCTTCCGCCGACGAGAGGACATATTCCTGGAAGGGCATCAGAGCATCCTCGTCCACGTCGCCCTTCAAAGGCCGGAAGTGCTTCTTAAAACGCCCCTCCGTGGCCGCCCAGTCGGCGATCGTGATCGGCGCCTCCATCTTCTTCCCCGCGCCGTCGGCGTCCACGTACTCGATCTCGTACGTGGGCCAGATCATCTCCGGCGACGGGTTGCCCTCCAGATCGAGGCAGTCAGAGAAGCTCGGGCCCTCGTCCGGATCGTAGACCAGGAACGGGAACGCGCGGCTCTCGAGTGCGAGCTTGGCCGCGTGCACGGACCAGTCATCGGCGAGGCCGTGCTCCACCGGGCACGGCGTGTAGATGTTGATGACCGCCGGCCGTCGAGTCTGGAGCGCCTTCAGAACGCCGCCGATCAGGTGCGACGGCAGCGCCTGGGATGTCTGGAGCACGAAGGCGCCGCGATGCGCCATCGCCAGCAACGAGATCTCCTTGCGGACTTCCTCCTTGCCGTGATGCGCTTTTCCGTAGGCGGCCATGTCGGACACTTGTCCGGTGAAGCCGCTCGTGCACGCCTGTCCACCCGTGTTGGAGTAGACCTGCGTATCGAGGATGACGACCCGGATCGGCTTCCCGGAGGCCAACAGGCGCGAGAGGTTCTGGAAGCCGATGTCGAACATGGCCCCGTCGCCGCCCACTGAGAGAATCGGCGGACAGAGGCCGAACTCCTCGTCGGAGAAGTCGCGCCAGTCGAAGCGGCCGAAAAACGGCTCGTGCTCCTCGGAATCGTAGCTCCCGTCGAGCAGAAGCTCGGCCCGCCGTACCGCGATGAAGTTGTCCGCCATCTTCCGCATGTTGCCTTCGAACACGCCGATCGCGATCGACGGGGCATCCTGGAAGAGGTGGTTGACCCACGGATACGGGTACGGGTTGTAGGGGAAGGTGCTCCCCCACACGGACGAGCAGCCGGTGCTGTTGGTGATCGCCAGGTTGGAGCGGCCCTGACCACTCGGTCCCTGCGCGTAGCGCCAGCGCAGGTCCTCGAGGGCCTCGATCGTGTCCGTGTAGCGCTTGAGCTGCTTCTTCTTCTCGTCGTCGAGTGGCACGTCGACACTCGCGCCGCTGGCCACGGCGGCCAGGTCGAGGTCGGCGTCGGCCGCCAGCAACTCACGCGCCTGCGCATCGAGCTCATGAATCAACTTGTCCAGCTTGCCCATGAACTCCGTGACGCGTGGCTGCATGAGGGCCTCGATCGTGGAGACCACCAGGTGAACCGCGGTCTTCTCTCCGCACCCCATGCAGGCGCCGTCGCCGCCCACCATCGAGCGGTAGATGCCCTTCTTGAGGAGCAGGGTCGGGAGAACGCCGATGCCCTCTTCGATGTCGGAGACGTTCAGGAAGGCGTTCGGAGTATCGGGCAGCCGCTCCCAAAGCTTCCAGTTGCGCCGCAGACGATCGACGATCTCCTCGTCCTGGCGTACGGTGACCAACGCGTCCTCCGGGCACACATCGACGCAGATGTTGCAGCCCTTGCAGGCATCCGGGCTCACGGTGATCGAGAGCAGACCCCCGCTTCCCTTCTGGGTGCGCTCGGGGACGTCGAAGAACGGCACCGTCTTGGCCAGCGGAAAGTCCGCCAGCGCCGAGTAGACCGCGGCGAACTCTTCGTCCAGCGCCCGCCGCCGCTCGGCGTCCCAGTTCAACTTCTCGACCAGGTTCTTATAGGCGGCCGAGATGACGTTGCCGAACGTGGTGAACGGGACTCCGGTCAGGATCTTCCGCGACTCCTTTGCCAGGTTCTTGGAGACCTGCCGCATGCGGTCGAGGGGCCGTCCGTTGGCGGCGCTCGCGATCGCCGTGTCGATGATGCTCTCGACGCTGTTCACGACGCCGGGGATGGCCGCGTCCGGGCACTGCACCCAGCACTGGCTGCAGCCGGTGCAGAGCTCGGGAATGAACTCGGGCACCTCGAATCGGATGTCGGTCATGTCGCGGATCGTGCTCGTGCCAGCCGGCACCGCGCTGATGGCCGCGAACGGATC
>JBFILW010000184.1:0-5533 GCA_041612005.1 Gemmatimonadota bacterium
ATGGCCGGGGCTTCCTCGGGCACGCCGCTGACCGCGGCCACGAGCTGGGCCAGCTCGTTGATGAGGCCCGGCTTGTCGCGTGACTCGAGCGGGATGCGTACTCTGTCCAGAGCCAGAAGCCCGGATAGAAGCAGGTTGTCGTTCGTGCCCGTGTCGATAGGACTATTGCGTCGGAGGAATGGGTTCGCCGTGCCTGGGAGATCAACCCAAAAGTATACCGGCGGCATTGTGCACCAGCAAGGAAATCGCCCTGTCGAGCTGCTGGGTCTGAGTCCGGAGGACATGCGGTCTCGGCTCGAGCAGTTCCTGGAGCGGATCGACGCTCCCTCATACCGGGCTACCCAGATCGAGGAGTGGCTGTACGAGCACGCGGCACGCGGGTTCAGCGAGATGACAAACCTCCCGGGGGCGCTGCGGCTCGAATTGGCCGAGGAGTATTCGCTGACTCCGCTCGAGATCGCGTACGAGGCGGTGTCGAGCGATGGCACCATCAAGCACCTATGGACGCTGTCAGACGGCGAGCAGGTCGAGTCTGTCCTGATCCCGACTCGAGATCGCCTGACACTCTGCATCTCCTCGCAGGCCGGCTGCGCACTCGGATGCCGGTTTTGCGCCACCGGGTACTTCGGTTTCCGCCGGCAGCTGCGGGCCTCCGAGATCGTCGCTCAATACCGGGACGCATCGCGCGTCGCCACTCAGACGTTCGCGCGCTCCATCTCCAACATCGTGTTCATGGGGATGGGCGAACCGATGGCGAATCTCGGCGCCGTCAACTCGGCGCTGGGCGTTCTTCACCGCGGCTTCCGGGTCGGCGCCCGACGGATCACGGTATCTACCGTCGGCCTGGTGCCCGGCATCACGGAGCTGGCCCGTCGGCCGGAGCCGTTCGCGCTGGCGGTGTCCCTGCACGCACCGACTCAGGTGCTGCGAACGGAGTTGGTGCCGGCGGCTCGCCGCTACCCGTTGCCCGATCTCATGCGGGCGGTGCGCGAGTACGCGGGCCGCAAGGGACGCCGCGTGTCGTTCGAGTACACGCTGATCGAGGGCGTAAACGATGATCCACAACTCGCCGACACGCTTGCAGACCTGCTACATGGCCTGCTCTGCTACGTGAATCTGATCCCGTTCAATCCAATCCCCAGCGTGGATTGGCGGCCGAGTCCTCCCGGGCAGGTGCGACGGTTCGCGGCGCGGTTGGAAGCGCACGGCATTGCGGCTGGAATCCGGACGCCGCGTGGGAGAGACATCGATGCCGCCTGCGGCCAGCTTCGCCTGGCGCGCGGAGAAAGCGGCGGCCGAAGCGCCTGACCCGAGCCGAGCTCAGTCTCGCAGGAGCGCTCTGAGCCGCTCGAGCAGCCCGGGCTTCGACTCCGACAGGGACTCCTGCCGTGTGAACAGCGTTTCCCAGTCCGCCCCCAGGACGACGGTTGCGTCGAGATGGAGCTCCGGCTTCAAGTCGGAGACGAGACTGTCGATCCCGGCCGAGTCCGCGACGCTGTCTGCGGCCCCGGGTCTGCCGGAGCGATCGATCAGGTGCGAACGCATCACATCGAAATCGCCGGCATTTCCCGTATAGACGACATCGAAGCCCATGCGCCGGAAGCGCTCGCCAATCTGCTTGGCCGCACCGACTGCGCCAGCTCCATTCAGCACCTCGACCCGGATGCGGACCGGCGCCGAGTTCACGGCGATTTCGCGCGGGGTCCGGGCGACAGTCGACTCGGGATCCGGCGTATCGAGCCGCGTGTGGCGCCACTCGATAAGGAAAGAGCCGATGAGGACACCTGCGGCCAGGAGCACTGCAACGAGCAACGCGACCTGAAGACGCGCCACGGTGCCGTCGTCCCTGCGCGGCTTGCCCCCTGTTCGTTTCACCCCGCCCCGCCCTCCACTCATTCCGCTCCGAACTTTCCCCTCATGCCCTTCCCGACCGTGCGCTTATTGCTCGACGAGACGGTTCCAGAACTCGACGCTCTGCGGAAGAAGTCGCTCGCCCTTCTTCAGACGCTCGCCGATGCGGATAGCGGCCACCTCCCGAAGTACTGCATCGCGCTCCTCAGGCAACCGTGCCCTCAGCGAGGCTCGCTCCTCCGCCAGAAAACGCCGTCCCGGTTCAAGGAAATCGGCCATGTACAGGTAGTCGGAGATCTCGGCGAGCCGCGGATTCCCCACGGTGTGGAATGTAATCGCTTCCAGAATCTCCGCATCTTCCACCCCATCAGCGCGCAACCTGGTGGCGCAGGCCGGACCGTGCTGGAGTCCGGGCGGCCAGTCGAGATCGGTCCAGCCGACGAGGGAGGCCGGCTCGGCATCTCGCAGGGCGTCATGCAGGATCGCCGCCGCTCTCCAGCGTTGGCGGTCGTCTTCCCCCAGGGCCAGCGCCGCGGCCCACGTGTCCATCAGGTCGGCGACTCTGTGCGTGTGCTTTCGGCGACCGGGCGCGCATTCGGCCCAGGCGGGCAGCCCGCCGGCCTGGGCCGCAGAGATAATGAGGGGGTGGAGTTGAGCGCGAGCCGAAGCATCGCTGAAACCCATGCTCGACACCTGTTCGCGGGGCTTAGCGGGCGTTCCCCGAGCTGAGCCGGGGACCGACCGGCCGGTTCTTCTCGTCGACGAGGATGATCGTCGGTGCGTGGTCGACCGCTTCCTCCTCCTCGTAGTCGGCGTAGCTGGCAATGATCACCAGGTCGCCGACACAACCCAGCCGGGCGGCCGGGCCGTTGAGCGATATCGTTCCGCTGCCGCGCTCGCCCTCGATGACGTACGTCTCCAGACGGGCGCCGCTCGCGACGTTCAATACCTGCACGCGCTCGAACGGCACCAGGTCCGCGGCGGCCAGCAGGTCGGCGTCGACCTGAATCGAGCCCTCATAATGAAGGTCCGCCCCGGTCAGCACGGCCCGGTGGATCTTCGACTTTAGAAGCGTTCTTCGCATGATCTATGTACTCCTACTCCAGTATCGGTCGTTTCTGGCTGGCCCGTCTTTGCTCGGGCGCGGCCCAAAATAGCACGAAACGGGCCATCCTTCACCCTGTCGCCGTCACCACATTGGACATGATCGGCGGCCCCGAGTCACTCTCCCAGGCGCGCGTTATCGATTAGCCGGGTCGCCCCGACCCACGCGGCCACCAGACATACGGAGTCGGCGCTCGCCCATTCGACCGGCTCCAGATCCTCAGCGCCGACGATTTCAAGGTAGTCCACCCTCGCTCCTCCCGCGTCCAGCAATTCCCGCCCCCGGGAGATCAGTGAGGCGGATGACGTTTCCCCGGCGGCATACGCGTCCCGGATCGCGGCGACCGCGCGCGTAAGCGACAACGCCTGATCCCGTGCGAGCGGGTCCAGGTACGCGTTTCGGGAGCTCATCGCCAATCCATCCGATTCACGCACGATCGGCGCAACGTCTACCTCAACGGGCACGGCGAGTTCCTCGACCATGCGACGAATGAGAAACGCCTGTTGATAATCCTTGCGACCGAACACGGCCACATCAGGCCGGACGATCTCGAACAGCTTCAGCACAACGGTGAGGACGCCCCGAAAGTGGCCGGGGCGGCTGGCTCCGCAAAGTCGCTCGCCCAGGGGTCCCGGCTCGACCCAGATCGTCTGCTCGCGGGGATACATGTCGGCCACCGACGGTGCGAAGACGACGTCGACTCCGCGGTCCGAGGCAAGCCGGAGGTCACTCTCCAAGTCGCGCGGGTAGCGTTCGAGGTCCTCGTCGGGGCCGAACTGAGCTGGATTCACGAAGATCGACATCACGACGAGGTCAGCGGCGCCCCGTGCCCGGTCGACGAGACTCAGATGGCCCTCGTGCAGGTACCCCATCGTGGGAACAAGGCCGATGCGCTCGCCGGCAAGTCGCCGCCGATCGGACCAGCGATGCATCTCCCCCGCTCCGCGTATGAGCCTGGACGCCTCGACGGACTCAGTCGCCATAACTCTCCTGGTCGCCGGGGTACTTGCCATCTTTCACGGAGCGAGCGAAATCCGCGATTCCTTGCCGCGCCTCGGGCGCCAGCTCAGCGAATCTGCGCAGAAAGCGCGGGTTGAAGCCCTCGTTGAGGCCGAGCATGTCGGGGAGGACGAGCACCTGACCGTCGCAGGCCGGGCCGGCGCCGATGCCGATCGTGGGAATCTCGAGCGACTCGCTGACCCGGCTGGCGAGCGGGGTCGGGAGCATCTCGAGTACGAGGGCGAAGCAGCCCGCGTCCTGGAGCTCGACTGCGCCACGCACGATTGTCTCGGCTTCCGAGGCCTCTCGCCCCCGCACTCCGTAGCCGCCGAACTGGTGGACGGATTGCGGCGTGAGACCCAGGTGGCCCATGACGGGGATTCCGGCCGTGGTCAGCGCCCGGATCGTCGCTACCGTCCGCTCGTCGCCGCCTTCCAGCTTCACAGCCTCGGCGCCGCTCTCCTTCAAAACACGCCCGCAGTTTTGCATCGCCTGCTCGGTACTCACCTGGTAGCTGAGGAACGGCATGTCGACGACCAGGAGAGGGCCGCGCAGTCCGCGTCGTACGGCGGCGGCGTGATGGATCATCTCATCGACCGTAACCGGAATAGTCGAGTCATACCCGAGCACCACCTGTCCGAGAGAATCGCCGACCAGCACGACGTCGATCGCCGACCCAGCGAAGAGGCGGGCAAAAAGGAAGTCGTAGCAGGTGAGCGCCGCGATCTTCTCGCCGCGTTGCTTCATCGCGATCAGCTCGCGGGTCGTCACGCGACGGTCTGCGCTCGTATCCTCGGATCTGGTAGCCACACGCTGCCTCGAGATGGAGTTACGGAACTCGCTCCGGCGCCTGAATATACGTGAACTGGAAAGCCTCATCCAACCGCTGCCCTCCTTGCCGGCGAGCGTCGCGGGGGTGAGAATTGGACCGCGAATTGCTGGACCACGAATATCTATGGTGCGAACTCGAGCCCCCATCACAGGTCTGCCACCCCGCCTTTCCGGGCTGTGGCAGTTGGCCACGGACCTCTCCTGGAGCTGGAGCCGGGAGGCTCGGGCCGTGTTCCGCGCACTGGATCCGGTTGCCTGGGACGCGACCCGGTACAACCCGATCGCGTTGCTGCAGACGGTCGACGAGCAACGACTGGCCGCCGTCGCCGAGGATCCGGACTTCCTCGCCCTCTACGACCACGCGATCGCGATCCTCGACCGCACGGAATCCACCGATGAGACGTGGTTCGCCAAGCACTATCCCGAGCTCGATGTCGGACCGGTCGCCTATTTCTGCGCCGAGTTCGCCCTCCACGATTCCGTGCCGATCTATTCGGGCGGTCTGGGTGTCCTGGCCGGCGACCACTGCAAGGCGGCGTCGGATCTCGGCGTTCCGCTGGTCGGAGTCGGGCTGTTCTACACGCGAGGGTATTTCGATCAGGCACTGAGAACCGATGGGTGGCAGGAGGCCATCGACGAGGAGTTCGATGCCAACATCTCGCCGCTCGAGCCGCTGTGGGGACCTCGTGGCACGCCGTTTCTGACCACCGTGACCACGGCGGGGCGGCCCGTTCGCATCGCGGTGTG
>JBFILW010000185.1:0-5506 GCA_041612005.1 Gemmatimonadota bacterium
AAGAAGTCGAATCCTCGGCAGATGTCCGCGAGGTCGTCGGGCTGCCGTTTGCTGCTCAGAGCCATAGATCGATCCGAACGGTTTGGCGCCAGGCACGCGCGATCGCGTGGGCCACCGTGGCCCGACGGGTCGCGATCTTGGCGATCCCGCTCATACCCGGCGTCGGTTGCCACTCACCGATCGGAAAATACACGATCGTCTCGACCGTGCCGTTCCTGGCGGCTGGCGCCAGCGAGGCCACAGTCGATCGGAACTCAAGATCGGGCCGGGTCAGCAGCCGCAGTCCCGCCGGCTGGCCTACCTCGAGCTCGCCGGCGCGCTTGAGTGGTATCCGGACGCGCGCCAGACGGCCGTCGAGCGAAGCGATCGTCGCCAGCTCATCACCCTCCAGCAGGTGTTGGCCGAGCCGCTCCTGCAATCGGTAGCCGAGCACCGTGCCCCCACTCGGCGCCCGCACGACCAGCCGCTCGCGGCGCACGCGCAGGACCTCCAATTCGGCTGTCACTTCCGCCAGTATGGCGCTCGCCTCGGCCGCCGCGCTCATGTTGCCACGGGCCTCGGCGCGAGCCTTTCGCACGGCGAGACGGCGCGCTTCGCCCTGACGGCCGAGGAAGGCCGACTCGAGGCCCGGATTCCACAACACGGCCAGCGGTGTCCCGGCCGCCACCGTGTCTCCTTCGGTCACGAGGACGCGATCGACAATGCCATCAACGAGGGTGCGAACAGGCGCGGGGGGCGCCGCTTCAACGGCGAACTCGCCCCGGGCACGATAGGTCCAGGGAAGTATGAACGGGAGGGCGACCACAGCGACGACGACGATCGCCAGGATGCCCGCCCGGGGGCCACTCAGAAAGCCGGCGCGCCAGTGCGTCCGTGCCGCGACTGCCAGCGAGCGGGACCGGCCCGCGTGCTTCCGCAGCATCTTCACGGCGATGAAGGCGACGATCACCCAGATCCATGGTCCGATGAATCGCCCGAAGATGAGGATGAGCCATAGCAATCCGACCACGGCCACGAAGATGCTGTACACGAAGGCGAGTGCCCCGTATACGAGGAAGATTCGGCGCTCGCGCGGCGTCACCTTCGGTTCCTTGACGTCCACGCCCAGGACATGGCGCTTGAACAGCCACCCGTAGTACTCGAACGCTCCCTCCCGAAGCCGCGGAATCTCGAGCCAGTCCGCAAGCGCAAAGTACCCATCGAGCGGAATCAGCGGGTTCATGTTGGAGAAGATCGACGAGAGACCTGCGAGAAGGAAGGTGAGGAAGGCCACCCAGTTGATGAATGTGCCGGGTTCGGTCAGGGCCCAGACGATTCCCGCCACAGTCGCCGTCATGAGCTCGATCCACGGGCCCGCAAACGTGGTCAACAGGCGGTGCGAACGTTTCTGAAACGTCCAAGCATCGTCTGTGCTGCAGTAAAAGGCGGGGGAAAAGTAGAGCAGCATGGCCCCCCATTCATGTACCTCTCCTCCGAGCGCCTTCGTGGTGAGGCCGTGGCCCAGCTCGTGGATGATCGTGATGATCGTCGTGATCACGATGAGCAGCACGATGTCCCAGGGACCGATCCCGTTCAGCGTGTAGAGGGCAATGGTACCCTGGGCGAACTCCTGCCATTTGACCGCGGTGACGAGGAGGTAGGTGGCGAGAAACAGAAGCGATACCGCAACGAAGCCCGGCGTCCACATCCAGCGCAGTGCGTGCTGCATGCGACCGAACGCGTGGTCGGGATCTCCGAACGAGAACTGGAGGCGGAGAATCGAGCCCTGCGTGCGTTGCTTGCTGCGGATCTTCCGCTTCTTGCGGAGCCGTTCCTGCATCATCAGGTGCTGCTCCGCGGGAGAGCGCTCGACGATCCCCATGCGCTTCAGTTTCTGAGCGAAGTCGGCTACGGCTCCGGCCGACGGGCGGGCTCCCAGCGTCTCGGCTGCGACGTCGGCGATCTCGTCCGGTGTTCGCTCGCCGTTCATCGCCTTCATCAGCGTGACGACGACTTCGTCGAACTGGAAGTACTTGCGCTCGGTGGGCTCGCGGACGACGTAGTGTACTTCACCCTTCACTTCGCGTCGGACGATCTTGACGTCCGGGTGCAGCTTCGGCCGCGACGCAAGTGCGGTCGTCACGGAGTCGCGCTCTCCAGTCGCTCGGACGCGGTCTCGTCGGCCAGCTCGGCGAGCACGGAGGCGCCGGGCCGGAAATCCCCGACCTCGGCCAGCTCGACGATCACTTCGCGCGTCCCGCTGCCCGGATCGATCGTCGGCCCGACGATAATTACCCGTGCGGTTGCCATGCCTCCATCGGCCGCGCTGATCGTCACCGGGGCTCCGACGCCGAACGCGGCCACTTCCGACTCGGGCACGAGCAGGCGCGCCCGCAGGGGCGCCAGGGCCGTAACTCTAAACAGTGGTGCCTCATCATCGACGATGTCACCCACGCGTACGTAGCGCTGGGACACGACACCTCCGAACGGCGCCCGAATCTGGGTGCGCGACAGGGTGAGCTGCGCTTGCTTGAGCGCCGCGTCGGCGGTTCGGCTCTCGTAGACTGCTTCGTCATACTCCGACTCTGAGACGGCCCCCGACTTCCGGAGCTGCTCGACGCGACGGAGGTTTGACGCCGCCACCTCTGCTTCCGGCTCCGCCGCCTCGACGTAGAGGCGCGCGTCGGAGTTGTCGAGCGTGGCAAGCAGCTGCCCGGCCTTCACGCGGTCGCCGACCTCGACCCGGATGGCGGTGATCGGGATGCCTCCGGCCGCAGTTTCTTCGATCATCAGACGACTGTAGAGGACAGCGTCGCGCTCGGAGTAGAGGTGTGTCCGAAAGCTGCGGCGACTGTCGGCGTCTGGAGTGGCCATTGCCACGGTGGGCCGGGACCCGCTCGTGGCGGCCTCGGCCGGATCCGAGCGGATCTCTTCCGCGCAGCCCGCCGTGACGACCACGCTCAACAGGGCGAGCGACATCGTTGTCCAGCCCGGGTCGCTGTGCCTGCCTGTCGTGCTCTTTCTCATGCTCGCTCCCCTACCGCCAGAAGCGGATTTGAATCCATTCCACGAGTGGACGGATGATGATCCAGCCCAGCGGACGCCGATCGCCGACGATCTTAGCGCGCGCCTGCATCCCGGGACGCAGAAGGCCTCGCGAGTTGTCGATGCCGGCGCGCACGACGAAGGTTGGCTCTTCAGTGCCGTCACCGGCCTCGGCCTGCGGGGCGATCTCTGTCACCTCGCCCGAGAACGTGTGCTCGGGTCGCGCCTCCACCTTGAGTCGGACGCGCTGGCCCACACGCACCCTGTCTATGTGCCGTTGCGGGATGCGCGCCTCGAGATCGAGGTCATCCGTGCGGCCGATCAGGACAAAGGTCTCGCCTGCGTCCAACCACTCGCCGACTCGCTCCCAGGGACGCATCGTCAGCACGACACCGCCCACGGGCGCCCGAAGCTGCGTTCGCGCGAGCTGATCGGTGAGCAGCGCCACACGGCCGGCCAGCTCATCGGCGGTGATCTCGGCCACTCTGGCGGCTGACCCATCGCCGGCGGCGCGAGCCGTCGCGGCCCTGCGCAGCGCGGAGGCGTGTTCGGCCTCGGCCTCACTCAGGCTGATGCTCAATGCATCGTCGCGGAGGACGGCCAGCACCTGGCCGGGCACCAGCGCATCCCCTTCTTCGACCAGCACCTGCGTCACCAGACCTCCAACCGTGGCCCGAAGCGGCA
The DNA here is from genome assembly GCA_041612005.1 of Gemmatimonadota bacterium. GTDB lineage: Bacteria > Gemmatimonadota > Gemmatimonadetes > Palauibacterales > Palauibacteraceae > JBFILW01. The sequence goes on from JBFILW010000185.1 coordinate 3,709, forward strand.
TCCGTTCGGCGGGCAGTAGCTCGGCCTCTCGGGCGCTGGTGCGTTGCTTCCATGGGAAAAACACGACGACCAGGACGATGAGGGCGGGAACGGCGTAGCGGGCGATCAGGTTGCGGCGTGACATTCCAGCGAAGCGTCTGCGCCACGCGGCAAACGGTTGGAGGAGGCCGATGAGCGGAACCTGGCCGTACAGGTCCGCGTTGCGGAGAGCTACAGATACCTGGTTGGCGAGCAGCTCTGCCGCTTCCTTTCCGCTCTCACCGAGGAAGGCCGGAGACTCTGACTCCATGAGGAAGGCGCCGAGGCGACCCTCCTCGTCCTTGAGCGGGATGACGCAGAGCGAGCGGGTGCCGCGGCGGTCGAGGTAGTCGCCGAACGCGTTCCTGAAGCCTCGGGCCTCTTCCGTGTCGGCCGTCACGTCCTCCACGTAGGTGGACTCGCCGCGCTCCGCGAGCCAGGTAATGAGGCGGTCCAGTGTTTGGGTCTCCTCCGCCTTTGAGTCGATGCTCTCCTCACCCGAGATGGCGCGGACAATCAGTTCGCCGTTTTCGTCGAGCGCGATCACGGCCCGGTCGTATGCGAGCGCCTGGCTACCGAGATTCACGACCGAGAGGACGAGACGGTCTACCTCCAGCGTGGCGTTGATCTCGCGGCTGATCGCGAGCAGGGCGTGGAGGTCGCGTACCCGCTTCTCGGCATCGTGCAGCTGAGCATTGTGAAGAGCGAGACCCGCGGTCGAGGCTAGCGCGTCGAGCAGGTCCCGGTCACCCTCGTCGAACTGGCCGGTCCCGGACTCCTTGTTGAGGAGTTGGAAGACGCCGAGCACTTCGCCCTTGGCACGGAGTGGGGCCGCGACCATGGAGTGTGTGGCGAAGCCGGTCGCTTCGTCGACCTGATGCACGAAGCGGGGGTCGTGGCGGGCGTCGGCCACCAGCTCCGGCTCCCCGCGCCGGGCCACATCGCCGACGATGCCGGCGCCCCACGGAAGTTCCATGCCCTCGATGCGCGAGCTTACCGGTCCGCGCGCGATCTTGCATACGAGCTTGTTTCCGTCGCGCAGCCAGATCGACCCGGCTTCGGCCTCGAGGGCTTCGATCACCCGATCGAACACGCGGGGCAATAATTCGTCGAGCTCGAGCGTCGAGTTGAACTCGAGGCCGGCTTCGTGGAGGAGTTGAAGATGGCGGGGATCGAGAGTCACGGGCGTGGATACCTCGAAATAGACTCGGCGTGCAGGCGGTCAGGCTGCAACACGGGTGCTCCTCTCATGGCGGTTTCACGCGCGCCTCCCACCCCACATAAGGTTACAAATTGCGGAAAACGATGCCGTGTCGGCAAGCGGCCTACACCTGACGGCGGCGCGAAGCCGTTGCAGGCGCTGGCGTTTCGGTTACCCCGAGCCCTTCTGCCTCGTCTTGGAATAGATAGCGAAGGCATGATCGAAACGGTGCAGGCGAGGGGCCATGAACCAGGCTCTGACAGATCAGATGGTCAAGAATCTCTGCATGGAGGCGGCCGACTGGCTTTGCAGGAACGGCGCGACCAAGCAGGAGACCGAGGCCCTCATCTTCGACTCTCGTCGGGTGCTCATCGAGGCCGTGTTCCTCGAGAACGAGCCTCGTTGGCTGTGGCTCACCGTTCCGTTCGCCGAGCTCCCGGCCGCCGTCCAGAAGTCCCGCGATGCTCGCTACCCGCTCATCGTCCAGATCGACATCAACACTGGAACGGCCCAGGTAGCCCCGTACTGCTGAGCGCAGCGGCGGCCAATGGCACAAGAAAACGCCCCGAAGCGATTAGC
>JBFILW010000186.1:0-5482 GCA_041612005.1 Gemmatimonadota bacterium
CTGCGTGCACCAACGCGGGCACCAGCGCCGAGGCGCGTCTCAAGCCACTCGAACACCGCGCCTGGATGCAGCGCTACTGATTCTCCTTCCGGCAGGGTCGGCCGAGCCCCCGTCGCACCGTATGAGCGGCGCGGTCGGTCCTGCCGGCATTCTGCTTCAAGCCCCGATCAGTGCCCGAACCATGTTGTACAGGATCAGCGTAATCGCGATCGGGCACAGGAAGCGGATCAGGAACGCCCACGTCCGCCCGAGCGGGAACTTCCCATCGTTCACCCGCACCTCCTCGCCGGCCGCCTGCACGCCCCACACCCAACCGACGAAGATACTGATCAACAGCGCGCCGATGACCAGCGAGTACTGGCCGAAAACGGTGAACAGGAAGGTGAGGAAGTCGAGGCCGACTCCTGGGATTTCGGTGAGCCAGCCCACCGCGCCATTCGCCAGAGCGCTCGGGATGCCGAGCAGGAGCGCGACGAAGCCGATCGTGACGGCGGCCTTCTTCCGCGACGCTCCCCGCTCGTCGACCGCCCACGAGGTGCAGACTTCCAGCAGCGAGACGCTCGACGTGAGCGCCGCGATCCCGAGCAGGACGAAGAACCCGGTGCCGAACACCACGCCGCCCCATGGATCCGGCGGAATCGTCGAGAGCAGGGACGTGAGCACGACGAACACCATCCCCGGACCGCCGGCACCCGGCTCGAGTCCCGCGTGGAACAGCGTCGGGAAGATGATGAGTCCCGCCAGGATCGCGATCGCCGTGTCGAAGGCCGTGACCCAGGCGGCCGAGGAGACGAGGTCATCCTGTTTCGACACGTACGATCCGTACGTGATCATGGCGCCCATGCCGAGGCTGAGGCTGAAGAACGCCTGACCGATCGCTGCAAGCACCACGCTGGGTGTGACAGCGTCGAAGTCCGGATTGAAGTAGAAGTCAAGTCCCGCAGCGGCGCCCGAGAGAGTGACAGCCCGCAGCGCCAGCAGCACGAGAAGGACGGCCAGCACCGGCATCAGTACTTTCGTCCAGCGCTCGATCCCGTCCCGCACCCCGCCGAGCACCACGTAGACGGTGATGGACATGAACACGATGTGCCACCCGATCGCCCATAAGGGCTTGCCGGAGAGCTCCGCAAATATGGCATTCGTGTCGGCACCCGGGCCGAACGTCCCGCGCAGCGTCTCGAAGATGTAGCCGAGCGTCCAGCCGGCGATGACCGCATAGAAGCTGAGGATGACCACGCCGGTGAGAACGCCGAGTCCGCCCACGACGACCCACGCTGTTTCCGGAGCCAGCGCCTTGAAGGCCCCGACCGGATTGCGTTGCGTCTTCCGGCCCACGATCAGCTCCGCCAGCATCACCGGAGCCCCGATCAGGGCGACCGCGATCAGGTAGAGGACCAAGAAGGCGCCACCGCCGTTGGCCGCCGCAACGGTCGGGAAGCCCCAGATGTTGCCGAGCCCCACCGCGCTGCCTGCGGCGGCGAGGATGAACGCGGCCTTTGACCCCCAGGTCGCGCGCGGCTGTCCGCTGTTCGGATCCATCGGCGTACGTCTCCGGCTTTCGGGATCGACTGAGGGCTCGTCTGAAGGCCGCCCGGGAAACGAGATCCACGACGATAAGGCTCCTGCGCATCGCTTCACAACTCCGCGTCCTGCACCCCTGACACGGAATCGACGATCCGCTATTGTCCGCCTCCGCCGGTGCGCCGGTGGCGTCGCCTACAGTTTAGAGCCGATGTTCGACACGAGCCCGCGTCCCAGAGTCCAGATGGAGCGAGATACGATGAATGACGTGCGCCGCAGCCTCTCCGCTGCCGGAATCTCCGGATTGCTTCTCGTCCTCACGAGCTGTGCGCCGGAAGCGAGCTCGCGGGAAGCGTCTGAGCTGGCGGCGCTCGACCAGGAGCTCGACCTGCCGGCAGCCATCATCGGGGCGGGTGAAGCGCCCCGCGGTGAGGACGTGCAATATTATCCCGATGATCCGACCGCACGCGGCTACCTCTCGGTGCCCGAGGGTGAAGGGCCGTTCCCGGCGGTCATCCTGATCCACGAGTGGAATGGTCTCGTGGATCGGGTGCGGCAGGTGGCCGACGCGCTCGCCGACGAGGGGTACGTGGCGCTCGCCGCTGACCTCTATCACGGCCAGACGGGGAGCAACCGCGACGAGAACATCGCGCTCATGACCGCGGCGCGAGGTGATCCGGACGCCATAATCGCGAACCTCGACGCGGCCGTGGCGTTTGTCCGCGCCCGGCCCGACGTAACCGGGAAAGTGGCCACGATGGGTTGGTGTTTTGGCGGGGGCGTGGCGCTGAGCTTCGCGCTCGGCGGCGAGAACCACGAGGGCACGGCGATCTTCTACGGCTCCCTCGTCGAGGATCCGGAGGTTCTCGCATCGCTCGACCACGAAGTGTACGGCACGTTTGGCCGCAATGACCGTGGACCGTCGCCGGACCAGGTCGAGCGCTTCGCCGCAGCTCTCGAGGCGGCGGGTGTTCCCAACGACCTCCATATCTATGACGACGTCGGGCACGGTTTCTGGCTCTGGGTGGATCGCGATCCAGCCAACGCGACGGCGCCCGCCGCTGACGCGTGGACTCGCCTCAAGGCGTACCTGGAGCGTGTCCTGAGCTAAGCCACCGCCTACGCTCGGGTAACGCTATCGCCTCGATGTCTTGAATCGGAAAGGACGCGACATGGACCCCACCGCGACAGCCGACCGAATTGCCGTGAAGGTCGCTAGGTGGAGTGATCTCGAGGATCGATCACCGACCTATGCGTTGGTGGCCGATGTGGACCTCGTGGTCGTTCGCTATGACGACGACGTGTCTGTGCTCTACGGCCGCTGCCTGCACCGCGGGGCGCTGCTGTCCGACGGCCGGATCTCCGGTGACAACCTGATCTGCGGCGTGCACGGCTGGGACTTTCGGTACGACACCGGTGTGAGCGAGTACGACAACGATGAGGTGCTGCACAAGTTCACGGCGTGGGTCGACGAGGCCGACGACGCCGTCTACGTGGACGAGGAGGAAGTGCGCGCCTGGGCGGTCGACAACCCGCAGCCCTACGACCGCGATCGCTACCTGGGACTATATGCCGACGTCAAGGGTACGCCCGCCGAGCCGGACACCAAGTACATCCAGCACCTCGCCCGGAACGGCCTCGAGGAGTGGGGACACCACGGAAAGGTGTCCGCCATGGGTGTGCCGCTCACCGAGCTCCCCCGCTGGGCCGACATCCAGATCCTGACCGCGCAGCTCGCCCGCCGACCGCTCCTGGATGAGGCGGCGGTGAGCACGGAGCTGATCATCGGCCCGGGGGCAAAGAAGCCGCTCCGCCTCAAGATCCCGCTCTTCGTGAGCGACATGAGCTTCGGTGCCCTCAGTGAGGAGGCGAAGGTATCGCTGGCCCGCGGGGCCGAGTTGGCCGGGACCGGCATCTGCTCCGGCGAGGGCGGCATGCTCCCGGACGAACAGGCGCAGAACAGCCGCTACTTCTACGAGCTCGCGTCGGCCCGCTTCGGGTGGGACATCGAGAAGGTGAAGAATGTCCAGGCGTTCCACTTCAAGGGTGGGCAGGGCGCCAAGACCGGCACCGGCGGCCACCTGCCCGGCAACAAAGTGATCGGCCGGATCGCAGAGGTGCGCGATCTGGAACCCGGGACGCCGGCGGTCAGTCCTTCTACGTTCCCGGACCTCCACTCGGCGGACGACTTCGGAGAGCTGGCAACTCAGGTGCGCGAGGTGAGCGGTGGCATCCCGATCGGATTCAAGCTGTCCGCTCAGCACATCGAGGACGACATCGACTTCGCCCTCGAGGTGGGCGTCGACTACATCATCCTCGACGGACGCGGAGGAGCGACCGGCGCCGCGCCCGAGATCTTCAAGAACAACATCTCGGTTCCGACCATTCCGGCCCTGGCTCGCGCCCGCCGGCATCTGGACGTGAGAAAAGCCGATCAGGTGACGCTGATCATCACGGGCGGCCTGCGCACGGAGTCGGACTTCATCAAGGCACTGGCGATGGGCGCGGACGGTGTCGCGATCGCGAACTCAGCTATCCAGGCGATTGGATGTCTCGGCATGCGCGCCTGCCACACCAACAACTGTCCGGTTGGGATCGCGACCCAGCGCGAGGACCTGCGGGGCCGACTCATCGTTGAGCAGTCGGCTCGCCAACTCGCCAATTACCTCGAGGCCACGGTGGAGCTGATGAAGATACTCGCCCGCGCCTGCGGCCACGGTCGACTGAGCGATATGTCAGCGGGGGACCTCACGACCTGGAACCGCGATATGGCGCTTCTGACGGGGCTTTCGTTCGCGGGCGTGACCCAGCCCGGATAAGCGCTCGGACTGACCTAAGTTGGGGACCGAATAGTCAGCTAGCCGGCCGGTCCTGTAAACCTCCGCCGCTGCGGTGGATGCCGGTCCAACGCAGGATGTCTTCCATCAGGCACCATTTCGTGAGCGCCGACTGGAGCAGGTTCGCGCCCACGAAGGCTGTGAACAGGAACCAGTAGGGGCTCACCCACCACCCGAGGGCGAGGCTGGCGAGCACGAACGTGCCTGCGATCGCGCGGATCTTTCTGTCCATAGTCATTGACAACTGCCTCCATCGATTCTGATCGGTCTCACGCCGTACCGCCCTCCGGGCGCGCGGCGCACTCGCATACCACGGTCCGCTCGACATCGAGCTGCATAGCGTGAATCGGATGCCGGGGATCCTCGATATCGCGGCAGGCATGGACCGCCGCGAGCAGCCGTTCGGCCGCGTCTTGATCGAGAACAGTCATGATCATGCTCGACCGGTACGGCGCCGATGTCCCGTACCAGCCACTCGCCACGCCGGCCGCCACCCCTTCGACCGGAAGTCGCGAGAACACCGGTATCTTCTGGTCGGCGAGCAAGTTCTCTACACACTTTTCGTCGGTCTCAAGGTACATCAGGATGACGAGCTTCATGACTCGGCTACTCCTTCCGCTCGGTCTTCGAGAGTCGCGGCGAGTGCCGGAATCGGGGCAGACTCGCGGGGTCGACGTACCAGAAAGTAGATGCCGGGCACGACGATCAGGGTGAGAATCGTCGAGGCGATCGCGCCCGCGATCAACGCCACGGCAAGCCCCTCGAAGATCGGATCGAACAAGATCACGAACGCTCCGATAACCACCGTGCCCGCGGTGAGCGCGATCGGTCGGGTCCGGACCGCGCCTGCCTCGATGATCGCCTGCTTGATCTCGATTCCCTGACCGACCCTCGCTTCCAGATAGTCGATGAGCAGGATCCCGTTGCGCACCATGATCCCGGCGAGGGCGATCATGCCGATCATCGAGGTCGCCGTGAAGAAAGCGCCGAACACCCAGTGTCCGGGTGCGATCCCGACCAGAGTGAGCGGGATCGCTGTCATCATGATCAGCGGAGCCGTAAACGATTTGAACCAGCCGACGATGAGGACGTAGATGATGATGAGGGCACCGGCGAACGCGATC
>JBFILW010000187.1:0-5463 GCA_041612005.1 Gemmatimonadota bacterium
GGAGCCTCCGAGGAAGGGCGACGCCGAGCAGCGCAGCTGAACCGAAGTGCCGGTAAGTGCGCGCCGGAGTAAATAGGTCATTACTGAGCAGGCAGACCTGGGTCGATGATTCTCATAACAGGTGCGGCAGGCAAAACAGGTCGTGCGGTCATTCGGGCTTTGACTGCCAAAGCGCAGCCCACGAGAGGATTGGTCTACCGACCGGAGCAGGTGACCCCGCCCGAACGGCTTGGTGTTCGAGATGTCGTCGTGGGCGACATGCGCGTGCGGGCTGTGATGGATCGAGCGTTCAACGGAGTTCGCGCCGTGTATCACATGGCGCCGAATATGCATCCCGAGGAAGTTCGCATTGGTGAGGTGGCCATCGAGGCGGCGCGCTCGGCGGGTGTCGAGCACTTTGTCTACCACTCCGTGCTCCACCCTCAGACCGAGGCGATGCCGCATCACTGGCTGAAGCTGCGAGTGGAAGAGATCCTGTTCGCATCCGGGCTGTCATACACGATTCTCCAGCCCGCAGCCTACATGCAAAACGTTCAGGCGCATTGGAACCATATCGTGAAGAGAGGTCTCTACCCCGTTCCCTATGCGGCAGAGACCCAGGTGAGCATGGTCGATTTGCAGGACGTGGCCGAGGTGGCGTCGAAGGTCCTGACAGAATCGGGTCACGAGGGTGCGACGTATGAATTGAGCGGGCCGGAGGTCCTCTCCCAGCACGAGACGGCGGAGATTCTCGAACGGCAACTGGAACGTACCGTTCGCGTCGAGGTCATCCCTCTCGACGTGTGGCGACAGCAGGCACTGGCCTCTGGACTCGGCGACTATCAGATAGAGACCCTCGTGAACATGTTCGAGTACTACGAGCGCAATGGATTCTGGGGAAACTCCGGGGTGTTGGAATGGTTGCTTGGTCGCAGACCCACGACCTTCGCCGAGTACGTGCAACGTACGATAGCAAATCGTTTGAACACGTGAGATACGTTTCGAGTCTGACGCGAGCGCAAATGTCTCGAACGTGCTCGCGACACCTGAGCTCCAGACTGGCAGGCAGTAGCGCCCACGGGCAAACTGAGAACCCATGGCTGATCTCCTGACCCCCAGACTCCAGGAAGCGCTCGATTATGCCATCCAGCTTCACGGCCGGGAGGCTCGGAAGCACACCCAGATCCCGATCCTCGCTCACCTTCTCGGCGTGTGCGCGCTCGTCCAGCAAGATGGCGGCGATGAGGACGAAGCGATTGCAGCGCTCCTCCATGATTCCCTGGAGGACAAACCAGGTGAAGTCACCCCGGCGCTCCTCGCGGAGCGATTTGGCCCGCGTGTCTGTGAGTTCGTCCAACTCGCGACCGACACGCCTCCAGATTACACGGGCGGTCCCAAACCGCCGTGGCGAGAGCGAAAGGAGCGTTACCTCGAGCATGTCCGACGGGCGTCGCCCTCGACCCTGCGCGTGACGGTAGCCGACAAAGTCGACAACGTGCGGGCGATCTTGGCCGATTACCGGCGAGTCGGCGACTCGCTGTGGAGCCGCTTCACCGCCGGAAAGGCGGATCAACTGTGGTACTACCAGAGCGCCCTGGCCGCCTATAAGGAAGCCGGATTCAGTGGGCCCTTGCTGGATGAGCTGGATCATCTCGTAGGCCAACTCGTCCACGCTGCCGGCTAATACCAATGAAGCAGTTAACGTCAACTTGGCTCGCGAGGTCGCGAGCTAGGGTCTGTTGGTCCGCCGCCGGCGAGAACCTCGACACTTCGTGCCGTTCCACTCCCTCGGGCCACATCGACAGACCGGCGATGGAGTGGCTCACCGAGACGAGCAGGTGGACATCCTGAAACGCGTGAACGGACTCGCGTCGTGGCGACTCCTGCCGCTCCTGCTGCTGGTTCCCTCGTCGCTCGCGGTCTCCTCCTCGCACGCTCAGGAACCGGGCACAGCGCTCGGCATCGTGAGCGGGCGCGTGGTCGGCTCGATCGACCGCCGAGCGATCGACGGCGCGGTGGTGGAGCTACTCGGCACGGGTCTCCGAGCTCAGACCGATGGGGCGGGGCAATTCACGATCGAGGGCGCGCCTCCCGGCAGCTACTCCCTGCGGGTCCGTGCCGCCGGTTACACGCCGTTCACGAGATCCGACGTCGTCGTGGGCAGCGGCAAGCCGGTGGAGCTGGTCGTGGCGCTGGCGGCCCTGCCAATCGAACTGGAAGACATCGACGTCGAGGCGAGCTACTTCCGCTCAGCCTTGGAGGACGGTGGGGGCACCAGAAGGCTGACCGTCGAGGAAATCCGCCGGACCCCCGGTGCGCAGGAGGACGTGGTGCGGACGGTGGCCTTGCTACCCGGTGTCGGCGTGACCACACCGGGCCGCAACGACCTGATCGTGCGGGGCGGCGCTCCGTTCGAGAATCTCTTTCTCATCGACGGAATCCCGATCCCGAACATCAACCACTTCGGATCGCAGGGTTCCACCGGCGGACCGCTGTCGCTCGTCAACATCGACCTCGTCGCGGACGCGGAGTTTGCAGCCGGTGGCTTTCGCGCGCGCTACGGTAACCGGACGGCATCGGTGACGAGTATCACCCTGCGTGAGGGGAGCCGTCGTCCGTCAGCGGAACTCAACCTGGCGGCGACCGGCTTCGGCGCGATTCTCGAGGGGCCGCTGGGCCCGGCGACGTCCTTCGTGTTCAGCGCGCGCCGGAGCTACCTCGACCTGCTGTTCAAAGCGGCAGGGTTCAGCTTCATCCCGGCGTACTGGGACTTCCAGCTCAAGTCGAGCACCCGCGTCGACGCGAACAACTCGCTCTCATTCTTGGGCATCGGCGCCATCAACACCGTCACCTTCAACAACGACGATGCCGATGACCGGCTGGACAACAGCCGCATTCTGGCGCCGGAGCAGAACCAGTATGTCGCGGGCCTGAGCTGGCAGCGTCTGCTGCCCCGCGGCGTGCTACGAGTCACCGCCGGCCGGAGCTTCGTGCGCTTCCGCACGGCGCAGCGAGACACATTGAGTCCCCCACAGGAGGTCTTTCGCAATTTCTCCACCGAAGGCGAGAACTCGCTCCGGGTGGATCTGACACTCGAGCCGTCGCGCCGGCTCGAGGTGACGGCCGGCAGCGTGAGCCGTGTTGCCAGCCGGTTGCGCTACGACGTGGTGCTGAACGGTGACCGGCGATGGGATGCGCTTGGCATGCCGCGGCCGCTCACGGTCGATACCTCGTTTACAGCGTGGCAGACCGAGCTGTACGCAGATGCATCATGGCTGGTGGCGCGGCGTCTCCGCGTGACCGCAGGTGGGCGGGCGAGCTATTACGATTTCGCCGGCGAGTCGTTCCGATTGGCGCCGCGGATCGGGGTGACGCTCGCTTTCGAAGGGGCGGCCGCCGTGTCACTGCGTCTCGGCCGTTACTACCAGGCGCCCTCCTATATCTGGCTGATCGGCGCGCCCGAGAACGCCACGATGCTCCGGCCCTTCTTTGCGGATCAGGCCGTGTTCGGCGTCGAAGCGGCGCTGCGGCCGGACATGCAGCTCCAGGTCGAGGCGTTCTACAAGCAGTATCGTGACTACCCGGCGCGGGTGTTCCGTCCCCAGGCCGTGCTTGCGCCCAGTGGTTTCGAGGACGTGACCACCGACATCCCGTTTGGGCTCGAACCGCTAACGAGCGACGGGCGGGGCCGGTCATTCGGTGTAGAGGTGCTGGTGCAGAAGCGGCTCAGCGAGATCCCGTTGTACGGTCTGCTGAGCACCAGCATCGCCCGCACGGAGTTCACGGGCTCGAGCGGGGTCACGACTCCTGGCGCGTTCGACACCCGTGTGATCGCGAACGCCGTGTTGCGGTACCGGGCGAGCCGGGCATGGGAGCTCAGCGGCAAGTTCCGGATCGCGTCTGGCCGGCCTGTCACGCCCTTCGTGACCTCCGGGCCGGACGCCGGGCAGCTCGACTTCAGTCGCTACAATGCGGAGCGGCTCCCGTTGTTTCACGCACTCGACGTTCGTGTGGACCGCCGCTGGAGCTTCAGCGGCGTGCAGCTCGAGGTGTACTTCGACATGCAGAACGTCTACGGCCGTCGTAACGTCTCGCAGTTCTTCTGGAACGCGCGTGAGCAGATGGTGGAGCCGGATGAGTCGTTGGGTGTCCTGCCGAGTATCGGGGTGAATGTGGAGTTCTGACTCCGAAAGACCGCTCCACCGTTGCCGTGGTTGGGCCGGCGCTCCTTTGATCCTCGGCCCGCCGAGCGCCTGGTGTAGCAGGTCGGTGGCCACTCCACGAGAGCCTCCGATGCGCGTCACCCGAACAGATCGCATACGAACTCGTGGATTGGTTCAACCAGGTGGACACAACCTATCGGACGGACTTGCACGAGCTCAACGAGCTCAACTTCGTGCGGTTCGGCCCCCGCATAGAAACGGAACGGCGGCGCGACAGTGCCGGCCGCTGATGGCGGCTCCCGTTGTTCTACGGGCTCACCGTCACCGTCGCCGTCCCACTCTTCCCCTCGCTCGTCGCCGTCACCTCGGCATCGCCTCCCTTTTGCGCGATGAAGTGAGCGGCGGAGCTACCGCTCTCCGTCAAGCGCAGCACCGTGGTGTCGCTCACGGCCCAGGTCACGAGGCGATCACTCAGCACGTTCCCTTGGGCGTCTTTGACCGTAGCGTCGATGACCAGGCTGTCGAACACGGCGACGGTTTGTGACGCGGGTGAGAGCTGCACGCTCGCCACGGGCGCCGCGTTGGGATGGCCGACCTGAACCGACACGGAATCGAACAGGCCGAAGCTCGTGGCCCTGATCGAGACCACACCGGCTTTCTTGCCGGTCACACCGACCAAATCGCGCACCGGCGCGCTCCCGTCCCGCGGGTCGGCGAGCGTGACCAGGTCGGCGGGCCACGCATTCCACGACACGGGCTGCCCGCTCAACGTGTCGCCATTCGCGTCGAGCACGACCGCGCGAAGCACGATTTCGTGGTTGAGCTGCACCGTGTTTGCCCCCACGATCTCGAGCGACACGGGATCGGCCGCCGGCAGGTCGAGGTCCACGCTCGTGCGTTGGCCGATCGCTACGTCTACGCCCGCGAGCGTCGCGGAGCCGGCCTCGATGCCGGCAGGCGGTGCCGCCTGCACGATGTAGGACCCGACCAGGAGGAAATCCACCACGAACGTCCCGGCGCCATCCGTCCGGCCGGTGGCCACCGCGTGCCACGTCAACGGCCCGAAGCTGGGGTCGCCGCCCATAATGGTGACACTGGCGTTCTCGATGGGCTCGGCACGTCCGTCGCCGTCGAGGTCCGCGGTGACGGTGCCCTCGATGCCGCCCGTCCCCGCCTCGTTCACCGCACGGATCCACGGTATGAACACGAAGTACCCGCTCGACGGGTTTGTGCCGAGCGTATCGGCCCCTGCCTCCGCGAAATGGAAGCTCCGTCCCACGTCGAAATCGATCACCACGTTCATCTCGGTGCCGGGCGCGTA
>JBFILW010000188.1:0-5439 GCA_041612005.1 Gemmatimonadota bacterium
GAATATCCACGGCGGACCGACGAGGGTGAGCTCGAGAGGCGTGATCGGGATGAGGTAGGTCGCCTCTCCGTAAGCCAACCGCGGACCAGCGAGAGCCAAAACGGGCACGCTCGGCAGGGTGCCCCGGCCACCGATCGCGGACCAGCGCTGTCGCGGTAAAGCGCCGCTCAGGTCGCCGCGCACGATGCCGTACAGCTCGAGACTATGGTCGAGAAACGCGCCGCTCTCCCAGGCCACGCTGGCCTCCCCGAGCAGGAAGCTGAAGTCGCCGGCTACAGAAGAGTCGGCCCCTTCCAAGCTGACCTCCGCGCCAAATCGACTATGCGTTGTTCGGTGGTTGAAGGCCGTCCTCACGACAACGCTCCAGATGTCGCCGGGATCGATCGACGGGTTCGGGCGCACCCGATCGTCGTCCGCGAACAGAACGAAAAACGGCTCGGCGTTCTGGCTGCTGGCGCGCTCCCACTGGACATCGATTGAAGGGGCGAAGCTCGAGAGCGGCGATCGCCCGACATTGAAAAGCACCCGATTCGCCTTGTAGTAGTTGGCGAAATCATCCCCGATCAGGAAGTAGTTGGCCGAATTGGAGAGGATGCCCCGAATCCAGCGGTCGCGCGTCCGCGTGATCCGTTCGGCGACCACACCGAAGTGCAGGTCGCGCCGCGGGTGCCAGAACTGCTTCGCCGTACCCTCAAACGCCCCGTTCCGGGTCGTGAGCCGGGCCACCAGCTCCAGGCTCGGGTTCCACGCGATCGTGTTGAGCTGCCCATCGATCCCCCAGATCAGAGTCACGGCGTCGACCCGCTCATACCAGGGCATCTCGAGGCCGTACAGCCCATGCAGATTGAGCGTAGCCGGTGGTCCAGGGATCAGCTCGATTCGGTAATCAGTACCCGCTGGAAGGACCCGGTACTCCTCGGCGGCCCGCAGCAGCGTTTCCCCATCGACAGTAGCGAGCTTCGACGAGTAGAGTCCGCCGCCGAGCACGACGAGCTCGCCGTGTAACGCGGCACCCGGACGGAGGATCACGTCGCCGTCGACCGCGAACACGCTGCCCTGGATGACGCCGGCGATGCGAGCGACCGCCCCGAGCACGAGCACGTTCCCGAGGACACCCTCTTCCCTGCTGAGGATCGTGTCACGAGCCCAGATCTCGTAGTCTCCGGCGGCCAGGAAATCGGCCAGCCTCCGATCGACCGGGTCGTGCGCCCGCGGCTCGAAGTGGACTTGTTGAGCGCTGATCGGCGCGGCGCAGGCAATGATCGCAAGCAGCGACGCCGCGGCGCTCGGAAAGGTCCGCCTCACTGCCGGTCCGGAGTCGGAGTTCCGGTCTTCCATCTCTCCCAGGCAATCACCTCGTCGGCTGCCCGGCGAGCAGGCAGGGGCTGAAAGCTCTCGGGATACCCGATGGTCAGGATGGCCAGGATCGGCACATCGGACGGCATCTCGGCGAGCTTTCGAACTTCGTTTTCCCGAAACCCCAGGATCCAACCGACACCGAGGCCTACGTCCGCGGCCGCCAGCGACATACTCTGGGCCGCGGCGGCCACATCGATGGGATAACTGGCTCGCCCGTTGCCGCTCACGTGAGAGTGAATGCGGGCACAGCAGAGGATGAGAACGGGCGCCGAGAGGACCAGCGGGTGATTGAAGGCGGCGCGTGCGAGCTGGTGTCTCCTCAACGCGTCCTGGACGACCACGAAACGCCATGGTTGCGCTTCTTTGGCGGACGGCGCGTAGCGGGCCGCCTCCAGCACGCACTCGAGCACGTCCGCCCGCACGGCGCGGTCCTGAAAGCGGCGGACGCCCTGCCGGTTGCGTCCCAAGCTGAGCACGCGTGCCGCCCTGCTCATCTCAGCCCCGCGGGTGGAACGTTCGGTGCACTTCCTTCAGATGGCTGCGATCGAGGTGTGTATAGATCTGGGTCGTGGCAATGTCCGCGTGTCCGAGCATCTCCTGAACCGAAGCGAGGTCTGCGCCGCCTTCGAGCAGGTGAGTGGCGAACGTGTGACGGAACGTGTGCGGCGTTACGCGCCTGCCGATTCCGGCTCTCTCGACGTAGGTACGCACGATCCTCCACGCGCCCATGCGGCTCAGCGGTCGGCCGCGGTGATTGAGGAAAACCACTCCCTGACTTTGCCCTCGGTCCAACCGGGGCCGCTGCTCACGAAGGTAGCGTTGCACGGCGTGGATCGCACGGTCCCCGAGTGGCACTAGTCGCTGTTTGGAGCCTTTTCCGAGCACGCGCACCATGCCCTCTTCCGGTAACACGTCACGCACCTGTAACCCGGTCAGCTCCGATACGCGGAGTCCGGCGGCGTACATCACCTCCAGCATGGCGAGATCCCGGAACGCGAAGCGGCGCTCCGCCTCGACGGCATCCAGGATCGATTCCACTTCCTCGAGCGTTAGAACCTCCGGCAGCGTCCGGGATGCCCGCGGGGACTCGAGCCGGTCGGTGGGATCCGCCTCGACCTCGCCCTCACCCAGAAGATATCCGAAGTACGCGCGGACAGCGGAGATCTTGCGGGTGGTGCTGGACGATGCCAACCCGCGCTCCGCGAGGTGAACCACGTACTCGCGGAGCAGAGCGTAATCCACACCGCCAGGCGTCCGGACCCGCTTAGTCACAGCGAACTCGGCCAGCTCCCGGCAGTCGGCCAGATAGGCCGCCACGCTGCGAGGTGCGAGTCCGCGCTCGAACGTCAGGTAGTCCGAGAAGTGCTCGAGCCGGAACTCCCGCCCGATACGGTCCGCCTCTTCAGTCGGCATCCCAGATTCCGGCGGGCTCGGTGCGTTCCTGCTTCTCCTGCGTCTCGTGCGCGCGCCGGACGCTCGGTCTCCGGGTGCGCCACCACCAAGTCCCCACCCCGACAAAGACCAGGCCCGTGGCAACCAGCAGCCAGACGTTCACATGTCCGACGACCTTCAGCAGGTGGGCGATGTTGCGAGACGCGAAGACGCCGGCCAGCACCAGCGCTCCGTACCAGATGGCCGAGGCCAGCGCCACGGGTATCGCCGTGCGGAAAAAGCCGAGGTGGCTGACGCCAGCAAATGCCGGAATCAGCACACGAAACACGGGCAGAAAACGACTGAGAAAAATCGCTCCGGTCCCGTAGGTCGCGTAAAAAATGGACAGCTGGTCCAGCTGGTGCGGACGCAACAGCCAGTGCGCCCAACGGTGACGGAAGACCTCGCGTCCGTAGCGTCGCGACATCACGTACACGATGATGGCCATCGTCACATTGGCGGCCCACGCCACCAACAGCACCGGAACGATCTTCACGACTCCACGGTCCGCCAACACTCCTCCGAAGATCACCATCACATCCGAAGGAATCGGAGGGAACAGATTCTCGAGCGCGGCGCCAGCGCCGATCAGAACGTACAGCGCCCAGGTAGGGACCAACCCGACGATTCCGAGCAGAGCCTCGAACTGCTGTAGCACCGATCTCTCCCGTGGCCCTCAGCTCGGCGACAGAGAACCGGCCGCCGGGCCGGATGCCGGCGCTGCGCCGCGGTGAGCCAAGGCGACGACCGCGATCGCCGCCAGGCCTTCCCCGCGACCGATCCACCCCATTGCCTCGTTCGACTTACCCTTCACGGACACATCGGTGGCTCGGACGCCGCAGCGCGGTGCGGTGCAGTTTGACATTTCCTGCACGTAAGGCGCGAGTCGCGGGGTCTCGGCGATCACAGTCACATCGACGTTGCCGACGACGTACCCCGCGCCGTGCACTTCACCGACCGCCGCCTCCAGAAGCTCGAGTGAGTCGGCGCCTGCGTAGCGCGGATCGTCGTCCGGGAACAGGTCGCCGATACCGCCGAGTCCGGCCGCTCCGAGGAGTGCGTCAATAACGGCGTGAAGGACTGCATCGCCGTCCGAGTGTCCGGACAGGCCGGGGTGGTCGGGAATCGTAACCCCACCAAGGACCAGAGGGCGGGCCGGGTCGAAGCGGTGCGAGTCGTATCCGATGCCGACACGCATCTTACCGCCGACTCAGCCTGTCGCGCCGGACGACCGGAGGATGCGGAGAGCCAAGTGTGCGGCGTTGCGGGAGTTGTCGATTCCGACAGTGGCGACGGGCACACCGGGCGGCATCTGCACGATCGAGAGCAGTGCGTCCAGACCGCCCAGCGTGCCGGCGTTGATCGGGACTCCGATCACCGGCAGATCCGTGTGAGCCGCGACAACACCGGGGAGTGCTGCCGAGAGGCCCGCGCCGCAGATGATCACTCCGTAGCCAGCCTTACGAGCTCCGCTCGCCAGCTCCGCCGTCCGGACCGGATCCCGGTGGGCGCTGCTCACGATGAACTCGTACTCCACGCCTGCGCCGTCCAGAACGGCCAACCCCTTCTCCATCGCCGGTCGGTCGGACTCGGACCCCACCAGGATCAGGACGCGCGACATCTCAGGCCACCCGGCGGTTCAGGCAGACGCGGCAACCGCAGTACCAGTCGAGCGTCGGATCAACGCGCGAGTAGTCCTGGTATCTGGCGACGGGCGAGAAGCCGGCATCGCCGATGAGGCGGAGCATGTCGGTCTCCGGCATGATGAAGTCGGTACCCGTCGCCGAGACCACGTTCTCCTCCATCATCAGCGAACCGAAATCGTTGCAGCCGAAGCGTAGCGCCACCTGCGCGATCTTCGGTCCCTGAGTGACGTAGCTGACCTGGAAATTCTCGATGTTGTCGATCACCAATCGGGAGATGGCCACTGTCTTCAGGTATTCGATCGCGGTCGTCTCTGGCATGCCCGACATTTCCGTCCCCTCGGCCTGCAACGTCCACGAGATAAACGCGGTGAAGCCTCCGGTCTCGGCCTGCAAGTCCCGGATCCGCAGCATGTGCTCGATGCGGTCCGCTCGGCTCTCGCCCGCTCCAAACATCATGGTCGCGCTGCTCAGCAGTCCCTGTTCGTGGACCTGCCGGTGGATATCGAGCCAGCCGGCCGTGTCCGTCTTCTTCTTCGCGATCTCTCGGCGCACCGAGTCCACCAGTATCTCGGCTCCCGCCCCCGGCACCGAGTCCAATCCAGCCGAGCGGAGTACCGCAATCAGCTCGGAGACCGGGATCCTGTGCACGCGAGCGATGATCTCGAGCTCCGAGGCGGAGAAGCCGTGCACGTGGATCGGGTGGTGCCGTTTAATGTACTCGAGCAGGCCCGTATAGTAATCGAGCTTCAAGTACGGATTATGTCCGCCCTGCATGAGGATCTGCACCGCTCCGGCGGCTTTCGCTTCCTCCACTTTGGCCCCCACCTCCTCGAAAGTGAGGACATATCCCTCCGCGTGGTTGGGCCGTCGGTAGAACGCGCTGAAGTTGCTGTCGGTGACGCAGACATTCGTGTAGTTGATGTTACGATCGACGATGTACGTCACGGCGTCATCGTCACCTGTCGCCCGCCGCGCTGAGTCGGCCATCGATCCGAGCTCGACC
>JBFILW010000189.1:0-5437 GCA_041612005.1 Gemmatimonadota bacterium
GACCTCCGGACCCGGCCGCGCACGGGGCGGATTCATGGGCGAAGAGGGATTCGAACCCCCGACCTCCTGCTTGTAAGGCAGGCGCTCTAAACCAGGCTGAGCTATTCGCCCTCAATGATTATGCCGACGGAGTGGCTCTCGTTCCAGGTCTCGTGCCGCTCGTGATTCAGTCATCACCCGTTTCCGCCATATTGCCCGGCGGTTTCCCGGCCACGAATGTTGTGACATAGCCGAAGGAGGCGCGATGGTCCCTACCGAGCGCGACGAACGCTCGCCGGATGTCACGCGGCTGCTACGTGAGGCGTCAGAGGGACGGCGGGAATCGTTCGACCGGCTGATGCCATTAGTGTACGCGGAGCTCAAGCGAGTCGCGCGTGCCCGGCTCCACTCCCAGCGCGAGGGCCACACTCTCACGCCGACCGCGTTGGTTCACGAAGCCTACCTGAAGCTCGTCGATCAGACACGAGTGGAATGGCAAAGTCGCGCGCACTTCTTCGCGATCGCCTCGAAAGCCATGCGCCAGATCCTGATCGATTATGCGAAGCGCAAGACGGCCGGGAAGCGCGGAGGCGGTGCGGTCCACGTTTCATTCGAAGAGCAGACCGACAGTGGACCGCGCGGCGACCGCGGAATCGAAGATCACCAGGCCGAGGGACTCCTGGCACTCGACGAGGCTCTCACGAGGCTCGCCGCGTTCGATGAGCGCGGCGCGACCGTCGTGCAATATCGCTTCTTCGGTGGCCTGACCCATCGCGAGGTCGCCGACGTGCTGGGCGCCTCCGAGGTGACGGTACGCCGAGCCTGGGCGGCTGCGAAGGCATGGTTAGGTCAGGAGATGCGAGCAGCCGGCACCGATCCCGGTTCGCTGGAGGGGGCAGCCGGCAACGGCTGACATCCTCATGGACCCGCGTACCTGGAAACGGATTCAGGAGTTGTTCTTCGCCGCACTCGAACGGTCTGAGGACGAGCGAGAGGAGTTCGTCAAGCAGGCCAGCGCCGGCGACCGAGGGCTGTCGGACGCCGTATCGCGCCTGTTGCGCGAGCACGAGGCGGAGCCGGCGTTTCTCGAAACACCGGTCGTCGACTTCGACACCCGAATGGAGACGGGATCGACCGCAGACCGGCTCATCGGTCAGTATCGGGTCGTGCGCCTGCTGGGCCGCGGCGGCATGGGTGAGGTCTTCCTCGCCGTTCGCGAGGGTGACGACTATCGGCGATCCGCAGCCGTCAAGCTCATCCGACAGGGCCTCGACACGGTCGACGTGCTGGCGCGCTTCCGTCAGGAACGGCGTATCCTGGCCGCCTTGCACCACCCGAATATCGCCCAGCTCCTCGACGGCGGAGCCACGGACGAAGGCCGCCCGTACTTCGTCATGGAGTACATAGAGGGCGAACCGATCGATAGGTACGCGGATCGAAACGGCCTGACGATCGCACAGCGGCTCGAGCTGTTCCGGACGATCTGCGAAGCCGTTCAACACGCACACTCCAATCTCGTCGTCCACCGAGACCTCAAGCCGGGCAACATCCTCGTCACGGCCGACGGGGTTCCGAAGCTGCTGGATTTCGGGATCGGAAAGGTGCTCGAGACCGAGGAGTCGATCGAGACGCGTACCGGGTCCCAACTCCTGACGCCGGAGTACGCGGCTCCGGAGCAGGTGCGGGGCGAGACCGTGACGACGGCCACGGACATCTATGGGCTCGGTGTGCTGCTCTACGAGCTTTTGACCGGCCACCGGCCTTACGACCTCGGCAAGGGTACTCCCCTCGAGATCGAACGCGCCGTCTGTGAGACGGAGCCGGCCGCGCCCAGCACGATCGTGAGACGCGAAGCGACCCGGACCCGAGCCGACGGTACGACCGAGAGGGTCACCCCCACGGACATCAGCGCTCGTCGGGCCACGGATCCGCACCGCCTGCGGCGCCGGCTCGCGGGCGATCTCGACAACATCGTGCTGATGGCGGTGCGCAAGCAGCCCGGCCGCCGATATCCGTCCGCCGCCATGTTGGGTGAGGACGTACGCCGGCACCTCGCCGGCCTGCCCGTGGCCGCCCGTCCCGACACGCTGCGCTACCGAGCCGTGAAGTTCGCCCGACGCAACGCGGCCGCCGTCGTCGCGGTAGCAGCCATCATGGTCGCGCTCGCGGCCACGAGCATCGTCACCCAGGTGCAGTCCCGCCGAGTGGCGCGCGAGCGTGACCAGGCGGTCGAGGAGCGGGCCAAGGCGATCGAGGTGCGCGGCTTTCTCCTCGAGATGTTCGGCGGTGCAGCGGCGGATCAAGCCGCAGCGGACACGATCACCGCGAGGCAGCTGCTCGACCTCCAGGGAGAGACCGTCGACGAGACGTATGCCGATCGACCGGCGTTGCGCGCCGAAATGCTGCAGGTCCTGGCCGAAGGGTACGAGCGGCTCGGGATGCTCTCGACCGCCGAAGGGCACGCGGGTCACGCCCTGCGGCTTCGACGAGAGTTGTACGGCGCAGGCCACGCCGATATCGCCGCGTCGTTGAATCAGTTGGGCTGGATCACCCACGCGCTGGGCCGCAGCCGGGAGGCCTTGCCCTTGCTCGAGGAGGCCGTCTCCATCCGCCGCGGGCTCGGCGATCCGCAGCGCGTCGAGCTGTCGCGGTCGCTCAACGATCTGGGAAGCGTATTGGATCACCTGGGAGCAATGGAGCGCGCGGAGCCGCTGCTGAGCGAGGCGCTCGCGATCCGTCTCGAACTCCTCGGGCCCGGCCATAGGGCCGTCGGCATCACGGCCAACAACCTCGCGGTCCTCTACTTCCGACAGGGCGACTTCGCCGAAGCGGCGCGGTTGGGGCAGCAGGCGCTCGAGGCGCTGCGGGTGTCGGTCGGACCGGACCACCAACGCTCGGTGATCGCGCAAAACAACCTCGCGTTGTTCCAACGGCGCGAGGGCGCGTTTGCCGAGGCGGAGCGGACGCTGCGCAATCTGCTCGTGCGTCAGACCCGCATCCAGGGTCAGGACCATCCCGTAACCGCGCTCGTGATGTCGAGTCTCGCCAGCGTCCTGGTCGAGCTCGGCCAGATCGATGAAGCCGAGGGCCTCTATCGCGACGCCTTGGCGATACTGGAGGAGAAGCTCGGATCGAATCACCGCGACGTGGCCTCGTCGTGGAGCGGCATAGGGTCGACCCTTTATCGCGGCGGCCGGTACATTGAGGCAGTCTCCGCGCACCGGCAGGCTCTCGCGATCCGAAGGACCGTCCTCGGCGACGACCACTCCGCGGTCGGCTCATCACTCCTCGATCTGGCGCGTACCCATCAAGCCATGGGAAAGCTCGACCAGGCCGAGCGTCACTACCGGGAGTCGCTCGCGGTGACGGTCGTGGCGCTCGGTGATGACCATCCGCAGGTTGCCGCCATCCGTCTTTCGTTCGGCGGTTTCCTCGTGGATCGGAATCCGGAAGAGGCCCGGGTCGTGCTCTCGGCCGCCCTCGCTGGCGCCTCGGCGCGAAACCGCACATCGCTGGCGCACAACGCCCGGCTGGCCCTCATCGGGGCGCACCTGGCGCTCGGAGACCGCGCCGCGGCGAACGGCTTGGCGCGTGAGCTCGTTGCGGCCCGGGATGCCGGCGAGCTGACGCCCGCCCAACTCGAGCATCTGCGCCGCCTCGAGGCGAGGCTGGCCGAGCCCTCCTGAATCGACGGCTCTTCGTGAGCCGTCCGGCGTGATCGCCTCGGGCGCTTTTCGTCGTACTTCCCCACGAGCCGCCGGCGAACGGACCAGAGCAGGTCCCCGGCCCGCTGTGGGTGACGCCGGCCCGGACGTCTCAGCCTGGAGGCCTCAATGTCGAACTGCCCGATCCATTCGAGCCCGAAGCGATCCCTGCGCTTCCTCTCCTCTCGCGCCGCCTGCCTGCTCCTGGCGGGCCTCCTCGTGTCGACCGGATGTAAGAACCTAGAGCGCAGCGAGCTGCTCGCCCCCGAGGAGAACAGCGGCACCATCAGGGGGCAGGTGACCCTCGATGGGGAACCTTTGGCCGGCTCGACGCTCATCTTCAGATCCGGAGAAGATCTCATCTCCGTCCGTACGGACGAGGCCGGGAGCTACGAGATTACGTTGCTCAGGGGAGAGTGGGACATATGGGTGGGAAACGTGCCGGGCGCCGCTTGTCCCAGCAGCACCGTTCGACTCCACATCGGCGAGGAGAAGAACCTGGCGCTGGATTGTCGGAGTCTCGAGGGGACCTACGACGTCGAGTATCGCCTGAGCGCCTCGACCTGTGAAGCTTCCCTCGCTCCCTATACCGTCGAGGCCACCGCCCAGGGGCAAACGATCGGCGAGAACACTCAGCTGTCGTTTCAATTCCCAGACGCTCCCGCGCCGATCTCCGGTCTCTATTACGGCCTGACGGAAACCTACGCGGGTGAGACGCCATTCGTGGATATCGGAAACGGGCTAACGGCAAGGGAGAGTTGGGACACGGCGGTCGACTTCCAGCTCGGGGCCCAGTTCTACCTCACAGGAACAGCGACGGTCGAGGTGCGGGCCGGAGGCGCGCCTGTATGTCAGCGAGATTTCCTGGTCCAAGCCCGGCGGATGACCTTCACGTTCTAGGACCGCGGCGCGAGAGCGCCAACGGTCCATTCGCGGTCCGCTGATTCAGGGTCATCTCTGACGCGGCCTCGCATCTCCTCACGCGGGGCTGGACCCAGCTCATTGGCCGATCTCCGACGCCCACGCACCATCTCGGGTGAAGTGGAGACGGGGGCTGTCGCCTGGGCTTTCAGATACGGAGAAGACCCGGAAATCGGTCATCGGCATCCGGATCCGATCCGTACCACCGGTTGAGCTTACAGCCAACCTCCGGGAATCGGCGGACCTCGGGGCCGCTGCTAAGGCAGGCGCGCTGAACCGGGCTGAGCGGCGAGCCCGATCACCGCCTCGGCGAGCGCGCCCGCGCTCGATCCACGAAGACCGATCGCCCGGAGGCTGGCCGTCTCCTCGACCAGGACGTCGAGCTGGCCGGTCACCAGCACCGCGAGCGGGTTGTCGCTGCCGGTCGCCGTGCTGGTGGCCTCCTCCGCCGGCCCCAGGGAGCTGCGATCCCGAGGATCGACCCGTTCCCCGCCGTCGCGGAACTCGAAGTCCATGCGTACGCCGCGCTCGTCCTGCAGCAGCGCCGGCACGAGCGGACCCTGCGTCACGATGGCCTGGTTGAGTGCCGCGGCGAAGCCGTTGGAATCGTAGAGGTCTTCCTCGTCTGCCGAGCGCGTGTGGACAGCCATGGCAGGTTATCCGGCCTCTTGGCATACATAATGCTGCTATGTATAATGCTGCTATGTACACTCGGATTCCGACGTCGCTCAGCGCTGCGCGAGTAGGACCATGGAGATCAACAAGGACCTGATCGCCGCTTCCTCGACCCCGATCGTCCTGGGGATCCTGGCCGAAGAGGACAGCTACGGCTA
>JBFILW010000190.1:0-5432 GCA_041612005.1 Gemmatimonadota bacterium
CCGAGCTCTCGCCCGCAGCCGGCGGGGCAGAAGCCGCCCGTGTCCGGCCATCTTGCGGATCGCGGGACGGAGGAAGATCTCGAACGTGACCACCGCCGATACGGGGTTCCCGGGCAGGCTCCACACCGGTCGGTCTCCGAGCATGCTGAGAGCGATCGGGCCGCCGGGCCGAATCCGAGCCCGCCAAAACACCGGTCTTGCGTCAAGCTGGGTGAGTGCCGTCCGCACGTGGTCGTGATCGCCCACGCTTACGCCGGCCGTCGAGATCACCGCATCGCAGTCCGCGGCCGACTCGACCCTCTCCCGCACGCTGGCCGGATCGTCGGTGGCGATCCCGAGCAGGACGGCGTCGGCCCCGCAGTCTGCAAGCTGAGCCGCGAGCGCGTAGCTGTTCGAGTTCATGATCCGTCGCCCCTCGAGCGCCTCCGCCACTCGATCGAAATCGACGATCTCGTCCCCGTTGGCCAGCACTCCGATTCGAGGGCGCCGGCCCACCGCGACTTCCCGCTGGCCGGTCATCGCGAGGACGCCGATCGCCGCCGGAGTCAATTCGCGCCCTGCCGCCAGGACGATGTCTCCGGTCCGCACGTCCTCGCCGGCGCGGCGGATGTTACGCTCGGCGTCGCTGTCACGCGTGAACGTCACCGACGCCTCGGACCCGCCGTCCGTGTGCTCGACGCGAATGACACCCGAAGCCCCGGCCGGGACCGGAGCCCCAGTCATCACCCGGGCTGCGGTGCCTTTCTCGAGAACGCCGCGGGGAAAGCCGCCCGCCGGGATATCATCCGAGACCGGCAGCCGCACCGGATGCTCGGAGCTCGCTCCGCGTACGTCCTCCACTCTGACCGCGAAGCCGTCCATGGCGCTGTTGTCCCAGGGCGGGTGGTCGAGCGGCGCTCGCACGTCTTCGGCGAGGGCGCGACCGAGAGCGTTGGCGATGGCGATCTTCTCGGTCGGCAGCGGGCGGCAATGGGCCAGGATCGTGTCACGCGCCGCTTCGAACCCGAGCCAGCTCGGGTCGGCGCCGCTCACTGGTTCGGACGCTCCCGAAACTCCGGCCATCCGACCTCTACCGGCCGATGGTAGAGAGAGATCTGCTCGACCAGCAGGTCCTCGAGAGCGACCGCGACTTCGCCCGGTGAGTCGTACCCGTTGAGGAGGAGCGAAAAGATGAGCGTCTCTCCATCACCGTCCGTCACATAGCCCGAGAGCGCTCGTACGGACGAAAGCGAGCCGGTCTTGGCTCGCACGTTGGCCGCGGCAGGGGTGCCGATCATTCGCCGCCGGAGCGTGCCGTCCGTGGCAGCGATCGGCATCGCGTCGAGCCACACGGCGTACTGGGGATGGCGCCACATCGCCCGCAGAAGCCGGTTCATGGCGCTCGGGGTCACCTCGTTGTAGCGCGACATCCCCGAGCCGTCGGTGAGATCGATGGCGCCGGGCTCGATACCCCAGTCAGAAAGCGTCGAGCGGATTACCTCCAGTCCTTGGAGGTCGGAACCGGACAACCCCTTCTCGTATCCGAGTGTCCGAAGCACGGACTCGGCCATCTGGTTGTCGCTGGGCTTGAGGAGATCCGCGAGTACGGCGCCGAGTGAGTCCGACAGGATCTCGTGCCCCCACGTCGAGTCG
Source organism: Gemmatimonadota bacterium (assembly GCA_041612005.1). GTDB lineage: Bacteria > Gemmatimonadota > Gemmatimonadetes > Palauibacterales > Palauibacteraceae > JBFILW01. Next base: position 1,633 of record JBFILW010000190.1, read on the forward strand.
GCCGGTGCTTCGTCTTCTTGCGCGCGCCTCAGCCCGCCGCCGACCGCGATTCCAGAGTCGGAGAGCACATTCCCGAGGTAGCGGAGCAGGTACGGGGTCGGGTGCTGGGGCGACAGGTAGAGCGGGACCGAATCAGCGTTGGTCGGGATCCATCCTCTCAACTCCACCAGACCACCTTCCGGCGGTGGCACGAAGCGCAGCTGCACATCCGAGTCAGGAGCGCCCGTCCGCACCCGGTTTTCCATTGCGATCGGTACGTCTGAGGCGCGGAATCTCAGCTGCGCCGGGTCCCCGACCACGTTCGAGGGAAACAGGTTCGCGCGAGCAGTGCTCGGATGGAGCTGTAGGCCGCTGACTCCTCCCCCCCACCCCGCTTGCAGGTCATCCCACATCCATCCGATCCCCCACTGGGGAGCATCGAACGCGCGGTCGTCGCCGATCACGTCGCCGGCAATCTCCGAGATTCCGGCCTCCCGCAGCGCCGTCGCCCACGCCGCTACTTCGGCGCGCTTCAGCTCAGGCGCGCCGCTCCCGATCACCCATAGCGAGCCTTCGAGTCTACCGCCGCGGATCGGTCCGGCTGCGAGGAGACGCGTCGGCCATCGGTAATCCGCCCCCAGCTCCTCTAACGCAACGGCGGCGGTGACGATCTTCGTGTTGCTGGCCGGCGTGAAACGACGCTCGGCCTCGCTCGAAAACAGTACCTCGCCGGTCTCGGCGACCTGAACGATGAGGCCGACGTGAGCGCGCGTCAGAGCCGGGTCATCCAAGAGCCGCTCGAGTCGTTCAGTCAGGTCCGCTCCGTTCTCGATCGGAGTCGAGGAGGCGGCGATCGTCGCCTCCTGGGCCCTTAGCTCGCCGTGACAGGCCAGCAGCGCGCAGCAGACCAGAGTGCAGCGGCCCGCAATTGTGAACTCCCTTCTCACACTCATGGTCGCCATCTCATGCTTCACCTCTCGAGGCTAGAATCCCCTCTGCGCGAACCAGATCCCGGGGCCGATTGACGTTCATGAACATATGCTCCGCCTGGCCGTGGCGGGCCACCTCGGCCGCGTCCAGGATTCGGAGGTCGACATCATCAAAAAAGGAGACGACAGCTCGCTCGCCCCGCTCGATAGCGGCCTCGATCGCGGCCAGACAGCCGGTCCCGTATGCGGCGCAGAGTGGCTCGAGGCCGCGTGGGCCATCGCTGGCGGGAAGTACCGCAGCCGTGCTGTCGGCCACCTCGACCAGCCGCGCCAGCAGCTCTCCGGAGACGAACGGCATGTCGCAAGCGACGGTGAGCGCGACTTCGCATCCAACGTCTCTGGCCCAGCGGACGGCGGAGTGGATACCGCCGAGGGCACCCAATCCGGCCTGAGCGTCCGGACGGACCTCGGTCGCGACATCTCCGTATAGCTCCGGCTCATTGGCGACGACCACGACGCGCTGCGCCGCGACCGCGACCGCCTCCGACACCCGATCGATGATGCGTCTGCCACCGAGAACCGTCAGAGCCTTGTGAGAGCCGAATCGACGATTGCGACCTCCGGCAAGGATTGCGCCCAGTGTGCGAGTTCTCTCAGCCACGGCCGGAATGCGCCTGCTAGCCTGCCACCGAGTAGAGGTGCGGATTCTGTTTCAGAGAACGCCCCACGATTGTGATGCCGCACCGCGCCGTGATCTCTCGTGCCATTGTGGTAGGAACCGAGATCGTGGCAACTGCGGGCACGCCGGTCCGCCACAGCTTAAGTGCGATGGCACCCGATACCCGCGCGCTCAACAGGACGATCGATTCGTGCAGAGGCATCCCGGCGCGCACGGCAAGGCCGACGATCTTGTCGACGAGGTTGTGGCGGCCCACATCCTCGACGACCAGCCGCACCTCGCCATCCACGACCAGGGCACCGGTGTGGATGCCGCCGCCCGCCTCCCGGAGCTCGGCCCGCTCGAACATGGCGGCGAACAAGGGACGCAGACCGGTGCGATCGGAGCACAGACGTGTGATGGCGGCCGAAGCCCGCTTGGCTTCCCGGGGGATCTCAGCCGGGTCGGTCCAACGCTCGCAGCCTGCGAGCGCGCTGGCGCCGACGAGGGATAGCCCAGGTGAGTTGGCCAGGCGCGCGAATACCGTGCGCAGATCGTCGGCGACAACGATCGATTCGACTTCCACCGCTGTAGCGGCGAGTCCCTCTCCGAGCAGCCACCCGAGCACCATCTCCTCCACGCTTTGTGGCGTGCAATGGAAGCAGGCGGTCGGGACATCGTTCAGGATCAGCTCAACAGCCGACTCCTCGACCGCGTAGGGCGGGGTGCCCGGATCGTTGGGTGTGGCGGGCGACATCAGGGGCGACCCATCGGGGTTCTCGGCGATCTGCTAGAAGTAGTAGTAAAGAGCTAGGCTGAACTCGAAGTTGAGGGTCCAGTCCGAGGCTTGCGCGACGGGCAGGCCTCTCTCGCCAAGATCGAGCAGGATGTTCGGCAAGAAGAACCCTTCGGGTGCCTTGATGCGCCATAAGTGGCTGCGGGCCTCGAACGCGACGCCAACCTTGCCCATTTGTCGCTCCACGCCGAGCCCGAAGTCAATCGCCGGCTGGGTGCCGATTCTGAACAGGAAGGGGGTGGTGGGAATGTCGAGCTTGTTGGTCCGTTCCTGGCTCAACCCGAAGAGGATGCCGCCCTCGAGAAGGATATATGGCTGCCACCCGTGCCACGTGCGAGCGCCGGTAAGCGAGAACTGGAACCCTCCCTGCAGCAAGGCCCAGGTGACCCCGACCGTGTCCACTGCAGCCGGATACTCGGGTGACCTGGGGTCGAGGAGGTAGAGGTTCGAGTTGAAACCGTAGCCGAAGTTGAGCTCCAGCGACAGCGGACTGCTGAGCCGAACGCGAAGGCGGGTTCCGACGATCGGCGACGGTCCCGGCCCCATGTTCAGCATTCCCCGGTTGGTGAATACGTAGCCCCCGTAAAGGCCGACACGGAACCCTCGCTCTATCCATCGGAACGGTGTATCGATAACCTCTTCTTGGACGACCGGCTGGTCGTCCTGCGCGTGCAACGTCTGTGCAACGGTGAGGACAGGGATGATGGACAGGGGAACGCAGAGAAATGCTCGCAGATATGCCCGCAACACGATCCTCGAAGATAGGTTTGACAGCGTTTCCGCCACGTCTCTATACTCGACTCTGGCCGACATGCGCGGACGCCGCGCGACGATGAACAAAACGAAGCGAGTGGTCAGCAACCTTCTTGCGGCGGCGCAATGTAGGCGGGCCAGACTCGCTTTTCCAGCATCTATGGGCAACATCAGACCGCAATTGCTCGCCGCGGCTTCGGTTATCGCGTTCCTCGGTGCCTCCGTACCGCTCGGCGCCCAGACCTCGCAGGTAGTGCCCGCCGAGGAGAACCTGCGCCAGGAGCCGAATGGCGCGGTGCCCGGCAAGCGCCTCGCCACGGTTTTCCAGAACACTCCGGTCGAGATCGTTGGACGTCGCGGTCAGTGGCGTGAAGTCACTCTCGAGGGCTGGGTCTGGTCCCAGTCCGTCAGGTCCAGCACACGCGACGGCTTCAATCTGGTGGTATCCAAGCAGGGTGGCGAGAACCTCCGCGACCGGCCGAATGGTAAGATCCTCGCCCGGCTCCTGCAGGGTTTTCTTCTCGAGCGCGTTGGACAGCAGGGAGGCTGGACGCGAGTACGGCGCACGGCGTGGATATGGGGTCCGTCCCTGGGTGTGAGCCAGGCGGTCGCCAGCAGCGGCGATGCGCCCCCGATTACGCGAGCGGCCGAGGCCGTTGAGCCGCCGGCCGGGGACCCGCCCGGC